>NZ_CP097800.1:3625000-3925000 GCF_000612545.2 Streptomyces sp. PCS3-D2 | reverse complement strand
GCTGACCGATGCCGAGGCGCAGGGCGTGGTACGGCTGACCCTCGCGGACATCCTCCTGCGGCGGGACGGGGACCGGACGGCGGCGGAGGCGGCGGCACTCGCGCTCACCGCTGCCCACTGGTTCGACCGGGCCGGCCTGGGGGCGGACGGCGGGGCGCAGGCCCGGCTGCTCCTGGCCAGGGCGTACGCACGCGACGAACGTACCGCCGAGGCCGCCGAGGTACTGCAGTCGGCCCTGCCGGACCTGCTGGAACACGGCGACGGGCAGACCGTGTTCGCACGCGAGTTCCTGGGCGACCTGCTGCGCCGGCTGGGCGAGCTCCGCCCGGCGGCCGAGCAGTACCTTCTGGCGGCGGAGGTGGCCAAGGACTGGGAGGATTCCCGGCCGCAGGCGAGCCTCGCCCAGTCGGCCGCCGACGCCCTGGACGACGCAGGACTGACCGAGGAGGCGGTCGCCGCCTACGAACGGGCCCTGGAACTGCACCGCAGGACGGGCGCGGACCCTGTCGCCGAGGTGCGGGTGCTGCGCTCCCTGGCCTGGCTGGGGCTGCGCGAGGCGATCTCCGCCACAACGGTGGACCTCGCCCGGGGCCGTATGGGGGAAGCCGCGGCAGTACTGCAGCAGGCGCTCACCGCCGATCCCGGAGATTGCGTCCTGCGGTCCGAACTCGCCCAGACCTGGCACCAGCTGGCGCAGGTGCTCGACCGGTACGCCGCCACCGCCGGGGAGACCGACGGAGCCGAGGACGGCGAGGACGGCGACGGCGACGGCGACGGCGACGGCGACGGCGACGGCGACAAGGACGAGAACGCGGGTGGGCCCGGGTCCGCGTCGCCGAGCCCGGCACAGGTCGACGCACTGCGTCTGGAGCAGATCGAGCTGTGGGACCGAGCCGGCCGGACGTACGCCGAACTGGGCCCCGAGTACCTGCGGGAGCGGTTCCAGTGCCTGAACAACGCGGCCTGGACGGAACAGGAGCGCGACGACGCGGAAGCGGGTGAGGCCCGCGTCACCGCGCTGATCAACGAGGCACGCGCCCTTCCTGAGGACCAGGTGCCGGACTGGCTCCTGCCCTCCGCCGAGCGGCTGCTGGCACAGCTGAACGGCCGGGACGCATAACAGCCCCGTGTCCGGCTCCGGTCGTCGCCGTTCCGCCCGGGAACGGCGACGACCGGAGGATCAGCCATCGAGCTGCGGGAGGGCCTCGGTGGCGATCTTCTCGAAGACCGCCTCGTCCGCTGCGAAGGGGGAGTCGGGGATCGGTGCGTGCACCACCAGCTCCGTGAAGCCCAGCTCGCGGTGTCGGCCCGCGAAGTCGACGAACGCGTCCACCGACTCCAGCACGGTGTTGGCCTCGGGCGTGAAGCCGGTCAGCAGGATCTTCTCCATGGGCTCGGGGGCCCGGCCGATCTCCACGAAGGCCTTTTCGAGCCGTTCGATCTGCCCGCGCAGGGCCTCCAGCGACTGCTCGGGCGTGCCGTTCTCGAAGAGCTTCGGATCACCCGTGGTCACCCATGCCTGCCCGTGCCGGGCGGCGAGCCGCAGACCTCGCGGACCGGTCGCGGCGACCGCGAACGGCAGCCGCGGCCCCTGCACACAACCAGGGACGTTGCGGGCCTCCTCGGCGGAATAGAAGGCGCCCTCATGGGTCACGGAACCTTCCGTCAGCAGCCGGTCCAGCAGCGGCACGAACTCGGCGAAGCGATCGGCGCGCTCACGCGGGGACCATGCCTCCTGCCCCAGGGCCGTGGCGTCGAACCCGTTGCCACCGGCGCCGATGCCCAGCGTGATCCGGCCGCCCGACACATCGTCCAAGGTGATGAGGTCCTTGGCGAGGGTCACCGGATGGCGGAAGTTCGGCGAGGTGACGAGCGTGCCCAGGCGCATCCGCTCGGTGACGGTGGCTGCTGCGGTCAGCGTGGGCACGGCACCGAACCAGGGGCCGTCGCGGAAGGTCCGCCACGACAGGTGGTCGTAGGTGTAGGCGGTGTGGAAACCGAGCTGCTCGGCCCGCAGCCACTGATCCCGGCCCCCCTCATGCCATCGACGTACCGGAAGGATCACCGTGCTCAGACGCAGACTCATGCATCGAGCCTACGGTGGGGGCGAGGTTTCACGTGAAACATCGCCCCCCGATACGTTTCACGTGAAACATCGGCCGGGCCGCAGCCTGGCTCGATCATGGTCCGCCCCTCCCGCCCCATGGGCGAAGATGGAGCGGTGACCTCGGCTTCTCAGCGCCCGGACGGGCCAACCCCCATGCCCCGGCTCATCGCCACCGACCTCGACGGCACCCTGCTGCGCGATGACCAGTCCGTCTCGCCTCGTACCGTCGCGGCACTCGCAGCCGCCGAGGCGGCGGGGATCGAGGTCTTCTTCGTCACCGGCCGCCCGGCCCGGTGGATGGACGTGGTCGCCGACCATGTCCACGGCCACGGCCTCGCGATCTGCGCCAATGGCGCGGCGGTGGTCGACCTGCATGCCGGACGCGAGTTCGTACAGGTCAGGGCCCTCCCGAGGATGGCCGCGCTCTCCGTCGTGGAAGCCCTGCGCGAGGCGGCACCCGGCACGTCCTTCGCGGTCGAACTGACCGCCGGCATCAACTACGAGCCGGGATACCCGCCCTTCTTCAAGGATCCGGGCGCCCGACTCGCGACCGCTGAGGAACTGCTCCACGAGCACGCGGACGAAAGCGCCGCACCCGTCCTCAAGCTGCTGGCACACCACTCCGAGATCACCCCGGACGAGTTCCTCGGACTGGCGCGCTCCGCCGCCGGGGCATTCGCGTCGATCACCCGCTCCAGCCCCACCTCCCTCCTGGAGGTCAGCGGCCACGGCGTGTCCAAGGCGAGCACCCTGGCACTGTGCTGCGCCGAGCGGGGCATCTCCCCCTCCGAGGTCGTCGCCTTCGGGGACATGCCGAACGACGTGGAAATGCTCAGCTGGGCCGGCACCTCCTACGCGATGGGCAACGCCCACCCCGATGTGATCGCGGCCGCCTCCGGCCGTACGGTCGCCAACAACGAGGACGGGGTCGCCCTCGTCATCGAGCGGATCCTGGCCGAGCGCCTCGCGCGACACCTGGGTTAGGCAACGCAGCTACTGGAGCGGGGCCTCCCACACCAGGGTGGTCCCACCGCCGTCCTCCCCAATGCCCGGCCCGTAGGAGCTCGTACCGCCGAGCGACTCCGCCCTCCGCCGCAGGTTGCGCAGACCGCTGCGGCGGCCGCTCGCGGGGATGCCCACCCCGTCATCGGCGACCTCCAGCCTGACTCCGGGCCTGCCGTCGGGCAAGGTGACGGTGCAGTCCAGGACCACCTCGATGCGGGAGGCGTCGGCGTGCCGGAAGGCATTGGACAGCGCCTCCCGCAGCGCGGCGATGAGGTTCTTGCCGACCAGCTCGCCGACGACCGTGTCGACCGCCCCGAGGAAGCGGTGCGCAGGCTTGAAGCCCAGTGGAACGGCCGCCATGTTGATCTCCCTCAGGACGCGGGTGCGTAGCCCGGACGGGGCTTCCACGGGCCCCTGCTGGAGGGCGAAGATCGCCGTACGGATCTCCTGGATCGTCACGTCCAGCTCGTCCACGGCCTTGCCCACTCCGCTGCGAACTTCGGGGACGATCGACCGGCGCTGGGCGCCCTCCAGCATCATCCCGGTGGCGAACAGCCGCTGGATGACCAGATCGTGCAGGTCGCGGGCAATCCGGTCACGGTCCTCGAAAACCGCGAGCCGCTCCCGGTCGCGTTGTGCCTCGGCCATCATCAGCGCGAGCGCCGCCTGCGAGGCGAACTGAGTGGCCAGGGTCCGCTCGGCCTCGCTGAAGGGCCGCTTGCCTCGGGCTCGGGGCGTGACCAGCGCGCCCAGCACCCGCCCGCCGCTGTGCAGGGGCAGCATCATGCAGGGGCCGTACTGGCGGGTGAGCCGGCTGATCATACGAGGATCCGCCGAGGCGTCGTCCGTGAAGACCGGCTCGCCGCGCAGCAGATGGTCGACCACGGGGCTCTCGCCCGGGAGCACGACGCCGAGCGAGGTCGCCGGGTTCTCCGCCGATACGGCGACGATCTCCATCCCGCCGTCCTCGGCCGGCAGCAGGACGATCCCGGCGTCGGAGTCCGCCAGCCGGCGGGCCTGTTCGGCCACCACCGAGAGCGCGTCGTCGGCGTCCCCGCCGGAGAGGAGGGCCGTGGTGACGGCGACCGAGCCGTCGATCCAGCGCTCGCGCTGGGTGGCAGCCTCGTACAGCCGGGCATTGCCGATGGCGATACCCGCTTCGGTGGCCAGCACCCGGACCATGTCCACGTCGTAGTCGTTGAACTCGACGCCGCCGTTCTTCTCGGCGAGGTACAGGTTGCCGAAGATCTCCCCCTGCACCCGGATCGGGACGCCGAGGAAGGTCTTCATGGGCGGATGGTGCGCCGGGAAGCCAGCCGAGCGCGGGTCCTGCGTCAGGTCGGCGAGCCGTACGGTGTCGGAGTGTGAGATCAACGCTCCGAGCAGGCCCCGCTTCCCGTCCGGACGGTGTCCGATCTTCCGGGACACCTCCGCGCTGATCCCGTGGGTGACGAAGTCCGAGAGCCCGCGGCCCTCCGTATCGACGACGCCGATCGCCGCATACCGTGCGTCCGCGAGCTCGGCCGCGGTCTCACAGATGCGGTCGAGCGTGGAGTGCAGCTCCAGGCCGGTACCGACCGACCGCATGGCCTCCAGTAGCTGCGGTACCCGCGCCGTGAGCTCGGTGGACAGTCCGTGCAGGCTTCTGGTGGCCTCGGTGGCGGCGGCCAGGGGGTCCGGTGTCCCCCGTGAGGAATCCGGCAGGGGATCCGGCGGCTCCTGCGACGGCTGCGCTGACATGCCCTTGAGAGTAGTTAGTCCCCATTAGAGGGGAAAGTTGGCCAAAGTCCCGTCCATGGCCCGCTCCCTCTCCAGCATCCGGCGCAGCGGCCCCTCGACCGCGGCCAGCTCCGCGTACCCGCCGCGCTGCACCACCTCGCCGCCGTCCAGCACGAGTACCTCGTCGACCGTCTCCAGGCCGGCCAGCCGGTGCGTGATCAGCACGGTGGTGCGGCCCTCCGTCGCCGCCAGCAGGTCCGCGGTCAAGGCGTCCGCCGTGGCCAGGTCCAGGTGCTCGGCCGGCTCGTCGAGCACCAGTACGGGAAAGTCCGCAAGCAGCGCCCGGGCCAGGGCCAGGCGTTGGCGCTGGCCGCCGGAGATCCGCTCACCGTGCTCGCCGACCAGCGTGTCCAGCCCGTCCGGCAGTCCCTCCGCCCACTCCAGCAGCCGGGCCGCGGCCAGTGCTTCCCGCAGCTGCTCCTCACTCGCCGCGGTGCGGGCCAGCCGAAGGTTCTCCCGGACCGAGCTGTCGAAGAGGTGCGCGTCCTGGGCACAGAGGCCGACGAGCGCCCGTACATCGTCGCCGTCGAGGGTGCGCGCGTCGGCGCCGCCCAGGCTGTAGGAGCCCTCGGCCGGGTCCAGGAAGCGGAGCATGACCTGGGCCAGTGTGGTCTTGCCGGAGCCCGAGGGGCCGACGACCGCGATGCGGCGGCCTGCTTCCAGGGTGAGGTCCAACCCCCGCAGCGCGTCGCGCTCCTGCCCCGGGTGGCGGGCGGAGAGCCCGGCGAGCCTGACCGGGAAGGGCGAGGCGGGAGCCGCGGCAGGCTGCGCCGGCTCAGCGACGGGCACGGGAGTGTCGATGACCTCGTAGACCCGTTCGGCGCTCCGGCGCACCCGCTGGCGGTACTGGACGGCGAGGGGGAGTCCGGTCACCGCCTCGAAGGCGGCGAGGGGCGTCAGCACCGCGACGGCCATGGCCACCCCGGACAGCCGTCCGTCGTGGACCGCGGTCGCGGCGACGGCCGCGGCGGCCACCACCGTGAGCCCGCAGACCAGGGCGGACAGGCCGCCGCCCAGCCCGCCCGCGGCAGCGCCCCGCGCGGCGATGCGCGTCAGCACGCCGTCGCTCTCCCGCACCCGGCCCTTTCGGTCCGCCAGCGCCCCGGCCACGGTGAGTTCCGCGGTGCCGGTCAGTAGATCGGCCACCCGGGTGGCGAGCTCACCGCGTGCCGGCGCGAGCCTGCGCTCAGCACGACGGGCGCACGCACCGCTGACCAACGGCACCCCGACTCCCGCAGCGAGGAGGCCGACGGCGAGCACGGCTCCCGCCTCGGGCAGCAGCCAGGTGGTGAACGCGACGGACCCGGTTCCGACGAGTACGGCGGTGCCGACCGGCAGCAGCCAGCGCAACCAGTAGTCCTGCAGCGCGTCGGCGTCGGCGACCAGCCGGGCCAGCAGGTCCCCGCGCCGGTGTTCGCGCAGCCCGGCGGGCGCGATGCGCCCCAGCCGGCGGTACACCGACACCCTGAGGTCGGCGAGCATCCGCAGGACGGCGTCGTGCGAGACGAGCCGTTCGGCGTACCGGAAGACAGCACGGCCCATTCCGAAGGCGCGGGTCGCGGTGACGGCCACCATCAGGTAGAGGACGGGGGGCTGTTCGGAGGCCCTTGAGATCAGCCAGCCCGACACGGCCATCAGGCCGACGCTGCAGCCGACGGCCAGCGCCCCGAGCAGCAGCCCCAGTCTGAACCGGCCCTGCCATGCCCGAGCCACCGCCCGCACCCGGCGCAGCGGATCGGCTTCCCCCGCATCGGACGAGGTCCCGCCGGGCCGCACTCGCTCGGGAGCGGCCCCGAGGATCCACTCCCCGGCGTCGGGGCCAAGCCCACCGGAGGCCGGCTCCTCGCCGGCCACCGCGGGCCGTACGGTGCGGGGGAGCGGGCCCGATCCGTCGGGGAGGGAACCGGACGTCATGCGGACCACCCGGTCCGCTACGGCGAGCAGGGCCGGCCGGTGCACGACCAGCAGTACCGTCCGCCCCTCGGAGAGCCGCCGGACCGCGTCCACGATGCCGGCCTCGGTCTCGCCGTCCAGCGCCGCCGTCGGCTCATCCAGCAGCAGCACCGGCCGGTCCGCCAGGAAAGCCCGAGCCAGCGCCAGCCGCTGCCGCTGCCCGGCGGACAGACCCGCGCCGCCCTCACCCAGCAGGGTCTCGGCACCGCGCGGCAGGGCGGAGACGAACTCCCAGGCTCCGGCGTCCTTCAGGGCGGCGGTCACCTCGCTGTCACGGGCCCCGGAGCGGGCCAGCCGTACGTTCTCGGCGACGGTCCCGGCGAAGAGGTGCGGACGTTGGGGCACCCAGGCGATCCGCTGCCGCCAGTGCTCAGGCGACAGCTCAGCCAGGTCCACCCCCGCGATCCGCACCCGTCCGGCGGTCGGCTGCACGAACCCCAGCAGCACCTGGAGCAGCGTGGACTTGCCGGCCCCGCTCGGGCCGGTGAGGGCCACGCACTCGCCCGGTCTGACGGCCAGCGAAACGGGCCGCGGCGAGTCCTCGTCACGACCCTCGTAGCGAACGGCGAGCCCGTCGATCTCGATCCGCAGGGGAGCGCCGTCCGGCAGCTCCGCCGTACCGACCGGGCCGGTGGCGGGGGTCTCCAGGATCTCGAAGATCTCCTCGGCGGCCGCCAGCCCCTCTGCGGCCGCGTGGTACTGGGCTCCTACCTGTCGCAGCGGCAGGTAGGCCTCGGGCGCCAGGATCAGGATGACCAGGCCGGTATAGAGGTCGAGTTCGCCGTGGACCAGTCGCATGCCGATCGTCACGGCCACCAGCGCGACCGACAAGGTCGCCAGCAGTTCCAGTGCGAAGGACGACAGGAAGGCAATGCGCAACGTCCGCATCGTCGCCCGCCGGTAGTCGTCGGTGATCTTGCGGATCGACTCGGCCTGAGCCTTGGCGCGGCCGAAGACCTTCAGGGTCGGAAGGCCGGCCACCACGTCGAGGAAGTGACCCGACAGCCGCGACAGGAGCCGCCACTGGCGGTCCATCCGGGTCTGGGTGGCCATGCCGATGAGGACCATGAACACCGGGATGAGGGGGAGCGTGACCACGATGATGGCCGCCGACACCCAGTCCTCGGTGATGATGCGGGCGAGCACCGCGACCGGCACCACGACCGCGAGCCCCAACTGGGGCAGATAGCGGGAGAAGTAGTCGTCGAGCGCGTCCACGCCCCGGGTGGCCAGCGACACCAGCGATCCGGTGCGCTGCCCGCCCGGGCGCCCGGGCCCGAGCTCGGCGGCCCGGTCCAGCAGCCGGCGCCTCAGCTCCGACTTGACCGCCGCACTGGCACGGTGCGCGGCCAGCTCCGTGAGCCATGCGATCAGAGCGCGACCCAGCGCCACCGCCGCGAGGAGCAGGAGCGGCACCCTGAGTGCCGCGCCGTCGAGGCCCCGTTCGAAGGCTCCGACCACGATCTCGGCGATGAGCATCGCCTGACCGACGACCAGCCCCGCCCCGGCCAGCCCCAGGGCCACCACCGCCCCCAGGAAGAGGCGGGTGGAACGGGCGTACCGGAGCAGGCGCGGGTCGATCGGTTTCACGTGAAACATCCTCCGGGGGAGGGCCGGTCGGGCCGGCGGGTCAGGTGGCGCGAGGACGCGGACGCGTCCACCGGCCTGCGCTCAGTGCGCGTCGGCGATGTGCTGCGTCCCGATCCGCTTGCGGAACACCCAGTACGTCCAGCCCTGGTAGAGCAGCACGAGCGGGGTGGCCACGGCGGCACACCAGGTCATGATCTTCAGCGTGTACGGGCTGGACGATGCGTTGGCGACCGTAAGGCTCCAGGCCGGATCGAGCGAGGAGGGCATCACGTTCGGGAAGAGCGTCAGGAAGAGCATCGCGACGGCGGCCGCGATGGTGATCCCGGACAAGGCGAACGACCAGCCCTCGCGGCCCGCCAGGTTGGAGCCGAGCGCGCCGAGCAGGGCAAGCACCGCCACGGCCATCGCGATCAGGCTCTTCACGTCGCCGAGCGAGACCTGCGTCCAGAGGAGGAAGGCCAGAGCCAGCACGGCGGTGACGAGACCCAGCACGGTCGCCGTCCTGCGCGCCCGGTCCCGGATGTCGCCGACGGTCTTGAGCGAGGCGAAGACCGCGCCGTGGAAGGTGAACAGCGTGAGGGTCACCAGACCGCCGAGGAGCGAGTAGACGTTGAGCAGGTCGAGGAAGCTGCCGACGTACTCCTTGTTCTCGTCGATCTTCACTCCCCGCACGATGTTGGCGAAGGCCACACCCCACAGGAAGGCGGGAATCAGCGAGGTCCAGAAGATCGCGTGTTCCCAGTTGGCCTGCCAGCGCTCTTCGGGGCGCTTGTGCCGGTACTCGAAGGCCACACCGCGGATGATCAGACAGACCAGGATGAGCAGCAGAGGCAGGTAGAAGCCGGAGAAGAGGGTGGCGTACCAGTCGGGAAAGGCGGCGAAGGTCGCGCCGCCCGCCGTGAGCAGCCACACTTCGTTGCCGTCCCACACCGGGCCGATCGTGTTGATCAGGACCCGCTTCTCCGTACGGTCGCGGGCGAGCAGCTTAGTCAGTACGCCGATACCGAAGTCGAAGCCCTCCAGGAAGAAGTAGCCGATCCACAGAACGGCGATCAGCACGAACCAGACGTCGTGGAGCTCCATGGTGCGTTCTCCTCAGCCTCAGTACGAGAAGGCCATCGGCCGGTCGGGGTTCTTGTCGTCCCCGCCGATCTTGGCGGGCGGGTTGAGGTCGGCCTCGGTGAGCTCGGGCGGGCCGAGCTTGACGTACTTGACCAGGAGCCTGACCTCGATCACGGCCAGCACCGCATAGAGCAGGGTGAAGCCGATCATCGAGGTGAGCACCTCGGCCTGGGAGACGTGCGGCGAGACCGCGTCGCGGGTGCGCAGGACTCCGTAGACCACCCACGGCTGGCGGCCCATCTCGGTGAAGATCCAGCCCCAGGAGCTGGCGATGAGCGGGAAGCCCGTGGTCCACAGGGCGACGATCCAGTAGAGGTTGCCGATTCTGGGGCTCAGCGCCTTCTTGAAGAGCACCAGGTTCGGAACCTCGTCCTCCCCGGTGCGCAGACCGGGCGGCAGCAGGAACTTCTTGCGGGTCAGCCAGAGTCCCAGCACACCCACGCCGAGCGAGGCCATACCGAAGCCGATCATCCAGCGGAAGCCCCAGTAGGCGACCGGGATGTTGGGCCGGTAGTCGCCGGGCCCGAACTTCTCCTGCTCGGCCTTGTTGACGTCGTTGATGCCCGGGACGAACGAGGTGAAGTCGTCGTTGGCCAGGAAGGACAGCAGGCCCGGGATCTCGATGGCCACCTTGTTGTGGCCCTTTTCGACGTCGCCGTAGGCGAAGACGGAGAAGGGCGCGGGCGCCTCACCGTCCCAGAGGGCCTCGGCGGCGGCCATCTTCATGGGCTGCTGCTTGAACATGACCTTGCCGAGCAGGTCACCGCTGATCGCGGTGCCCAGGCCGGCGATGATCAGGACCACGAGTCCCAGACGCAGCGAGCTGCGCATCACGGGGATGTGCTTCTTGCGCGCCAGATGGTAGGCGGAGATGCCGGCCATGAACGCGCCGCCGACGAGGAAGGCGGCCGTGATGGTGTGGAAGAACTGGGTGAGCGCGGTGTTCTGGGTGAGCACCAGCCAGAAATCGGTGAGCTCCGCCCGACCTCGTTCCTCGTTGATCCGGTAGCCGACCGGGTGCTGCATCCAGGAGTTCGCCGCCAGGATGAAGTAGGCGGACAGGACGGTGCCGATGGACACCATCCAGATGCAGGCCAGGTGGATCTTCTTGGGCAGCTTGTCCCAGCCGAAGATCCACAGTCCGATGAAGGTGGACTCGAAGAAGAAGGCGATCAACGCCTCGAAGGCGAGGGGGGCACCGAAGATGTCACCCACGAACCGCGAGTAGTCGGACCAGTTCATACCGAACTGGAACTCCTGGACGATGCCGGTGACGACACCCATCGCGATATTGATCAAGAAGAGCTTTCCCCAGAACTTGGTGGCTCTGAGGTACTTCTCCTTCTCGGTGCGCACCCAAGCGGTCTGCAGGCCGGCCGTGAGCGCGGCGAGCGAGATCGTCAAGGGCACGAAGAGGAAGTGATAGACGGTGGTGATGCCGAACTGCCATCGCGCCAGGGTTTCTGGCGCCAGAGCCAGGTCCACGTCCTCGTCTCCTTCGCATCGCCGTGGTCACAGGGGAAGCCCGCCTCCCAAGCACGCCCATTCCGGGAGGAAGCAGACACGCTTGTGAACGCGTTCACATTCACAAGCATTATGACGCACACCTTTCGGCCAGCTTCACCTGGGGTGCCCCTCTAGCCAATCCATTCAACAGATTGTTGAATTCGGCTCATGCAGATTCGAATCTCCTGGCCTGCCGGCCAGCTCACCGCAACCCTCGACGAGACCCCGACCGGCAAGGCGCTCGCCGAGGCCCTCCCGATCTCCGCCTCCGCGCATACGTGGGGCGAGGAGGTCTACTTCGACACGGGCGTCTCCGTGGCTCTGGAAGACGACGCCCAGCAGGTCGTCGAGCCCGGCACCGTCGCGTTCTGGACCGAGGGCGACGCCCTGGCGCTGCCCTACGGTCCGACGCCCATCTCACGCGGAGGCGAGAGCCGCCTGGCGAGTCCGTGCAACGTGCTCGGCTCGTTCGACGGCGACCCCCGCCTGCTGTCCACCGTTCGCGATGGCGATCCCATCCGCGTGGAACTCGCCTGAGAAGAGCCCAGTGCTCCCCGGGCCTAGAGCTCCTTGAAGAACTCCCCCGCCGTGTGCAGGAAGAGGTCGTTCGCCTCGGGCTCGCCGATCGTGACCCGCAGGCCCTCGCCCGCGAAGGGCCGGACCACCACACCGGCCTTCTCGCAGGCCGCCGCGAAGTCCGCGGTCCGCTCACCGAGGCGCAGCCACACGAAGTTCGCCTGCGTGTCCGGCACGGTCCAGCCCTGCGCCAGCAGCGTCTCGTGGACCCGCGCCCGCTCGCCCACCAGTGCCCCGACCCGGCCCATCAACTCGTCCTCGGCGCGCAGCGAGGCCACCGCCGCGTCCTGGGCGAGCTGGCTGACCCCGAAGGGCACCGCCGTCTTGCGCAGCGCCGCCGCCACCCGCTCGTGCGCGACCGCGAAGCCGACCCGCAGGCCGGCGAGGCCGTATGCCTTGGAGAACGTACGCAGGACCGCGACATTGGGGCGGTCGCGGTACAGCTCGATGCCGTCCGGGACGTCGGCGTCGCGCACGAACTCGCGGTACGCCTCGTCCAGGACCACCAGGACGTCCGAGGGCACCCGGTCCAGGAACCGCTCCAGCTCGGCCCGGCGCACTGCGGTGCCCGTGGGGTTGTTCGGATTGCAAACGAAGATCAGCCGGGTCCGCTCGGTGATCGCCGCGGCCATGGCGTCCAGGTCGTGCACGTCGCCCTCGGTGAGGGGCACCTGCACCGAGGTCGCGCCCGAGATCTGCGTGATGATCGGGTACGCCTCGAAGGAGCGCCAGGCGTACATGACCTCGTCACCCGGGCCCGCCGTGGACTGGATCAGCGACTGGGCCACGCCCACCGAGCCGGTGCCCGTGGCCACGTGCTCGACCGGCACGCCGAACCGCTCGGCGATCTCGTTCAGCAGGCCGGTGCATGCCATGTCCGGGTACCGGTTGAAGGCCCCGGCCGCCGTGACGGCGCTCTCCAGCACCCCCGGCAGCGGCGGGTACGGGTTCTCGTTGGAGGACAGCTTGTACGCGACGGGCCCGCCCGCGGCAGCCGGCTTGCCGGGCTTGTATGTCGGAATGCCGTCCAGCTCGGCGCGCAGCTTCGGGCTGTTCTCGCTCACCGCAGGTCCTCCTCGACCGTCCCGTACGACGTCGCCGTCGACTCAATACTGCTCACCTTATGAGGATTCCGCCCTTCCGAGAATGGGGGCGCCTGGAATGAGGGGGAGCGCACGCATATATGCGTGCGCCGGTGGCCTGCGCCGTGGCGCGCATCCCTCGTGCAGGTGAGTTGCGATCGGGCCGCAACCGCATCGGTTTGGCATGCTCGGACCCGCCGACAGGCTCCACCATCAACCCACGCCATGAAATGCCTTTATTTCCAAGGTCATTGAGGGTGTCTAACCATGCAGAAACGTGCCTGTCAACGCGTGCATATGCACCCGGCCCGCGCCCCCCGCCGAGCCCTACTATCGGCTCGCCATGACAGCAGCAGGGAAGCACCAGGTGAGCCGGACCGAGACCACCCGGCGGGCCGCCGGCCGACAGGGCCGGGCCGGCATCAGGGACGTGGCCGCCGCGGCCGGCGTCTCCATCACGACCGTCTCCGACGCGCTCAATGGCAAGGGACGGCTGCCCGACGCCACCCGTCGCCACGTTCGCGAGGTCGCCGACCGGCTGGGCTACCGCCCGTCGGCCGCAGCCCGCACCCTCCGTACCGGCAAGTCCGGCCTCATCGGCCTGACCGTGACGACCTACGGGGATGAACCTTTCACCTTCACCGAGTTCGCCTACTTCGCCGAGATGGCCAGGGCCGCCACCTCGGCGGCGCTCGCCCGCGGCTACGCCCTCGTCATCCTGCCCGCCACCTCGCGCCACGACGTCTGGTCCAACGTCGCCCTCGACGGCACCGTCGTCATCGACCCCTCCGACCACGATCCCGTCGTCTCCGAGCTGGTCCGCCAGGGCCTCCCCGTGGTCTCCGACGGCCGGCCCGCCGGATCCCTGCCCGTCACCGCCTGGGTCGACAACGACCACGAGGCCGCCGTGCTCGGCCTCCTCGACCACCTCGCCGCCGCCGGCGCCCGCCGGATCGGCCTGCTGACCGGCACCACCACCGACACCTACACCCGCCTGTCCACCACCGCGTACCTCAATTGGTGCGAGCGCGTCGGCCAGGACCCGGTCTACGAGTCCTACCCCGCCCACGACCCGTGCGCGGGCGCCGTCGCCGCCGACCGGCTGCTCGCCCGCCCGGACCGCCCCGACGCGGTCTACGGGCTCTTCGACCCCAACGGCACCGACCTGCTCGCCGCCGCCCGCCGCTACGGCCTGCGCGTCCCCGAGGACCTGCTGCTCGTCTGCTGCAGCGAGTCCACTGTGTACGCCAACACCGAACCGCCGATCACCACCCTGTCCCTCAAGCCGCGCCGCATCGGCACCGCCGTCGTCCAGCTGCTCATCGACGCGATCGAGGGCGTGGACACCGGACGTCCGGTCGAACAGGTGGTCCCGACCGAGCTGATCATCCGTACCTCGTCGCAGCGCAGGCAGCCCCGAAGGACCGTCAGCCCGCCCCGATCTCCGGCCCAGGACTGACCGGCAGACCGTCCGGTCGGCCTGATCGGCGGTCGGTCCAGGATTTCAGCAACGGCAATATCGGGCAAAAACGGTAGGAACGATACGCTCCGCAAAGGATTCACCACCCCTGGTGCGTCACACAGCGCGAGCCGCATTCCTATGATGGGCGCACGACATCACGGACCCTCCTCCCAGGAGGTCAGGAGGGTCCGCAGGTGTACGGCAGCGCGACGGTGGTGGAGGGGTCGATGACTCAGGGGGCCGGTCAGGGACCCGCGATGCGGACGGAGACGCTGCGGGACTTCCGGGTGCCAGTCACCGAACCCGCCGCCCCGTACGCCGTATCCACCGGTCTGCCGAACGAGGCTCCCGTGTACGGCGAGTACCCCGCGTACTACGAGGACGGCGCACGATCCTCCGTGCCCCCGCAGCCCGGCCACCCGCCGCAGCCGCCCGCACCCCCGGCGCCCCCGGTCCGGCACCACGAGCCGCACCATGAGCCGCAGCACGACCCGCGCCGCGAGGAGCCCCCGCACGGGGACCCGCAGGGCCACGCGCACGCGGATGCCGAACCGGTGCACGCGACGGGCCGGGGCCCCGACGAGGACGACCTCGAGGGCTACACCCCGACCTACCGGGACCTCCCCGTCATCGGCCGCGGCACGCTCGGCGGCCCCGGCGACACCGTCCAGGTCCAGTACGTCCCGCAGGACACCGCCGGCCCCGGCCCGCTGTACGTCGTGGGCGACGTACACGGCTACCTCGACGAACTCGTCGCCGAGCTGCACGCCCAGGGGCTGATCGACGCGGAGGGCAGCTGGTCCGCGGGCAACGCACGGCTCTGGTTCCTCGGCGACTTCACCGACCGCGGCCCGGACGGCATCGGCGTCATCGACCTCGTGATGCGGTTGTCCGCCGAGGCGGCCGCCGCCGGCGGCTACTGCAAGGCCCTGATGGGCAATCACGAGCTGCTGCTCATCGGCGCCAAGCGGTTCGGCGACACCCCCGTCGTGTCCGGCGCCGGCACCGCCACCTTCCAGGCCGCCTGGCTGCTCAACGGCGGCCAGCGCAGCGACATGGAGCGCCTGCAGGACGTGCACATCCAGTGGATGTCGCGGCTGGACGCGGCCGTGCTGGAGGAGGACCACCTGCTGCTGCACTCCGACACCACGGCCTACCTGGACTACGGCGACTCCATCGAGGACGTCAACGACACCATCCACGAGCTCCTCAACCGGGGCGACGTGGACATCACCTGGGACCTCTTCCGGAAGTTCACCAAGCGCTTCGCCTTCCGCGACGAGGAGACCGGCCCCCAGGCCGTCCGCGAACTGCTCGACACCTACGGCGGCAGCCGGGTGGTGCACGGCCACAGCCCCATCCCCTACCTGCTCGGCGAAGTGGGCACCGAGGACGGCGACGACACCCGGGGACCCGAGGCCGTGGACGGCCCGCACGTGTACGCGGACGGGCTCGCCATCGCGATGGACGGCGGGGTGACGATGGCGGGCAAGCTGCTCGTCGTACGGTTTCCGCTGAGCGACTGAGAGCTTACGCAGAGGGGTATTTCCGGAAAGCCCCTGTCACGGCGTGGTGTGGGCGCTCTACCATCGCACTATCCGTAGCAGGCTCTCCTCCGTTTCGGCCGGCACCCGGGTCTACGCGGGGAAACCGGCTTCTACGGAGCATCGGGGGATGCACATGACCAGCGCTCCGCACCTGCTGACCGAAGACCGACCGGAGTTCGACCGGCTCATCGACGAGGCACTGCGCGCCGCCGGCGAACGGCCCGAGCTCGCCGCACTCGGCGAGCGGCTGAACGCCGAACAGCTGCGCACCATGGCCCAGGGCGCCAGCGCCCTGCTGGCGGCCGCGGCGGCCGCCGAGTACGTCCACTACGTGAAGGTCCGCGAGGAACGCCGCGACGAGGCGCTCTCCGCGCCCGGCGCGGCGGGGGACGAGAACGACGACCGGAGCAGCGGCGGCGCGGGCGTCAGCGCCGTGGTCGCGGTCCTCGCACCGGTCCTGGCGGGCACCGCGATGCTGATCTTCCTGCTCGTCGGCTACATCCTGAAGATGATCGAGCCCGAACCGGCCTTCGCCCGGACCATGCTGACGGCCGGCTGGCTCTTCGGGGCGCTCACCGCGGTGGCCCTGCTCTGCGCCGTGATCGGGCTGCTGGTCACGGCCGTCCGCAACAGTGCGACCGAGGTGGCGGCGGACGAGACCGAGGCGATACCCGACGAGGTGGCGCGGGCCCGTGAGGCATGGCGGCACGCCCTGCTGGAGCGCGGCATCATTCCGTTCCTGCGGGACGCGCTGGCCGATCCGAGTGCGGTCCCGGGCTTCCCGACCCCCCGCACGCCGGGGGCCGGGCGCATCCCCAGCCTGGGGTACACCCGGCCCGACTTCTCCAGTCCGGGACCCTCGTCGCGGGAGTCCCCGCCCGGCTACACACCGCCGGACTTCACCAGCCCGGACTTCGGGGGCCCCGAGCACCGGCCGGAGTAGGCACTCCGGCCGGCACGGCGCTCTACTTCAGCGTCTTCGGCAGGTGGTTGGGGTCCATCGGGCGCACCGGCTCGGCGATGGCGCGCACCGGCGTCGGCCCGTCGCCCGGCATGGGCTGCGGGTTCGCCGCGTTCCAGACCCCGTCGCACGAGAGCGTGTCGGGCGTGCCCGGGACCACGTCGCAGAACGTGTCCCAGATCGTGCCGGTCTGAGTGATCACTTCGATCTCCAGCCGGTTGGCCTGGTGGGAGATGGAGACCCCGCAGGCGCCGGTCGGGTAGTCGCCCTCCTCGTTGGTGGTGAGGTCGTACCAGAGCCAGGTACCCACCGTGTCGCCCTGGACCTCGCGGACACCCGCGTAGGTGATGCCGTCGGGGGTGAGCGCCGCCTTGAACTCGCGGTCGTTGTTGTCCCGGACGGCGTCGACGTCCACGCAGGCACCCGGCGCACCGGTGGCACCCGTCGCACCCGTCGCACCCGTCGCACCGGTGGCACCCGTGGCACCGGTTGCGCCGGTGGCACCCGTCGCGCCGTCGGCCCCGTCCTCGCCCGGAGGACCCTGCGGGCCGCGCGGACCCGTGGGCCCCGTGGGACCGGTCGGGCCCCGCTGCCCGTCGCACTTGTCGCCGCCGCCGCGCGGGCCGGCCTGGGTGTCCACCGTCCTCGGATCGTGGTTCCGGCTCTTCTGCGTCGTGCAGTCTCCCCCGCCGGTCGGAGTCGCCGGCCGGACCGTCGCGGCCGACTGCACACTCTGTGCGGTGGCGAACGCCGGGCTGGCGATGCCCGCCACCACCAGGGCGAGCGACGCCAGCGTGCCTCCCTTCACCACGGCACTTCGCCGGGCCACCGGGCCGAGGGGTGACCTGGTCCTGTTCACGGGGCTCATATAAGCCGCTCCTTCTGGAAACCGAGTCGAACGATGTGCGATCGGCCCGGACGGGCCGCCTCGCCCATAGTGGGTAAATCGGACCGGACGTGCCGATCGCCTCGCTCTGCAGTCATCTCATCGGACCAGCGACAGGGCCCCAATGGCGGCGCGCACCGTGGCTTCCTTGCACCCCCCTGCCCCGGTCCCTACGGTCGCCTCACGGTCGTCTTCACCACCACCGTGGACGGGATCCTTGAAAGCAAAAGTCTGTCTGAACATGATCGTGAAGAACGAGGCCGCGGTGATCAGGCGCTGTCTCGAATCCGTGCGCCCATTGATCGACACCTGGGTGATCGTCGACACCGGTTCGACGGACGGAACCCAGGAGATCATCCGTGAATTCCTCGCCGACCTCCCGGGCACCCTGTACGAACGGCCCTGGAAGGGATTCGACGGCAGCCGCAGCGAGGCGATCGACCTGGCCCGCTCCCACGCGGACTACCTGCTCTTCGTGGACGCGGACGACGTGATCGAGGTGGATCCCGGATTCCAGATGCCGGAGCTCACTTCCGATTCGTACGGCATCGCGGTGCACCACCAGCCCGTCATCCACTGGCGCCCCGCTCTGGTCACCACCCGGCTGCCCTGGACATACGTCGGTGTCCTGCACGAGTACCTCGACTGCGCGGACCCGTTCACCCGCGGAGTCCTGGAGGGCTTCCACATCCGCGTCATCGGCGGCGGAGCCCGGCAGGGCGAGGGGGGCGACCGGGAGAAGTACCTCCGCGACGCCGGAATCCTGGAGAAGGGCCTCCTGGAGGAACCGGAAAACGCCCGCTACGCCTTCTACCTCGCCCAGAGCTGGCGCGACGCGGGCGAGCCGGAGAAGTCCCTCGCCGCATACGACCGACGGGCGGCCATGGGCGGCTTCGCCGAGGAGGCGTTCTGCGCACGGCTCTACGCGGCACGGCTCGCGGCAGGTCTCCGGCGCCCGCCGGCCGAGGTGACGGACCGCTACCTCCGCGCCCACGAGAGCCGGCCCGGCCGGGCCGAGGCGCTCGGCGACCTGGCCCGCCTGTGCCGTCTGGACGGCCGCTTCGAGCTGGCGTACCTGTTCGCCCGTCAGGCGGCGCGGATCCCGCGCCCCGAGGACATCCTGTTCGTCGAGTTCGACTGGTACGCGTGGCGTGCGCTCGACGAGCTCGCGGTCGCCGCCTACTGGGTCGGCGCGTACGAGGAGTCGCTGGAGTGCTGCGAACGCCTCCGGCGGGAGGACGGGCTCCCGGAGAGCCAGCGGGAACGGGTGGTCGAGAACCGCGCGTTCGCCCTGGCCAAGCTGGGTCCGGAGTACCGGGCGGCGGCCTGACGGCGCGGACCCGCGACTCCCCCCATGGGTCGCGGGTCCGCGCCGCATCCGGTACCTGACGGCCGGTCTCAGTCGGCCAGCGGGAGGTAGACGCGGTTGCCCGAGGCCGCGAACTCGGCGGACTTCTCCGCCATGCCGGCCTGGATCTCCTCCGCCTTCAGGTCCCCGCCGTGCTCGCGGCGGATGTCCTGCGAGATCTTCATCGAGCACATCTCCACCCCCACACTCTTCATCGAAACGTGCTGGTGAGCACGTATCCCACTCGCTAGCGTCGACCTCTCGTCCACAAGAGTCCGGGGGGACCATGCAAGCCCGTACGCGATGGCTACTGCCGACCGCTGCCATCACAGCCCTGTTCGCCGCAACTGGGTGCACCACAGCGTCCTCGTCGACATCCCAGCAGGAGACACCGTCTTCCGCCCCCTCGCCCGCGGCTACGGCGGCACCTCTGACGCTGATGCAGCTGAAAGCTGTCGCCTTCAAGAACGGCGAAGTTCCGCAGGTACGCGACGGCCTCATCGAAGTGCAGGAACCCGTGCCCGAGGGCACTAGGCGATCCTTCGCACCGGCCTCGGTCCCCGCCTGCCAAACCGTCCGTGACGTACTCAATGCCAGGGATTCACACGCTCACATCTTCCAGATCTTCAACTGGAAGGACGACATCTGGGGCGGCGGCTCGACCCTCGCTTCCTATGAGGACGGCAGGGCCCAGCAGCGCTTCGTGGATCTCAGGCAGTCGCTCTCCTCCTGCCGGACCTACGACGGCGAGGCTTGGTCCGGAAAGTTCACCGCCACGGTTGCGCCGGCGCCGGCTCCGTCCTTCGGGGACGAAGCAGTCAGCTACACGGAAACCATTCCCCTGGGTGCCGAGAAGGGGGGAGACCGCAACGAGACGTTTGTCGTCGTACGGACCGGCAACACCATCGCGTCCTTCTCGGCGCTCAACGTGGGTGGAACCGCCTCCTTCCCAGCCGACCTCATCACAAAGCAGATAGAACGCCTCCGTGCAGCCCAGCAAACAGGCGCACCGCAGTAACGACACCGGCCCGCGACTCCCCCCATGAGGTCGCGGGCCGGTCCTTTCGGCTGGGTCAGTCGGCCAGTGGCAGGTAGACCCGGTTGCCCGAGGCTGCGAACTCCGCCGACTTCTTGAGCATGCCCTCGGCGATCTCTTCTTCCGAGGCCGCCGGCTCATCGCCACCGAACTGCTCTGTGATGCTTCTGCTGATCTTCATCGAGCAGAACTTCGGACCGCACATGGAGCAGAAGTGCGCGGTCTTGGCCGGTTCGGCGGGAAGGGTCTCGTCGTGGAACTCACGCGCCGTGTCCGGGTCCAGGGCCAGGTTGAACTGGTCCTCCCAGCGGAACTCGAACCGCGCGTCGGACAGGGCGTCGTCCCACTCCTGGGCGCCCGGGTGTCCCTTGGCGAGGTCGGCGGCGTGCGCCGAGATCTTGTACGTGATCACGCCGGTCTTGACGTCGTCCCGGTTGGGCAGGCCCAGGTGCTCCTTGGGCGTGACGTAGCAGAGCATCGCCGTACCCCACCAGGCGATCATCGCGGCGCCGATGCCCGAGGTGATGTGGTCGTACGCGGGCGCCACGTCCGTGGTGAGCGGGCCGAGCGTATAGAAGGGCGCCTCCTCGCAGATCTCCTGCTGGAGGTCGATGTTCTCCTTGATCTTGTGCATCGGGACGTGGCCCGGGCCCTCGATCATCGTCTGCACGTTGTGGCGCTTGGCGATGGTGTTGAGCTCGCCCAGCGTCTTGAGCTCCGCGAACTGCGCCGCGTCGTTGGCGTCCGCGATGGACCCCGGGCGCAGGCCGTCACCCAGCGAGTACGTGACGTCGTACGTCGCCAGGATCTCGCAGAGCTCCTCGAAGTTCGTGTAGAGGAAGTTCTCCTTGTGGTGCGCGAGGCACCACGCGGCCATGATCGAGCCGCCGCGCGAGACGATGCCGGTCTTGCGGCGGGCGGTCAGCGGCACGTACGGGAGCAGCACGCCGGCGTGGACCGTCATGTAGTCGACGCCCTGCTCGGCCTGCTCGATGACCGTGTCCTTGTAGATCTCCCAGGTCAGCTCCTCGGCACGGCCGTCGACCTTCTCGAGTGCCTGGTAGAGCGGCACGGTGCCGATCGGCACGGGGGAGTTGCGCAGGACCCACTCGCGGGTGGTGTGGATGTTGCGGCCCGTCGAGAGGTCCATGACCGTGTCGGCGCCCCAGCGGGTCGCCCAGGTCATCTTCTCCACCTCCTCCTCGATCGAGGAGGTGACGGCGGAGTTGCCGATGTTGGCGTTGACCTTCACCAGGAACTTCTTGCCGATGATCATCGGCTCGATCTCCGGGTGGTTCACGTTCGCGGGGAGCACCGCGCGACCTGCCGCGATCTCCTCACGGACGACCTCGGCGGAGACGTTCTCGCGGATCGCGACGT
Organism: Streptomyces sp. PCS3-D2; assembly: GCF_000612545.2. GTDB lineage: Bacteria > Actinomycetota > Actinomycetes > Streptomycetales > Streptomycetaceae > Streptomyces. The sequence goes on along the minus strand of NZ_CP097800.1, from coordinate 3,903,660 downwards.
ACTCCATCTCCGGGGTGACCTCGCCCCGGCGGGCGTACGCGAGCTGCGTGACGGCGGCCCCGTCGCGGCCCCGGCGGGGCTGGCGGGGGCGGCCCGGGAAGACCGCGTCGAGGTTCTTGAGGCCGCCGCGCGGCGAGGTGTGCTTGATGCCGTCGTCTTCGGGGCGGACCGGGCGTCCGGCGTACTCCTCGGTGTCGCCGCGGCCGATGATCCAGTTCTCGCGCAGCGGCGCGAGGCCCCGACGCACATCGGTCTCGATCTGCGGGTCGGTGTACGGACCGGACGTGTCGTAGAGCGTCACGTCCTTGCCGTTGGTGAGGTGGACCTGGCGGACCGGCACCCGGATGTCGGGGCGGGAGCCCGCCACGTAGCCCTTGTGCCAGCCCGGCTTGCGCTCGGTCGAGCCGTCGGCGTCCTGGCTGACGGCAGGCGTGCGTGCGTCCTGAATGGTCATGAGACCTGATCTCCCTACGCCGGCATTACCCGGTAACAGGTTCGGCGGTCGACGCAGCCTCTTCCCCTACGCATCCGTGCCCGCGTACGGTGATCAGCGCCCTCTCAGCCCGGTGCTCCGAGCTCCCGCGTTGTGCAAAGTAGCCCCCACGCTAGCGTCATCCATGGCGTGCTGAACAGTGGGCCCCCCTCATCTCTTGCGATGATCTGCTGGTGACGTCCTCGCCGCAGCCCCCCACCGAGCCCACCGAGACCGGCAGCCACTCCGGCCACGCGCACGCCGGACACGGGCACTCCTCCGGCCATTCCCACAGCCACGGTCACGGACCGGCCGCCCCCGTCTCGAAGCACCTGCGCAAGGTCATCGCGGCGGTGCTGATCCCCTTTGCCGTCGCCGTGTTCGCCGGTCTGGCGGTCCTCTGGCCGGGCGGCGCCCCGGACCACGAGCGGACCGGGGTGGGCTTCGACCGGCAGACCCAGCAGGCCAAGGTCGTCTCACTGGAACGCGTCGACTGCGCGTCCGTGAACGCCGGGCAGGTGCCGCCGACCGGCGAGGTGTCGACCCCGACGGGGCGCGAGGCCCGGGCCGCGCAGACCGGCGAGTGCAAGAAGGCCACCGTCGAGGTCGGGAGCGGCCCGGACCGGGGACGCACCTTCGTGGAGATCGTCCAGCCGGGCGCACCGCGGCAGCTCGCGGACGGCCAGGAGGTGGTGGTCGCGTACGCCCCCGACGCGCCGCGCGACCTCCAGTACTCGGTGATCGACGTGAACCGCAAACTTCCACTGGCGGCGCTGGCCGGCATCTTCGCGCTCTCGGTCGTCCTCGTCGGCCGGATGCGCGGGCTCTTCGCGCTGATCGCACTCGTCGTCAGCTTCGGCGTGCTGACGCTCTTCATCCTCCCCGCCATCCTCCAGGGATCGAACCCGCTGGTGGTCGCGGTGGTCGGGGCGAGCGCCATCATGCTGATCGCGCTCTACATGTGCCACGGCCTGACCGCACGCACCTCCGTGGCGGTCCTGGGGACGCTCGTGTCGTTGCTGCTGATCGGCCTGCTGGGTTCGGTGTTCATCGACTGGGCGTTCCTCAGCGGGAACACCGACGACAACACCGGTCTGATCCACGGTCTGTACCCGGACATCGACATGAGCGGTCTGCTGCTCGCCGGGATCATCATCGGATCGCTGGGCGTCCTCGACGACGTGACGGTCACCCAGACCTCGGCGGTCTGGGAACTGCACCAGGCCGACCCGTCGATGGGCCCCCGGGCCCTGTATCGGGCCGCCATCCGGATCGGCCGCGACCACATCGCGTCGGTGGTCAACACCCTGGTACTGGCCTACGCGGGCGCCGCGCTCCCCTTGCTCCTGCTGTTCTCGATCGCCAACAGCAGCATGGGAGCGGTGGCGAACAGCGAACTGGTCGCGGTGGAGATCGTACGGACCCTCGTCGGCTCGATCGGTCTCGTGGCCTCGGTGCCCGTGACGACGGCACTCGCGGCGCTGGTCGTGTCGGCCGACCGGCCGGAATCCCCGGACGCCGCACCGGGCTCGGGGCCGGCACGCGGCGGCCGGGGCCGGCGGCGCAAGCGCTGAACGGTGGTTCGGCCCGAGGGATGAGCGGGCCGGGACCGCGCTTCGGCCCGAAGGGTGAGCGGGCAAGGACCACTCATCGGCGCGCGGGAGCGAGCGGACCCGGACTGCGGTTCAGCCCGCGTTCTGCTCGTTCTGCTCGTTCTGCCGCGACTCGGCCAGGATTCTGCCGAGTGCCTCGTCCAGGTGTTCCTCGAAGTCGCCCGTGTTCCGTTCCTGTCCGAGCGGCACGAGCCGATCGGTGCGGTCGAGGAACGCGACGAGCGGTGCCGCGCTGGCCCGGAACAGGGCACGGTCGCCGCCGACCTGAAGCCGGATGTGGACGTCGGACAGCTCCTCGGGGCAGGTGGGGGCGATATGCACATCGCCGTCACCACACGGCTTGTTGATGCCGTCGAGGAGCAGCTCCCGGCCGAACGCCCAGGTCACGGGCGCGTCTCCGGGAAGGTGGAAGGTCAGGCGGACTGCGTAGGGATCACGGGCGTCGTACCGGAGTTCCACCGGGATCCGGAACGAGAGCTCCTCGGAAACGAGGAAACTCATCATGACCTCTGCCTGTACCGACTCGCGCATTGCCTACCCCGCTGTAGTGGAAGTGGCCAGGAATGACCCCCCAGGACCCTCTTGACAAGAGTGGTGGAAGCGCGAGCAGATCACAAGGAGTGAGTTTTCAGATACTGATAGAGAACGAGAGGGTGCTCAACAGCGCGCCTACTTCACTCCGTAGTCGATCGACTACATACAGCAATCGATCTTCCTGGTGCAGGGGCAAGGAAATGGCCATCGTCGCGGCCGTATCGCCGGCCGTGATGGGGATCGCGGCACAGACTGTGCCCAGGGCATATTCCTGACGCTCGATTACAGGCTGCATTCGCCCGAGGGCCCCGATCCGGTTCTCCAAGGCATGCAGATCGCGCACGGTATAAGGAGTGATGGCCTCTACCGGATGGCGGTCGTAATAGTCCCTGCGCGCACTCTCGTCGAGCTGGCCGAGCAGGCACTGCCCGATGGCGTGCGCGAATCCGGTGGCGCGGAAGTCGGCCCACTCCTCGCACGCGGGACGGCCCGGGGTGTCCGAGACCCCCACCACCTCGATTTCACCCTCGCGGTAGACCGCGAAGTAGACGGGCGCCCCCACCGCGTCGCGGAAGTGAGCGAGCGAGTCGAGGATCATGGTGCGACGTTTCTGCTGGAGTCCGCCGCCGGCCAGTCGCCCTGCCGCCGCGCCCAGTACGAAGACTCCGCTCTCCCTGCGCAGATAGCCCTCGTGCGTCAGAGTGCGCAGCAGGTGGTAGGCGGTGGGAAGCGGAAGCCCGGCCTCACGCGCCAGTTGCTTCGCCGGGGCTCCCTCGCGGTGGGATCCCGCCGCTTCGAGCAGCCTCAGCGCCCTCTGTACCGAACCGATCAGTGTCGGCACACCCGCATTGTGGACCGGAGACAAGCTCACCCCCAGGCGTGGCGGCGGGCCTTCAGAGGTGGACCGCCCCGCGGGGGCCGCCCCCGCTGATGCCGGGTCCTGGGGCAGCGCTCGGCAGGTAGTCGGCGTCACCACAGGTCAGGCGGTGCCACGGGCTCCAAGTGCCCAGGGAACGGCACAGTTCGCGACTCTATCCACCCTTTCCGGGGCTCTGAGTGGTTTGGGGTGTCCGGTTCCCTCAGGCGGGTTAACGAGGGAACCGCCCCGGCCCGTCACCTACCACTCGCCGGAGGAGGACTTCGAACGGCCTCCGCCGAGCTTCTTCACCACGAAGATCAGACCGCCGACGAGGCCGACGAAGAGCAGCAGCTTGAAGGCGAACGAGATCAGCGCGCCCAGGACGCTGGTGATGACACCACCGAAGACGAACACCGCCAGCAGCGGAACGGCCACCCACTTCACCCACCAGGGCGTGCCTGCAAATATCTCCCGGATCCCACTCATGTCCTCGACCTCTTCCTGGTTGCTGGTCGTCCCGTCTGCGACGTGCTGCTGTCGATGCTAGGAGCCCGCGGGATCCGATCGGGGCCCGCGAGCCCCCGGAGTCCCCTGATCCTCCCCTTAGGGGGATCAGGGGCCCGACCCTCACCCGGGAGTGGGCTCAGCCCTCCGGCGGCGAGAACACCACCATCACCTTCAGGTCCTCGGTGATGTGGTGGAACTTGTGCGGTACGCCCGCCGGGACGTAGACGACGCTGCCGCGCGCCACGGTGGTGGTCTCTTCGCCGACCGTGATCGAGGCCCTCCCGCTCACCACGAAGTACACCTCGTCCTGACCGTGCGGCCGCTGCGGATCGGTCTGGCCGGCGTCGAGCGCGTACAGCCCGACCGACATGTTCCGCTCGCGCAGGAACTGCAGATAGGCGCCGTCGTTGGCGGACCGTTCCGCTTCGAGCTCGTCAAGCCGGAAGGCTTTCATCGTCGTTGTGCCCCTTGTACTCGATCGTTCCCTCGCATCCGCTGCTCTGCGGATGTCCCACCGGGATCTTCTCTGCCACGATCAGACACATGACGAATTTCGTAGTCAAGACGCTCGCCAACGCGGCAGCCCTGGCCGTGGCCATCTGGCTGGTCGCCGGCATCACCCTGGACGACGGCAGCACGCTGGGCCGCCGGACGCTGACCCTGATCCTGGTCGCCCTGCTCTTCGGCCTGGTCAACCTCATCGTCAAGCCCGTGGTGAAGCTGCTGTCACTGCCGCTGTTCATCCTCACGCTCGGCCTGTTCACCTTGGTCGTGAACGCGCTGATGCTGCTGCTGACCTCGTGGCTGGCCGATCAGTTCGACCTCAGCTTCCACGTGGACAACTTCTGGTCGGCGCTCATCGGCGGCCTGATCATCTCCATCGTCTCCTGGGCCGCGAACCTGGTCCTTCCCGACAACGACTGAGCGGGCTGCGCATGTACCGCGTCTGCTTCGTCTGCACGGGCAACATATGCCGCTCCCCCATGGCCGAGTCCGTCTTCCGCGCCCATGTGGAACGGGCCGGACTCGATGCCCTCGTCGAAGTGGACAGCGGCGGGACCGGCGGCTGGCACGAGGGCGACGGCGCCGACCCGCGCGCCGTCTCCGTCCTGGAGGCCGCCGGCTACGCCCACGACCACCGGGCCCGCCAGTTCCGTCCCTCCTGGTTCTCCCGGCTGGACCTCGTCGTCGCGCTCGACTCCGGGCACCTGCGGGACCTGAGGGCGCTCGCACCCACGCCGCAGGACGCCGCCAAGGTCCAGCTGCTGCGCTCCTACGATCCGGCCGCCCCGGCCGGGGTGCACGACGTACCGGACCCCTACTACGGGCCGCTCGACGGGTTCGAGGAGTGCCTGGCACTGGTCGAGGCTGCGAGCCCCGGTCTGCTGGACGCCGTACGCCGGGCCATGAAGGAGCACACCACGTGAACGAATACGCCCACCGAGGCCCGGGCGGGCCGATCGGCGACGGCACCCGTGCCGTGCGCGCCGGCCTGCCCGAGGCCGTCAAGAACGAACCACCCCTGCCGGGGCCGGTCTTCGCCGCCCACTTCCACCTCCCGGGCGACGTCGAAGGCCCGTATGCCTACGGCCGCGACACCAATCCGACCTGGACCCTGCTGGAACGGGCGATCGGGGAGCTGGAAGCCCCCGGCCAGGAGGTGCACACCGTCGTCTTCGCCTCCGGCATGGCAGCGGTCTCCGCCGTCCTCCTCTCGCAGACGCGAACGGGCGACGTGGTCGTCCTGCCCGACGACGGCTACCAGGCACTGCCCCTGCTGCGTGAGCAGCTGGAGGCGTACGGGATCCGCGTGCGCACCGCACCCACCGGAGCAGACGCCCAGCTCAGCGCCCTCGACGGGGCCCGGATGCTGTGGATCGAGACGCCGTCCAACCCAGGGCTCGACGTATGCGACGTACGGCGCCTCGCACGGGCCGCGCACGCCGGCGGAACCCTGGTCGCCGTGGACAACACCCTCGCCACTCCGCTCGGGCAGCGGCCCCTGGAGCTCGGGGCGGACTTCTCCGTGGCGAGCGGCACCAAGGGCCTCACCGGCCACGGCGACCTGCTGCTCGGGTACGTCGTGTGCCGCGACCGGGAACTCTCGGCCCGTGTCCGGGGATGGCGCAAGATCGTCGGTGCGATCCCCGGCCCCATGGAGGCCTGGCTCGCCCATCGCTCACTGGCCACGATCCAGCTGCGCGCGCAGCGCCAGTGGGCCAACGCACTGGCCCTCGCGGAGGCGCTGGTCGACCGCCGGGACGTGAGCGGGGTGCGCTACCCGGGGCTGACCACGGACCCCTCCCACACGACGGCCGCCCGCCAGATGCGGGGATTCGGCTCGGTGGTCTCCTTCACCCTGCCCGACCGGGCACACGCGGAGCGGTTCATGTCCGCGCTACGCCTGGTCGAGGACGCCACGAGTTTCGGCGGCGTGCGGTCCACCGCCGAGCGGCGCGGACGGTGGGGCGGCGATGCGGTGCCCGAGGGCTTCATCCGCTTCTCCGCGGGGGCCGAGGACACCGAGGACCTGGTCGCGGATGTGCTGCGTGCACTCGACCACGCCCTCGATCCGGCCGGTCACGACCGCTGATCACAGTCTCTGCCTACGACGTGAAAGGCGGTCCGAGCCTCCCCCCTAGTGGCTCGGACCGCCCCGGGTTCCGCTAGCGAAGAACCACGCGACAAGGCTAGTTGACTGTGCGTCAGAGTCCAATCACGGTAGCGACAGGGGCCTATCTGCATATTTATAGTTGTAGGCCCCTCCGAGAGGTGTCGCGATGGATCTGGCCCTGCTGCGCACCTTCGTCACCGTGCACCGGGCGGGCTCGTTCACACGCGCCGCCGCTCTCCTCGGACTGTCCCAGCCCGCTGTGACCTCGCAGATCCGCACCCTGGAGCGCCAGTTGGGCCGGCCGCTCTTCCACCGTCGGGCCCGCGGGGTCACCCCCACGGCCGTCGGGGACGAACTCGCCCACAAGGCCGCCCCGCACCTCGACGCCCTGCTCCGGATCACCGAGGCCGAGCGGGAGGACGCGGGCGCGATCCGGTCCCTCCACGTCGCCGGTCCGCCCGAGTTCCTGTCCCTGCGGGTGCTACCCGCCCTCGCGCCCCTCGTCGGCCAGGGCCACACTCTGCGCGCCACCCTGCAGAACGATGCCGAAACCGTCCTCGACGGACTCGCCGCCGGCCACCACGACCTCGTCGTCACCACCGCCCACCCCCGCGGCGGGCCCTTCACCTCCACCGCCCTCTGCGACGAGGAGCACGTCCTGGTCGGCGCGCCCTACTGGGCCGCCCTCGTCGACACGGACCGGCTACGAGACGACGGTCCCGCGGCCCTGGAAGGCATCCCGCTCGTCGAGGTGCACGAGACCCTGCCGCTCGTCACCCGGTACTGGAGCGCCGTCTTCGACACCCTGCCGGACGCCAGGTCGCTCTCCGCGACCGTGGTCGCACCCGACCTGCGCGCCGTACTGGAATGCGTCCTCGCGGGCGCGGGGCTCGCCGTGCTGCCCCGCTACCTGTGCCAGGAGGCCCTCGACAGCGGCCGGATCACGGCCGTGGCGGAGCCTGCCGTACCACCACTGCGCACGTGGTTCCTCGTCCTGCGAACGGGAAGCCCGGCCCTGGCCCACCTGGCACGGGCCCGCGCTCGGCTGCTGGACGCCGCCGCACACTGGTGAGCCCCCGGTTTCCGCCCGCGGCGCGTTTCAGAAGCGGAGCGGTGGGCCACTCTTCTCCCATGACCGAACGTCCCGTGGTCAAACGCACCGCTCGCGCGATCCTGCTCGACGGTGACGACCTGATCCTCATCAAGCGCACCAAGCCCGGCGTCGACCCGTACTGGGTCACCCCCGGCGGGGGAGTGGAATCATCGGACGCCTCCGTCGTCGACGCCCTCCACCGGGAGGTCCACGAAGAACTCGGCGCGAAGATCACCGATGTCGTGCCCTGCTTCGTCGACACCGTCGAGCACATCACCGGCGGCGGGGTGACCGGCGTGAAGGTGCAGCACTTCTTCGTCTGCCGTCTCGAATCGATGGACCCGAGCCTCCGGCACGGACCCGAAGTCGATGAACCCGCGGGCGAGTACGAGATCGTCCGTGTGCCCTTCAGCCGGGTGGGCATCGCCGCGGTCCATCTGGTCCCCCTGTCCCTGCGGCACTACCTGGACGGCAACATCGAAGGCGTACGCGCCATGCACGCACCCGACCTGGGCTGAGGCCCGTCCGGGGCCGGCCGGCTGGCGCCCCTCCCCGCGCGGCCGCGGCCGGCGGTCACCCGGCGATGCCCGCCAGTTCCTCGACGGCGTCGTGCCGGATCCGCTCGCCGGGAATGCCGATGCGCAGGAGCTCGTCGACCCCGCTGCGGATCATCGCGGGCGGGCCCGAGACGAACGCGTCGTACGAGCTCCACGGCCCGTTCTCGCCCACGGCCTGCGGCAGCTGTCCGGCCAGCCCGTCTCCGACCACCGGCCGGACCGACAGCCACGGGTGCGAGCGCTGCAGCCCCAACAGCGTGTCCTTGTCGTACAGGCCGCTGTCGCTGCGCGCCCCGAAGAACACCTCCACCGGCCGCCGCTCGCCGTGTACGGCCACATCCTCGATCAGTGCCTTGATCGGCGCGATGCCGGTGCCCCCGCCCAGGCAGAGCATCCCGTTGTCCGTGGTGTGGTCCACCACCATCGACCCGGCCGGCGGTCCCAGGCGCAGGACGTCCCCGGGGCGGGCGTGGCGCACCAGCGCGTTGGAGACCCAGCCCGCGGGGACGGCCTTGACGTGGAAGGAGAGCAGCCCGTCGGCCCGGGGGGCCGAGGCGAAGGAGTAGTGGCGCCACACACGCGGCCACCAAGGGGTCTCCAGGCTCGCGTACTGGCCGGCCAGGAAGGCGTAGGGCTGGTCGGGGCGGACGGTCAGCACGGCGATGTCCGGGGTGCGCAGTTCGTGCGAGACCACCTCCGCGTGCCACCACGCGGGTGCCTTGGCCTCGTCCTCCGCCGCGGCATCGATCATGATCTGGGAGATGGCCGTGTACGCCCGCACCCAGGCGGCCTCGGTCTCGGGCCCCCAGCTCAGCGTCGCGAACCGGGCGAGCGCCCCGACGAGGGCTTCGCCGACCGCGGGGTAGTGACCGGGCATGGTGCCGTACTTGCGGTGCCCGGTGCCGAGTCGGCAGAGGTAGGGAGCGAGCACCTCAGGATGGTCGATGTGCTCGGCGGCGGTCAGCAGCGCCTTCAGCAACCGGTCGCGCTGCGTGTCCATGGCCGCCGGGAACATGCCCCGCACTTCCGGGTGCCCGGTGAAGACCAGGGCGTAGAAGTACGAGGTCACTTTGTCAGCGACCGGGGCGATCTCCGCAAGGGTCCGGCGGATGAGTACGGCATCCGGTGAGGGCTCGGCCGCACCGTCCTCGGACGGTATCCGGGCCGCTTCGCGTCTGGCCGATCTGGTGGGCGGAGCGTCCATGCGGTGCCTCGCTTCGAGCATCTCGGTCGGATTGCACACGCCACGGTCATGAATCCGTGGTTCCCGGTTTCACAGCGTGCCAGCCGACTCGGAGGCCTGCGGGGAAACGCAGAAAATCCGCGATTCGAACCCACTTTCCTCCTAAGATGCGTCAACTCCCGGGCGCGCCAAAGCCACCAGCTGGTATACCTCCCGCAGATCCCGCCCTTCATAGACATGGGTCGCACGCGCGGCCAGATGCGGCCGCGCGTTGACCGCCACCGAAACGGACACCGCCTCGAAGAGGTGGATGTCGGTCCCGGAGTCCCCGTACGCCACGCAGTCGCCCCGCGTCACGCCGAACTGCGCGCACAGCCGGTCGGCCACCATGACCTTGCCTTCGGGCGTCAGAATCCCGGCCTCCTCCACGGGCCGGGTGAACGGCACTTCCGGGAAGACCGACCCATGGGCGGCATCCGCGCCCCACTCCAGCAGAAGTTCCACGAAGAACGACGGCGAAAGGGAGACCACCGCGCAGTACTCTCCGCGCTGCCGGATCTCCTGCCAGACATCCCGGATCCCGGCGAGCCAGGGAGCCCCGTCGAACGCCGCCCTGACGTGCTCCGGCGTCAGCTCGGCCCACAGCGCGTGCACGGCAACCGAGAACTGGTGGGGCCCGATCTCGCGCGCGGAGAAGGCCCGCTCCAGCATGGCGATCTCGGCACTCACACCCAGCTGACGGGAGATCTCCACGGGAGCCGCCGAGCCGTACATCAGCGTTCCATCGAGGTCGAAGAGGTGCAGGCGCGTCATAGGCATCGAGGCTAGTGGGTTCGTTTCCCGTGAAACACCGCGTTTCACGTGAAACGTCGCCCGGTGCAGGATTCCCGATCGTCAGGTTTCACGTGAAACATCGTCCCCAAATCCTCTGGACGACTCCCAGCTCATGATCCAGTCTGGCCCGGTGACACCACCACACATCACCGATCTGCCGATCCGGGCGCTGCACGTGGACGATCTCCACCGTTGCGCCGACCTGTCCGAAGATCGTGGCTGGCTCCGCGAAGACCACAAGTGGGGACTGCTTCTGGCGGCAGGCAACGGCTACGGCGTCGACGCCCCGGACGGCCAGGGCCTCGCCGCCGCCTGCGTCGTCACCCGGTACGGCAGTCTCGCCTCAGGCCCCGGACTCGCTGCCATCGGCATGGTTCTCGTGGCCGACCGCTACGCCCGTCAAGGCCTGGGGCGCGCCTTGATGACCCATGTCTGCAACAACGTGCTCAAGGGCGTTCCCCTCACCCTCCACGCCACCCCTTATGGACGCCCGCTGTACGAGGAGCTGGGATTCAAAACCACAGGCCGCGCCGAGATGCTGGTGGGGACCTTCCGGGAGGAAGAAAGCTCTGACACACAGAGCACCACTCGGATCCGGCGAGCGGTCGCGGAAGACCTCGCGCACATCCTGCGCCTGGACGCCGAGGTCTTCGGCGCCGACCGCACACACATGATCACGCGGCTCCCGGCCTTCGCCGACCAACTGCTCGTCGCCGAGGACTCCCGCGCGGAGGGCGCACTCACGGGATACGCCGCGGCCTGGCCCAACATGCACACCCATGTCATCGGCCCGCTGATCGCCCGCGACACCGACACCGCCAAGTCCTTGGTCGCCGGGCTTGCCAGAGGCACGGACCGCCCGCTGCGCACCGATGTCGACGTGCGGCACGTGGAGTTCCTCGCCTGGCTCAAGGAACGCGGCCTGGAATCCGTCGCCTTCAACGCCGTCATGGCCCGGGACCTCGCCGACCTCCCCGGCGACTGGACCCGCCGCTGGGCACCGCTGACCGTGGCCGCGGGCTGAGAAAGGACCCCCTAACGTGACCGACACCCCCGAACCGGCGATCCGGCCCGCCACCGAAGCCGATCTGCCCGCCATCGTCGCCATGCTGGCCGATGACCCGCTCGGCGCCACCCGCGAGTCCCCGGAGGACCTCACCCCCTACCGGACGGCCCTGAAGCGCCTTTCCGACGACCCCAACCAGCACGTGGTCGTCGCCGTACGGGACGACCGCGTCGTGGGCACCCTCCAGCTGACGGTCGTGCCCGGCCTCTCACGCAAGGGAGCCACCCGCGCCATCATCGAAGGCGTCCGCGTCCACGCGGACGAGCGCGGCAGTGGACTGGGCACGCGGTTCATCGAGTGGGCGATCGAGAAGTCCCGTGCCGAGCAGTGCACGCTCGTACAGCTCACGTCGGACGCGACCCGGACCGACGCCCACCGCTTCTACGAACGGCTCGGGTTCACCGCCTCGCACCTCGGGTTCAAGCTCCAGCTCTGAAGGCCGCGCCGTAGGCCGGGCCCACAGGTCGACGGTCCGGCCTACGAACGGGAGGACGAGTCCTCGTCTCCCGCCTGGCCGTCTGGGTGGGCGAGGCCCCGGTGACCCCGCGCTTGCGAACTCCACTGGAACGTGAACTCGTCGCCTGAGGCAGGTCACCGCGCTGTCAGCCGACGCCGCGCCAACCCTGCGGGTCGACCCCGCCGGGCACCGGGGCGGCGGGGTCGTAGGGCTCCCTCGTGAACACGAAGGAGGCCAGATCGAGGTGGCTGACCGAGCCGTCCTCGCGGCGCACCGCCCGCAGCGTCTCGCCTGCGTAGTACCCGGACAAGCCGGTCCAGGTGCCGTCTGGCTCGGACCGGAACAGGGCCGTACGGCCCGTCGCCCCGACCGGCCCCAGTTCCAGCGAACCGTCCGCAATCAGCCGCACCACGTGTGCCGCGGTTCCCCAGTACCAGGGGCCGCACAACTCGAGGGGCACCTGATCGGCTTCCCGGAAGGGCCGCCACGGCCGCGGGAACGGGGGCTCGGCATCCGCCACGATCCCGACGAGATCGGCGGCGACGGCCGCGGCCGGCAGCCCCGACGTGCAGTTGGCCAGCACCACCGCCGCCACGTCGTCTGCCTCGCTCAGCCACAGCCCCGCGACGAACCCGGGCAGCGAGCCGCTGTGTCCCACGAGCCTGCGCGCGCCCTGAGCCATCAACTGCATCCCGAGCCCGTAGCCGAGATCGGCGAACCCGGGCTCGGGGGGCGCCGCCGGCCGGCGCATCTCCTGTACGGACTCCGCGCCGAGCACCCGCTCGTCACCGTGCAGCAGGAAGCCGGCGAATCGCGCGAGATCCCGCGTCGTGGACCATAGCTGACCCGCCGCGGCCATCAGCCCCAGGTCCTCAAGCGGTTCCGGCATCATCACGTCGGCCCACGGGTGCACGGCCCAGCCGCCCGCGTGCGGGGCCTGAGGCAGTCCGCTCGTACGATCCAGGCCGAGGGGCTCCAGCACCTCGGCCCGCAGCACCTCTTCCCAGGGCCTGCCCCGCAGCGCCTCCACCAGCGAACCCAGCAGGGTGTAGCCGGGGTTGGAGTAGTGGTGCCTGCTGCCCGGGGTGAGCTTGAAGGGCTCCTCACCCAGCACGTCGGCGAGTTCGGGCCGCAGCGCGCCGGGGGTCCGCTCCCACCACTCGCCGGGGGTCTCCGCGGCCAGCCCGCCGGTGTGGGCCAGCAGCTGGGCGATGGTCACCCGGCCGACGGAGGTCCCCGGGAGGTGCTTCTCCAGCGGGTCCTCGAGCCTGAGCAGCCCTTCGTCCCGAAGGCGCATGACGAGAACGGCCGTGAAGGTCTTGCTGATCGACCCGATCCGGTACTGGACGTTCCCGTCCGGGCCGTGCCCCGCGACGGAGGTCCGGGAGCCCTCCCAGACCACCTCCCCACCACGCAGTACGGCCGCCACGACGGACGGTGCTCGCCCCGCGCTCTGGGCGACGGCGATCCGGTGCCTCAGCGCACGCCGGGTGGCGGGGAGCAGTTCACAGTCCTCGGCAAGCTCATCCATGATCGGATGCTACGTGTTGGCCATGTCCACGAAGCGCGAATAGTGGCCCTGGAAGGCCACCGTGATCGTCGCGGTGGGGCCGTTACGGTGCTTGGCCACGATCAGGTCGGCCTCACCGGCGCGAGGGGACTCCTTCTCGTAGGCGTCTTCGCGGTGCAGCAGGATCACCATGTCGGCGTCCTGCTCGATGGAACCCGACTCACGCAGGTCGGAGACCATCGGCTTCTTGTCGGTCCGCTGCTCCGGACCACGGTTCAGCTGGGAGAGCGCGATCACCGGGACCTCAAGCTCCTTCGCCAGCAGCTTCAGGTTTCGGGACATGTCCGAGACCTCCTGCTGACGGCTCTCGGGACGGCGCGAGCCGCCCGACTGCATCAGCTGGAGGTAGTCGATGACCACGAGTGAGAGATCGTTGCGCTGCTTGAGCCGACGGCACTTGGCCCGGATCTCCATCATCGACAGGTTGGGGGAGTCGTCGATGTACAGGGGGGCGGCCGAGACGTCCGGCATCCGGCGGGCCAGCCGGGTCCAGTCATCGTCCGTCATCGTGCCCGAACGCATGTGGTGCAGCGCGACTCTGGCCTCCGCCGACAGGAGGCGCATGGCGATCTCGTTGCGCCCCATTTCGAGCGAGAAGATTACGCTGGGCAGGTTGCTCTTGATGGAGCAGGCCCGGGCGAAGTCCAGCGCGAGGGTGGACTTGCCCATGGCCGGACGTGCGGCGATGACGATCATCTGGCCGGGGTGCAGGCCGTTGGTCAGGGAGTCCAGGTCGGTGAAACCGGTGGGCACCCCCGACATCTGGCCGCTGCGCGAGCCGATGGCCTCGATCTCGTCGAGCGCGCCCTCCATGATGTCGCCGAGCGGCAGGTAGTCCTCGGAGGTCCGCTGCTCGGTGACTGCGTAGATCTCGGCCTGGGCACTGTTGACAATCTCATCGACGTCACCGTCGGCCGCGTAGCCCATCTGCGTGATCTTCGTCCCGGCGGCAACGAGGCGGCGCAGGACGGCCCGCTCGTGGACGATTTCCGCGTAGTACTCGGCGTTCGCCGCCGTCGGCACGGACTGGACCAGCGTGTGCAGGTAGGAGGCCCCGCCCACCTTGCTGATCTCGCCCCGCCGGGTGAGCTCGGCGCCCACAGTGATCGGGTCGGCCGGCTCTCCCTTGGCGTACAGGTCGAGGATGGCCTGGTAGATCGTCTCGTGCGAGGGCCGGTAGAAGTCGTGGCCCTTGAGGACCTCGACGACATCGGCGATGGCGTCCTTGGAGAGGAGCATGCCGCCGAGCACCGACTGCTCGGCGTCGAGGTCCTGCGGAGGGACACGCTCGAAGCCACCGCCGCCACCGTCCCAGGAGCCGCCTTCGCGGCCCCTGTCGTGCTGCTCGTCGCCGCGGCCCCGGCCCTCGCTGTTGCGGCGCGGGCGGGCGGGCAGACGGTCACTCGGACCGCTGTCGGCCCAGGGGTCGTCCATGGGCTCGGGCATGCTCACCGGGCCGCCTCCTCCCGTCCGCAACGCGGACCTCGCCGTGCGACTCTTTCTACGACACGGCTCTGACATTTGGGGCACCCGAATCGGCTGTCGGCGAGTCGGGCAACGCACCACGGTAGGGCCGGGAGCGGCGTCAGCCAATCTTGTTATCCACAGGCCCTGTGGATGAGATGTGGATGACGGCTCCAATGCTGTGGGTAACTCCCCCCAAGCTGTGCACGGACCGGGGGACGACGCTGTGGACAAAATCACCCGGGCCACCCGGTTACCCAATCTGACCTGCGATTTCACCGTCCACCGACAGGGTGGGGGAAAAATCTTCGGCGGGGTTTCGAGAACACCTCGGACGAGGCGGGAAGAACGCCCAAGCCAACTCCCAGGTAAGGAGCAACTGGCGGTTGCATCCGTTACCTGTGGAAGATTAGATTGGGCGCATGACACAGGCCCTCGCAGCACCCACGGCGGGGCCGAGACGGCACGACCGCGAGATCCTCGCACTGGCCGTTCCCGCCTTCGGCGCCCTCGTGGCCGAGCCCCTCTTCGTGATGGCCGACAGCGCCATCGTGGGGCACCTCGGCACATCCCAGCTGGCCGGCCTCGGCATCGCCGCCGCATTGCTCACCACAGCCGTGAGCGTATTCGTCTTCCTCGCCTACGCGACCACCGCGGCCGTCTCCCGCCGCGTCGGTGCCGGAGATCTGTCGGCGGCCATCCGGCAGGGCATGGACGGCATCTGGCTGGCCCTTCTGCTCGGCATCACCGTCATCGCCGTGATGCTGCCGGCCGCACCCTCGCTGATCTCCCTCCTCGGAGCCTCGGACGGAGTCGCCCCGCACGCAATCACGTATCTGCGGATCTCCGCGCTCGGAATCCCGGCCATGCTCGTGGTGCTGGCCGCCACCGGGGTCATCCGAGGCCTCCAGGACACCCGCACACCGCTCTACGTCGCCGTTGGGGGCTTCGCCCTCAACGCGGGCCTGAACGCCGCACTGGTCTACGGCGCGGGGCTCGGTATCGCCGGCTCCGCCTGGGGCACCGTCCTGGCCCAGTGCGGCATGGCGGCTGCCTATCTTTTCGTGGTCGTCCGCGGGGCCCGCCGACACGGTGCATCCCTGCGGCCCGACGCCTCCGGCATCCGTGCCTGTGCGCGGGCCGGGACCCCGCTCCTGGTGCGCACCCTGTCCCTGCGCGCCATCCTCATGATCGCGACCGCCGTGGCCGCTCGGCTCGGCGACGCCGACGTCGCGGCGCACCAGATCCTGCTCTCCCTGTGGAGCCTGCTCGCTTTCGCCCTGGACGCCATTGCGATCGCCGGACAGGCGATCATCGGCCGCTACCTGGGCTCGGGTGACACGGACGGCGCGAAGGCCGTCTGCCGCCGGATGGTCCAGTGGGGTATCGCCACGGGCATCGTGCTCGGCCTGCTGGTGGTCCTGGCCCGGCCCGTGTTCATCCCGCTGTTCACCAGCGACCCGGCCGTGGAGCAGGCCCTACTGCCCGCCCTGGTGGTCGTAGCCCTCTCCCAGCCCGTGTCCGGCATCGTCTTCGTGCTGGACGGGGTCCTGATGGGCGCGGGCGACGGAGGTTACCTGGCCCGGGCCATGATGGTGACGCTGGCCGTGTTCGCCCCGGTCGCGCTGCTGGTCCCGGTCCTGGGGGGCAGCCTGACGGCACTGTGGTGGGCCATGACCCTGATGATGCTGGTCCGGATGGTCACCCTTCAGCTGCGTGCCCGCTCTGGACGATGGGCGATCGCGGGTGCCACCCGGTAGCTGTTTCACGTGAAACAGCGCGGGGCGTGAGGGAGCGCGGCGCCGGTTGGCATGTTTCACGTGAAACATGCCTGCCAGCGCGCCCCGAGAACCTCCGGGAACGGTGATGGGCCGCACCCCGATCGGGGTGCGGCCCATCACGTGCAGCCCTTAGGCGGCGACGACCTCGATGCCCACGTTCGCGGCCACGTCGGCGTGCAGACGCACGGAGACCTGGTACGAACCGAGGGTCTTGATCGGGGAGCCCAGCTCAACGCGGCGCTTGTCGACCTTCGGACCACCGGAAGCCTCGATCGCCGTGGCGATGTCGGCCGGGGTCACGGAGCCGAAGAGACGACCGGCGTCACCCGCGCGGGTGGCCAGACGGACCTTCACACCCTCGAGCTTGGCCTTGACCTCGTTGGCCTGCTCGATGGTCGCGATCTCGTGGATCTTGCGGGCGCGGCGGATCTGCGCCACGTCCTTCTCGCCACCCTTGGTCCAGCGGATCGCGAAACCACGCGGGACCAGGTAGTTGCGAGCGTAACCGTCCTTGACGTCGACGACATCGCCGGCGGCACCGAGGCCAGAGACCTCGTGGGTCAGGATGATCTTCATTAGTCGGTCACCCTTTCCTTATCGCGCGGTGGACGTGTAGGGCAGCAGCGCCATCTCACGGCTGTTCTTGACGGCCGTGGCGACGTCACGCTGGTGCTGCGTGCAGTTGCCGGTAACGCGGCGGGCACGGATCTTGCCGCGGTCGGAAATGAACTTCCGCAGCATGTTCGTGTCCTTGTAGTCCACGTACGCGGTCTTGTCCTTGCAGAACGCGCAGACCTTCTTCTTAGGCTTGCGCACAGGCGGCTTCGCCATTGTGTCTCTCCTGTGTGATCAAGAAGTTTGGATGGAGCTGCCCTAGAAGGGCGGCTCGTCCGAGTAGCCACCGCCGGAGCCGCCGGAGCTTCCGCCCCAGCCGCCCCCGCCGCCGCCCTGCTGCTGGCCACCGGCCGGCGCGCTGGAGGCCCACGGGTCGTCGGAGGGAGCTCCGCCGCCCTGCTGGCCGCCGCTGGGGGCTCCGCCCCAGCCGCCGCCACCCTGCTGCTGACCGCCGCCGCCGTATCCACCCTGGCCACCGCGACCGGTGGTCTTGGCGACCTTGGCCGTGGCGTTCTTCAGGCTGGGGCCGACTTCCTCGACGTCCAGCTCGTAGACCGTGCGCTTGACACCCTCACGGTCCTCGTACGACCGCTGCTTCAGCCGACCCTGCACGATGACGCGCATGCCTCGCTGAAGGGACTCGGCGACGTTCTCCGCCGCCTGCCGCCACACCGAGCAGGTCAGGAACAGGCTCTCGCCGTCCTTCCACTCATTGGTCTGACGGTCGAAGGTGCGGGGGGTGGACGCGACACGGAACTTCGCGACCGCCGCACCCGAGGGGGTGAAGCGCAGCTCGGGGTCGTCGACGAGATTGCCGACGACCGTGATGACGGTCTCGCCTGCCATGGATGAACCTCTCGGCGGGGATTGCTGCTGGGCTGCTGTGCTACTCGTTCCCGGTTACCGCTGAACCGAAGTTCAGTGGGTCTCGGGGCGAAGGACCTTGGTCCGGAGAACCGACTCGTTCAGGTTCATCTGTCGGTCAAGCTCCTTGACGACCGCAGGCTCGGCCTGGAGGTCGATGACCGAGTAGATGCCCTCGGGCTTCTTCTTGATCTCGTAAGCGAGACGACGACGGCCCCAGGTGTCGACCTTCTCGACCTTTCCGTTGCCCTCACGGACGACGGAGAGGAAGTTCTCGATCAGCGGGGAGACAGCGCGCTCCTCGAGATCGGGGTCGAGGATGACCATCACTTCGTAGTGACGCATGTGGAACCCACCTCCTTTGGACTCAGCGGCCACGGTCGTTCCGTGGCAGGAGGGTCGTGATGCGTGAGCACGGCATCCACAGAGCAGACACCGCGCAGCTGTACAGACTACCTGCTCGCGTCCTTCCGGTTGAAATCCGGCAGGAGAGGTCCACAATCTGTATCCATCGGGTGTGCTCGGTGCTATGCCCTCGGCGCCCTGCCGGAGGCAGCCCGCAGCACCGCCAGCTTCAGCCAGGAGGTGCCTTCCGATGGCACAGGCAATGCGGCCCCCTCAGATCTCCCTGCTCTCGACCGACGGAAAGCCCCATCCGCTGCAGGACACCCTGATGGCGGTCACCCTCACCCTCGGCGCCGTGGCGTTCGTCACGGCCTTCTTCCACAACCTGCACCTGATCAGTTCGTGGGCCGGACTGATCGGCATCCTGACCGGCGCGTACGGACAGTTCGTCTCCGTCACGACACGCGAGCGCTTCGCGCTGATCATCGGCCTTGGCGCGTCTGCCATCGGCTTCTACCTCGGTATGTTCCACGGTGGCCTCTTCGGGGGCTGACAGGGCCGACCGGGGCACCTCCTCGGCAGGGCGCCGGCGGCACACCGGCCCGGGCCTGCGGCCCGTCCCCCAGAAGGGTGGCGCCCCTGTCGCAGTAGGCTTCGCGCCATAGCCAGCGAAGCCGCCGAGGAGACGCCCCGCATGAGCCTGTCCCTGAGGACCATCAGCCGAGAGCAGCATCTGGGTTACCTCCAGAGCCTGCCCTCGGCGAGCCACTGCCAGGTCCCGGCGTGGGCCGACGTGAAGAACGAGTGGCGTTCCGAGAACCTCGGTTGGTTCAACGAGTCCGAGGAACTCGTCGGAGCGGCACTCGTGCTGTACCGCCAGCTGCCCAAGGTGAAGCGCTACCTCGCATACCTCCCCGAGGGGCCGGTCATCAACTGGTACGCCCCGAACCTGGAGGAGTGGCTCCAGCCGATGCTGGCCCACCTCAAGCAGCAGGGCGCCTTCACCGTGAAGATGGGCCCGCCCGTCGTCATCCGGCGCTGGAACGCGGCCGCCATCAAGGCGGGCATCCAGGACCCGAACGTGAAGCGACTGCGCGATGTGGAGGCCTCGGTCATCGAGCCGCGCGCCTTCGAGGTGTCCGACAAGCTGCGCCGCATGGGCTGGCAGCAGGCCGAGGACGGCGGCGCCGGCTTCGGCGACGTCCAGCCGCGCTACGTCTTCCAGGTGCCGCTGGCCAACCGCTCGCTGGACGACGTCCTCAAGGGCTTCAACCAGCTGTGGCGCCGCAACATCAAGAAGGCGGAGAAGGCCGGCGTCGAGGTCGTCCAGGGCGGCTACGAGGACCTGCCGACCTGGCAGCACCTGTACGAGATCACGGCCGAGCGCGACAAGTTCCGCCCGCGCCCCCTCAGCTACTTCCAGCGTCAGTGGACGGCCCTCAACTCCGAGGACCCCAACCGGATGCGCCTGTACATCGCCACGCACGAGGGCGAGCCGCTGGCCGCGGCCACGATGCTCACCGTCGGCCAGCACGTCTGGTACTCCTACGGCGCGTCCGCCAACCACAAGCGTGAGGTCCGGCCCTCGAACGCGATGCAGTGGCGGATGCTGCGCGACGCGTACGCACTCGGTGCGAGCGTCTACGACCTGCGCGGAATCTCTGACACGCTGGACGAGAACGACCACCTGTTCGGTTTGATCCAGTTCAAGGTCGGTACCGGCGGCGAAGCCGTGGAGTACGTCGGCGAGTGGGACTTCCCGCTGAACAAGGTGCTGCACAAGGCGCTCGACATCTACATGTCGCGTCGCTGACGACCCCCAGATCCACCCGCTTTCCCCACACAGTCCCGCTGCACCAGGCAGCTGCACAGGAGAGGTCCCGGACGGGCATGGCGCTCACGCTCTACGTCGACACCGCGCGCTGGCGTGCGCACCAGAAGCAGGTCCAGGACCAGTTCCCCGGGTTGGTCCCGGTCTGCAAGGGCAACGGCTACGGCTTCGGCCACGAGCGGCTGTGCGAAGAGGCGACCCGGATGGGTGCCGACCTCCTCGCGGTCGGCACCACGTACGAGGCGGCCAGCATCAAGGACTGGTTCGGCGGCGACCTACTCGTCCTCACCCCGTTCCGCCGGGGCGAGGAGCCGGTGCCACTGCCGGACCGCGTCATCCGCTCGGTGTCCTCATTGGAAGGCGTCCGCAGCCTGGTTGGCGCCCGTGTGGTCATCGAGTGCATGAGCTCGATGCGCCGCCACGGAATCTCCGAACAGGACCTCGGCCAGCTGCACAGCGCCATCGAGGACGTGCGCCTCGAGGGCTTCGCCCTGCACCTGCCGCTGGACCGCCCGGACGGCTCGGACGCCGTGGAGGAGGTCATCGGCTGGATGGACCGGCTGCGCGCGGCCCGACTGCCGCTGCACACCATGTTCGTGAGCCACCTGCGGGCCGAGGAGCTGGCACGGCTCCAGCAGCAGTTCCCGCAGACCCGCTTCCGGGCCCGGATCGGCACCCGGCTGTGGCTGGGCGACCACGAGGCCACCGAGTACCGCGGCTCGGTGCTCGACGTCACGCGCGTGGCCAAGGGGGACCGGTTCGGCTACCGCCAGCAGAAGGCGGCCTCCGACGGCTGGCTGGTCGTGGTGGCCGGCGGTACCTCGCACGGTGTGGGCCTGGAAGCCCCGAAGGCGCTGCACGGTGTGATGCCGCGCGCCAAGGGCGTCGCCCGGGCGGGCCTTGCCACGGTCAACCGGAACCTTTCGCCGTTCGTGTGGGCGGGCAAGCAGCGCTGGTTCGCCGAGCCGCCGCACATGCAGGTGTCGATCCTGTTCGTGCCCGCCGACGCGACCGAGCCGAAGGTCGGGGACGAGCTGGTGGCGCACCTGCGCCACACCACCACGCAGTTCGACCGGATGCTCGACGCCTGAGCCGTCCCGGTCAGTCCCGGGGGCCGGTGCCCCAGTCGACCCGCTGTCCCTCCGAGGGCGCCGCGTAGCGCGGCGCCCTCGCTGCGTCCGACAGCACGAACACGTCCGGCGCCCCGTCCAGGACGCCCCCGGAGGGGTCGTCCGAGCCGTCCCGGCGTACGACGTCGTGCTCAGGGAGCAGGATGTCGCGGACGACGACGGCGCACAGGTACAGCGTGGCCAGCAGGTGGGCGGCGATCGCCAGCTGGTAGCCCTCCACGGGCAGGCCCTGGTGCTTGTCCCCGCTGTTGATGTAGGCGAGGTAGAACCAGATCCCGAGGAAGTAGACGACCTCGCCGGCCTGCCAGATCAGGAAGTCCCGCCAGCGCGGCCGGGCCAGCGCGGCGAGCGGGATGAGCCACAGCACGTACTGCGGCGAGTAGACCTTGTTGCAGAGGATGAACGCGGCGACGACGAGGAAGGCCAGCTGGGCGAAGCGGGGGCGGCGGGGGGCGGTCAGCGTGAGCAGGCCGATGGCCCCGCACAGCAGGAGCGTCAGCCCGGTGGCATACGTGTTGGCGTCGTGCAAGGGGTTGCCCGAGCGCTGGGAGATCAGCAGCCAGACGGAGCCGAAGTCGATGGGCCGCTCCTGGCTGAAGGTGTAGAACTTCGTCCAGCCCTCCCAGGCGAAGAGCATGACGGGAACGTTCACCACGAGCCAGGCTCCGGCCGCCGCGGCAGTGGCCTCGCCGAATGAACGCCACTTGCCGGCCCGCCAGCAGAGCACGAACAGGACGCCGAGCAGCAGGACGGGGTACAGCTTGGCGGCGGTGGCCAGGCCGATGAGGGCTCCGAAGAGGACCGTCCGGCCGCGGGACCACATGAGCATCCCGGCCGCGGTCAGGGCGATGGCCAGCAGGTCCCAGTTGATCGTCGCCGTCAGGGCGAAAGCGGGCGCGAGGGCGAAGAGCAGGGCGTCCCAAGGCCGGCGGCGGTGGGTACGGGCGACGCAGACGGCGATGACCGCCGCACAGGCCATCAGCATGCCCGCGTTGGCCATCCAGTACATCTGCTCGCGGTGCTGCATGGAACCGCTGCCGGGAGTCAGCCAGGAGGCGATCTCCATGAAGAGCCCCGTGAGGACCGGGTACTCCAGGTACTCCATGTCGCCGGGGAGCCGGTCGAAGTACGGAGTCAGATTGTCGGCGAAGCCGCGGACCGCGTACAGATGCGGGATGTCGGAATAGCAGGCGTGGGTGTACTGCGAGGACGCCCCGCGGAACCAGGCCCACTCGTAGCAGGGCAGCTTCTGCACCATGCCGAGCGCGAACATGCCGATGGCGACGAGGGCCACGACGCGCACCGGTCCGAGCCAGTGGCCGCCGAGGCGGGCGTGGCGGCCGAGCGGGCCGCCGATCAGCTCACTGCCGGCTGCGGCGACCTCGTCCTGCTGCGTGGGCAGTACGGGGCGGTCCTCGTGCACCTGGGTCATGGGGGTCATCCTGCCGTACCGGGCGGGGGACGCGGGAAGGCCGCCGCACAGTGGGTGCGACGGCCTTCCTCGGCTTCACCGGAGGGCGGTGCCCGCCGATCACTCCGTGGCGGTACCGGTGGTCGATCCGGTGAGGCCGCCCGGGCGTCCCGGTCTGGTACTGGGCGAGGGGGACGGTGATCCGCTGGGCCCGCCGATGATGCCCGTACTGCTTCCGGTGGTGGTGCCGTCGTTGGTGCCGCCGCGCGTGGTGTCCGGGTCGCAGTACAGCTCCCACGGCTTGCACGGCCGGCCACCGCCCTTGGAAGGCGTCGGGGAGGGCGGCGGAGTGCTCGGCGGGACCGAGGACGGGGAGGAGGACGGCGTCACGGGTGCCTCAGGGGTGGGGGAGGGGGCGCCGGCCGAATCGGCCGTGACGCCGATGTCCTCGGCCTCCGGGAACCGCTTGACCGGGGCGCCCTTGAGGGCCTCCCCCATGTACTCGGTCCAGATCTCGGCCGGGATGTCGCCACCGTGGAGGGAGGGGATGTCGCCCACGCCCTTCATGGAGATCAGGTTCTTCTCCGCCGAGTTGGGGTCGGTGCGGAAGAGGACCACGGAGGTGGAGAGCTCCGGGGTGTACCCGACGAACCAGGCCGACTTGTTCTCGTCCGTGGTACCGGTCTTGCCCGCCGCGGGCCTGCCCAGCTTCTTGGCCTTCTTGCCGGTGCCGTTCTCGACGACGTTCTGCAGCACCTTGGTGATGTTGTCCGCGACCGCGTGGTCCATGGCCCGCTGGTCCTTGGGGGCCTCGAAGCCGGACAGCTTCTCGCCGTTCTTCTCGACCGCGATCACGGAATACGGCTCGCGGTGCGTGCCGGAGGCGGCGAAGGTCGCATAGGAGTCGGCCATGCGGATGGCGCTGGGGGTGGAGGTGCCCAGGGCGAAGGAGGCGTCGTTGTTGGGGTTGATCGACTCCTCCAGGATGCCCGTGGACTTCGCCACGGTCTTGACCTTGTCGTGGCCGACGTCGAAGACGAGCTGGGCGAACGGAACGTTGATGGACTTCTCCATCGCCTCGTTGAGGGTCACGTACCCGAAGGGGGTCGGGCTCTCGTTCTTCTGCTTGAAGGGCTTGCCCGAGGCGTCGCGCAGCGGCTTGCCCTCACGGTTGTTGATGACGGTGAGGTCGTTCGCCTGGTACTTGCTGTCGGCCGAGATGCCCTTGCCGTTGGAGTTCTGGGTGCCGTACTCCATGGCCGCCGCCAGCACGTACGGCTTCCAGGTCGAGCCGACCGGGACACCGCTGGTGTTGGCGTTGTTGGCGAAGTACTTCTGGTCCCAGCCCGGGCCGCCGTACAGGGCCACGAGCGCGCCGGTCTTCACGTCCACGGAGGCCGCGCCGAACTGTACGAAGGTGTCGGTGTCGGGGCGCTTCTTCTCGTCGATCAGCCCGGCGCGGATGTCCTCCACCGCCTTGGCCATGGCGTCCACCTTGGGCTTCTCGAAGGTGGTCTTGATCCGGTAGCCGCCGAGGGCCATCTGCTCGACGGTGATGCCCTTGGTCTTCATCACGTACGCCTTGGCCGTGTCGACCAGGTAGCCGATCTGGCCGGTCATGCCGCGGGCCTGCTCCGACTCGACGCGCTCGGGGAACTGCGTGTACTTAGCCCGCTCGGCCGGGTCCATGCGGCCCACCTCGACCTCGCGGTCCAGCACCCAGGCCCAGCGCTTCCTGGCGCGGTCCTCGTTGAGGGCGGGAGTGGCCGCGGCACCGATGCCGCCGTCCGGGTTGTAGAGGTTGGGGCCCTTGAGCATGGCGGCCAGGAAGGCGCACTCGGAGGGGTTCAGGTCCTGGCTGTCCTTGCCGAAGTAGGCGCGGGCCGCAGCCTGGATGCCGTAGGCGTCACGGCCGTAGTAGGCGGTGTTGAGGTATCCCGCGAGGACCGTGTCCTTCTCTTCGGAGACACCCAGCCTGATCGCGATGAAGAGCTCGGTGACCTTCCGCTTGAGCGTCTGCTCGGAGTCCAGGTAGGTGTTCTTCACGTACTGCTGGGTGATCGTCGAGCCGCCCTGGGTGGAGCCGCCCGTGCCCATGTTCCACACGGCGCGGGCGATACCCATCGGGTCCACGCCCTTGTCGGACTCGAAGGACTCGTTCTCCGCCGCGATCACGGCGTCCCTCATCGACCGGGGGATGCTCGAGATGGGGACGATCTGCCGGTTCATCGAACCGCCTGTGGCCACCATCTGGCTGCCGTCGGCCCAGTAGAAGACGTTGTTCTGCGCTTCGGCCGCCTTGTTCGGGTCCGGCGTGCTCACCATGGCGATGCCGATGCCGGCTCCGGCGATGATCACCGCGAAGAAGCCCAGGGCGGTTCCGGACACCAGCTTCCAGGAAGGGACGAAGCGCTTCCATCCGTCCCGGTCGGACCGCGGGTAGTTGATCAGCCGCCTGTCCTGGCGGCCGGCGCCGCGCGCGCTGCCTGCTCCGCCTCTGCCACGGCCCGAAGACCCTCTCTGCGCGGCTCGGCGGGCGTCGGCGCGACTGCCCCGGGCGGGCTGCTGTGCGTACGGACCGCTGTGTGACGCGGTGGGGACGTCACGTCCGGCACCCCTGCCGGGGTGCTGCTGGGCGGCGCGGCGGGCAGAAGCCCGCCCCCCGCCCTGCGGTTGCGGCGGTTTGCGGCGGTGCTCGCTCATCGAACGACTACTCCTCGGGCAGGCGAGTGGCCTGGAAGCGGCAGATGAATTCCGGTTCCCCCCGGTGTCATGGCGCACAGACTACGCAGGCTCAAAACCCACCCAGTGCCGAAGTTCACCCCAAATCAGGCAACCTGCCCGGCGCGAATCGGTGATGTGATGCCGGTCACCATGTCTCCCCTTGTCGATGGACCCGGCCCGTTCTATCGTCTGGATGTATCGAGTCGATACATCAGCTCGACATAAAGACTCAGGGGTGGAGGAGAGGCAGGCGGATGAGCAGACGCTCCGGCATCCTCGAGTTCGCCGTCCTCGGACTGCTCCGCGAATCCCCCATGCACGGCTATGAGCTGCGCAAGCGGCTCAACACCTCGCTGGGAGTGTTCAGGGCCTTCAGCTACGGGACGCTCTACCCCTGCCTCAAGACGCTCGTCGCCAACGGCTGGTTGATCGAAGAACCGGGCAACGCCCCGGAAGACGCTCTCGCCGCTTCACTCGCAGGGCGCCGCGCCAAGATCGTCTACCGGTTGACGGCCGCGGGTAAGGAGCGCTTCGAGGAGCTCCTCTCCCACACGGGCCCCGAAACCTGGGAGGACGAGTCCTTCGCCGCCCGCTTCGCCTTCTTCGGCCAGACCGAACGAGACGTGCGCATGCGAGTGCTGGAGGGCCGCCGCAGCCGGCTGGAGGAGCGCCTGGAGAAGATGCGCGCCTCCCTCGCCCGGACGCGGGAGCGCCTCGACGACTACACGCTTGAGCTGCAGCGGCACGGCATGGAGTCCGTGGAGCGCGAAGTGCGCTGGCTGAACGAGCTCATCGAGAGTGAGCGGGCGGGACGCGATCGGAGACGATCAGGTCCGTCCGACGAAACCGAAAAATGAGGACTGCAGCTTGCAGACCTCGTCCGAGAACAAACAGGGAGCAACCGGAATGGGTTCGGTTCGCGTAGCCATCGTCGGCGTGGGCAACTGCGCCGCCTCGCTGGTGCAGGGCGTCGAGTACTACAAGGACGCCGACCCGGCGTCCAAGGTCCCCGGGCTGATGCACGTCCAGTTCGGCGACTACCACGTGCGTGACATCGAGTTCGTCGCCGCGTTCGACGTCGACGCGAAGAAGGTCGGCCTCGACCTCTCGGACGCCATCGGCGCCAGCGAGAACAACACCATCAAGATCTGCGACGTCCCGAACGCCGGTGTGACCGTTCAGCGCGGCCACACCTACGACGGTCTGGGCAAGTACTACCGCCAGACGATCGAGGAGTCCGCTGAGGCCCCGGTCGACATCGTCCAGGTCCTCAAGGACCGCGAGGTCGACGTCCTGATCTGCTACCTGCCGGTCGGTTCCGAGGACGCGGCGAAGTTCTACGCGCAGTGCGCCATCGACGCCAAGGTCGCCTTCGTCAACGCCCTCCCGGTCTTCATCGCCGGCACCAAGGAGTGGGCCGACAAGTTCACCGCGGCCGGTGTCCCGATCGTCGGCGACGACATCAAGTCGCAGGTCGGCGCCACCATCACGCACCGCGTGATGGCGAAGCTCTTCGAAGACCGCGGTGTCCGTCTCGAGCGCACCATGCAGCTCAACGTCGGCGGCAACATGGACTTTAAGAACATGCTCGAGCGCGAGCGCCTCGAGTCGAAGAAGATCTCGAAGACGCAGGCCGTCACCTCGCAGATCCCCGACCGCGAGCTGGGCGACAAGAACGTCCACATCGGCCCGTCCGACTACGTCGCGTGGCTCGACGACCGCAAGTGGGCCTACGTCCGCCTCGAGGGCCGTGCCTTCGGCGACGTCCCGCTGAACCTCGAGTACAAGCTTGAGGTGTGGGACTCCCCGAACTCCGCCGGTGTCATCATCGACGCCCTGCGCGCCGCGAAGATCGCAAAGGACCGGGGTATCGGCGGTCCGATCCTGTCGGCGTCCAGCTACTTCATGAAGTCCCCGCCGGTCCAGTACTTCGACGACGAGGCCCTGGCCAACGTCGAGAAGTTCATCAAGGGCGAGGTCGAGCGCTAGTCGAACCCCCGCACGTCCTGTCGACACCTGGACTTCGGCTGTTCTTCCGCGGAGGGTCCCCGGGCAATGTGCCCGGGGACCCTCCGCGTGTGTGACCCTTTCCCTCATGCCTGTCGTACGTGATCTGCGCGTACTCCTGCGCCTGAGGGACTTCCGCAACCTGCTCGCCGTACGGCTGCTCTCCCAGGCGGCGGACGGCGTGTACCAGGTCGCGCTCGCCACCTATGTCGTCTTCTCCCCCGAGAAACAGACCTCCCCGGCAGCCGTCGCCTCCGCAATGGCGGTGCTGCTGCTGCCCTACTCGGTGATCGGCCCCTTCGCCGGAGTGCTGCTCGACCGCTGGCGCCGACGCCAGGTCTTCCTCTACGGCAATCTGCTGCGGGCCTTCCTCGCCTGCATCACCGCGGTGCTGATCGTCGCGCACGTACCCGATTGGCTGTTCTACGCCTCGGCGCTGTCCGTGACGGCGGTCAACCGCTTCGTACTGGCCGGGGTGGCTGCCTCGCTGCCCCGCGTCGTCGGAGCCGGTCAGCTGGTCACCGCGAATGCGCTCTCCCCCACCGCGGGGACGCTCGCGGCGGTGGCCGGCGGAGGGCTGGCCTTCCTCGTCCGGCTGCTCGCGTCCGGCTCCAACGCCCTCGTCGTGCTACTCGGAGCGGGTCTCTACCTGTGTGCGGCCCTCGTCTCCCTGCGCCTGGCCGTCGGACTGCTTGGCCCCGAACACTCCGCAGGGCAGGCACACCCCTCAGTGGCCCAGGGCATCGCCCTCACCGTGCGGGGCATGGCCGAAGGGCTCCGGCACCTCGCCGCCCGGAGGCCGGCGGCCCAGGCGCTCACCGCGATGACCATGATGAGGTTCTGCTACGGAGCACTGTTCGTCATGCTGCTGATGCTCTGCCGCTACGCCTGGTCGGACAACGAAGCCGAGGGGCTGACTCTCCTGGGCATCGCGGTCGGCGCGTCCGGAGCCGGATTCTTCGCGGCCGCGGTGGCGACTCCGTGGATGGTGGGGCGACTGGGCACCCTCGGCTGGATCACCGCCTGCGCGGCGGGCTCCGCCGTGCTGGTGCCGGCCCTCGGCCTGTTCTTCGCCCCGGGTCCGATGCTGGTCGCCGCGTTCGTCCTGGGCCTGGCCACCCAAGGCACCAAGATCTCCACCGACACCGAAGTGCAGTCCCGTGTGGACGACGACTACCGCGGCCGGGTGTTCTCCGTCTACGACGTGCTCTTCAACGTCGCGTTCGTCGGTGCGGCGGCCGTGGCCGCACTCATGCTGCCCGCCGACGGCCGGTCCGTAGTGCTGCTCGTCTGCGTGTCCGTGCTCTACGCGCTGACCGCGGTGCTCCTCAGCCGTCGCAGCCGATGTTTCACGTGAAACATCGCCCATGACGGCACCCCCGGTGTCGATGTTTCACGTGAAACATCGACACCGGCGCCCGAGGATCAGTCCTGGGCCGCCCACCACTCCTTGAGCGCGGCCACGGCGGCATCGTGCCCCATCGGACCATTCTCCAGCCGCATCTCCAACAGGAAGGCATAGGCCTTGCCGATCACCGGTCCGGGGCCCACGTCCAGCACGCGCATGATCTCGTTGCCGTCCAGGTCGGGACGGATCGCGTCCAGCTCCTCCTGCTCCTGGAGCTGTGCGATGCGCCGTTCCAGCCCGTCGTAGGTGCGGGAGAGCGCGTTCGCCTTGCGCTTGTTGCGCGTGGTGCAGTCGGACCGGGTCAGCTTGTGCAGGCGGTCCAGCAGCGGCCCGGCGTCACGGACGTAGCGCCGCACCGCGGAGTCGGTCCATTCGCCGTCCCCGTAGCCGTGGAAACGCAGGTGCAGCTCGACCAGCCGGGACACGTCCTTGACCATGTCGTTGGAGTACTTCAGCGCGGTCAGCCGCTTCTTGGTCATCTTGGCGCCCACCACCTCGTGGTGGTGGAAGGAGACCCGGCCGTCCTTCTCGAAGCGGCGGGTACGGGGCTTGCCGATGTCGTGCAGCAGGGCAGCGAGCCGCAGTACGAGGTCCGGGCCGTCCTGTTCCAGCGCGATCGCCTGCTCCAGCACGATCAGCGAGTGGTCGTAGACGTCCTTGTGCCGGTGGTGCTCATCGCTTTCCAGCCGCAGCGCGGGCAGCTCGGGCAACACACGGTCGGCCAGCCCCGTGTCCACGAGCAGTCCCAGGCCGCGGCGCGGGTTGGCGGACAGGATCAGCTTGTTCAGCTCGCCCTGGACCCGCTCCGCGGAAACGATCTCGATCCGGTCGGACATGGCCTTCATCGCCGCCACGACCTCGGGTGCGACCTCGAAGTCCAGCTGCGCCGAGAACCGCGCCGCCCGCAGCATGCGCAGGGGATCGTCGGAGAAGGAATCCTCGGGGGTGCCGGGGGTCCGCAGCACTCCGGCGGCCAGGTCCTCCAGGCCGCCGTGCGGGTCGATGAACTCCTGCTCCGGCAGAGCCAGGGCCATCGCGTTCACCGTGAAGTCACGGCGCACGAGGTCCTCGTCGATTGAGTCACCGTAGGAGACCTCCGGCTTGCGCGACGTACGGTCGTAGGCCTCCGAGCGGTACGTCGTCACCTCGATCTGGAAGTTCCGCACGGCATCGCCGACGCGCGCGTTCTTCTGGGCCCCGACGGTGCCGAAGGCGATGCCCACGTCCCAGACCGCGTCCGCCCACTGCCGGACGATCTTGAGAACGTCTTCGGGTCGGGCGTCGGTGGTGAAGTCGAGATCGTTGCCGAGACGCCCCAGCAGCGCGTCGCGGACGGACCCGCCGACCAGGGCCAGGCGGAAGCCCGCCTCCTGGAACCGGCGGCCGAGCTCGTCGGCGACAGGAGCGACCTGCAGCAGTTCACTGACCGCGCGGCGCTGCACCTGACTCAGGGCACTGGGGTTGTCTTCATTGGCGTTCGGCACAACTGAAAAGGGTACGTGCCCGGTCCACCGGTAACCGCCCCGTTTATCGGCGACCCCGGTATGCGGCCGCCGCCGGGCTGTACCGATCATGTGGAGCAAGGGGCGGCACTCGCACACAGCGCACCTCGTTACCATTCGTGGACGCACGAAAGACGACCACTGACACTTCTAGGGACGGGCTAGCGCGTGGCCGAGGCGGCAGACATCCAAGGGGTCTCACCCGCCCCTGTCCGGCGCCGATGGCTGCGGCGCGCGATCGTCCTGCTGGCCGGGACCCCCGTGCTGGCCGCTCTCGTCTACGCCCCCGCCCCGCAAGCGGAGGCCGTGCAGGCCTCCTCCGTCGACGTCCAGCTGGTCTCGATGGCACCCAGCGCCCCGGTGAAGGGCGACACCCTCACCATCGAGGGCACCGTGGTCAACACCGGGTCCGAAACGATCACGGACGCCCATGTCGGCCTGCGGGTGGGCCCCGCACTCACGGACCGCTCGTCCATCGACGAGACCGCGGACCGCAACGGCTTCCGGGCTGGCACGGATCCCGGCGAGATCGACTCGGCCTACGCAGTGAAGATCGCCTCCTTGCCGTCGAAAGTCACCCAGAACTTCACCCTCACCGTCCCGGTGAACAAGCTCGAGCTCGACAAGGACGGCGTCTACCAGCTCGGTGTGTCCCTGTCCGGCGTGACCGAGAGCCGGCCGTCCGAGCAGGTGCTGGGCATCAAGCGGACCTTCCTGCCCTGGCAGCCCGAGGCCGCCTCCAAGCGTTCACAGCTCACCTACGTCTGGCCCCTGATCTCCGCCACCCGTGTCACGGCCGAGACCGGATCCGACGAGCTCCAGACACCGGTCTTCCTCGACGATTCCCTCTACGAGGAGCTCAAGCCGGGAGGCCGCCTGGAACAGATGGTCACGCTCGGCAGGGACCTCCCGGTCACCTGGGTCATCGATCCCGACCTGCTCTACACGGTCGACGCGATGACCAAGGGCTACCGGGTCAGGGGCCCGAACGGAAAGTCCGTCCAGGGCAAGAACAAGGCCGTGGCCGAGCAGTGGCTGAGCTCACTGGAAGCGGCCGTGCAGGGCAAGAAGGTCGTCGCGCTGCCCTTCGCGGACCCCGACCTGGCTTCCCTCGCACACCGCGGCAAGGACGTCTCGGGCACTCTGGGACAGCTACACCCGGCCACCGACAAGGCAAAGGACGCGGTGCAGACCGTCCTGCACGTCCCGGCGTCCACCGACTTCTCCTGGCCCGTGAACGGCGCCATCGACCCCTCGATCGTGAACGTGGCCACATCGGCCGGCGCCCACAACGTCCTGGCCCGCAGCGACAGCCTGGTGGAGAGCGGTGCCCTCGGCTACACGCCGTCGGCGGCCCGGCCCATCGGAGCAGGTACCACCGCCGTCGTGGCGGATGCCGAGCTGTCCACCGCCTTCGAGGGCGACATGCTGAACGCCGGCAGCTCCACCCTCGCCGTGCAGCGGTTCCTGGCCCACAGCCTGGCCCTGAACCTGCAGAAGACCGACGAGCAGCGCAGCTTCGTCGTGGCCCCGCAGCGGATGCCCACCGTCAGCCAGGCCCGGTCGATGGCCGCCGCCCTGCGCGGCCTCCAGGGGGGCCGCTGGACGCAGCCGGCCGACCTCGAGGCGGCGGCTACCGCCAAGCCCGACCCCGGGGCCGCCACCCAGGTGCCGGGCGCCGGCCAGTATCCGGAAGACCTGCGCAAGCAGGAGCTGCCGGTATCGGCCTTCGAGAAGATCCGCACGACGCAGAACACCCTCGACCACTTCAAAGTGATCCTCGCAGCGCCCGACCGCGTGGAGATCCCCTTCGGTAACACCATCAACCGGGAGATGTCGACCTCCTGGCGAGGACGTCCCGACGAAGCCCGCCTCTACCGGGACCAGGTGCAGGACTACCTGATCGGTCTCACCGAGAAGGTCAAGGTCATCCCCAAGTCCGACGCCACCCTGTCCGGACACAGCGCCACCATCCCGGTCAGCGTGCAGAACAGCCTGGTGCAGGACGTGCACGACCTGGTGCTGCGGGTGAAGTCCGCCAACCCGTCCCGCCTGATGTTCGGCGACAGCGGCCAGGCGGAGCAGCAGGTCACCGTCCAGGGCGACCACACCCAGACGGTGAAGTTCCCCGCCAACGCCACCGCGAGCGGGCCCGTCGAGGTCACGGCACAGCTCTTCACCAAGGACGGCATCCCCTACGGCGAGGAACGCCGGTTCACCGTGGAGGCCACCGAGATCACTCCCACCGTGATGCTCGTGATCGCCGGCGGCGTGCTCCTGCTGGTCCTGGCAGGCATCAAGATGTACGCCAGCCGCAAGCGTGTGGCGGCCCGTGCCGCCGCGGAGGAGAGCACGCAGCCGAGTGACGAGTCCCCGGACACCGAACCGCAAAGCACCGAGGGGTCCGGCACGAGTGAGACAGTGGACCGTTGAGCGATGCCGTGGCCGGTCGGCCTGGGGACGATGAGGTGGGGTTTCGATGAACGCGCCGTACGACGGTGACCGCGCGCAGGGCACTGGCGGGCCCGCGCCCTCCCAGGGCACTGCCCCGGGCACCCCGGTGCCCGGGCAGGTTCCCGTGCCTGCGCCCGCGCCGGACCGCGACCCGTATGTCCAGGGTGCCTACGACTACGACCCGTACCGGTCCCAGGACCTGTCCGCCCAGGACCCGGTCGACGAGGTTCTCTACGACCGTGCCGCGCACCCGCCGCCGGCGCCCGGCACCTTCCAGGAGCCCGGTCCGCTCTACGCGGCCCCGAGCGCGCCCATGTACTCCCCCGATCCTCGCGTCTGGGCCCAGACCCCGCCGCCGGAACCGGACGGCCCGTCCCGGCACCTTCCGTACGGCGATCGCGCCTCCACCACCGAGTTCGTGGGGGTGGACTCGCTCGTCACACGTGCCTCGGAGGAACAGCCCGAGCCGGACGCCTTCGCGCACCTCTACCGGGACCAGGAGGCGGCGCCCCGTATCCCCGCCGAGGACGCCCCCGTCGCCGCTCCGGCCCCGAGCAAGCCGGCCGGACGTGCCGCGAGCCTGCTCAAGTCCAGCGCGCTCATGGCCGCGGGCACGATCGTCTCCCGCATCACCGGCTTCTTGAGAACCCTGGTGATCGCCGCGGCGATCGGCGTCGGCACCTTCAACGACACGTACCAGATCGCCAACACGCTGCCCACGATGATCTACGTGCTCGTCGGCGGCGGCGCCCTCAACGCCGTCTTCATCCCGCAGCTGGTCCGCGCGATGAAGAATGACGACGACGGGGGACAGGCCTATGCCAACCGGCTGCTGACCCTGGTCGTGGTGTTGCTGGCCGGCATCACCACCATCTGCGTCCTGGCGGCGCCGGTGTTCATCACGATGATGTCGCCGAAGATCGCCTCCGACCCGCAGCAGATGGACGTCGCCGTCGCGTTCGCGCGCTACTGCCTGCCCACCATGTTCTTCATGGGCGTTCATGTGGTGCTCGGTCAGATCCTCAACGCCCGGGGACGGTTCGGCGCGATGATGTGGACTCCGGTCCTCAACAACATCGTGGTCATCGCCACCTTCGGCGCCTTCATCTGGGCCTTCGGCGGCTTCACCACCTCCGGCGTCAACGCCACGACCGTCACCCCGGAAGGCGTCCGCCTGCTGGGGCTCGGCACCCTGCTCGGCCTGACCGTCCAGGCCCTCGCAATGCTCCCGTACCTGCGTGACGCCGGCTTCACACCGCGCCTGCGCTTCGACTGGAAGGGCCACGGCCTCGGCAAGGCCGCCCGCCTGGCCAAGTGGACGTTCTTCTTCGTCCTGGCCAACCAGGTCGGCCTGGTCATCGTCACCCAGCTCGCCACCTGGGCCGGTTCGGTCGCCGAGAAGCAGGGTCACCCCGGTACCGGTATCACCGCCTACAACTACGCGCTGCTGCTGTGGCAGATGCCTCAGGCGATCATCACCGTCTCCGTCATGACGGCCGTCCTGCCCCGCATTTCCCGCTCCGCCCACGACGGCGACGCCGCCGCGGTCCGCGACGACATCTCGTACGGACTGCGCACCTCGGCCGTCGCGATCGTGCCCTGTGCCTTCGCGTTCCTCGCGCTCGGCGTCCCGATGGCGACCCTGCTCTACGCGGGCTCCGGATCCGGTGCCCAGAACATCGGCTACGTCCTGATGGCCTTCGGCCTCGGGCTGATCCCGTACTCCGTCCAGTACGTCGTCCTGCGCGGGTTCTACGCCTACGAAGACACTCGGACGCCCTTCTACAACACCGTCATCGTCGCCGCCGTGAACGCGGCCGGATCGGCGGTCTCCTTCTTCGTCCTCCCCGCCCGCTGGGCGGTCGTCGGCATGGCGGCCTCCTACGGTCTCGGCTACGCCGTGGGCGTGGGCGTGGCCTGGCGCCGCCTGCGCACCAGGCTCGGCGGGGACCTCGACGGCGCCCACGTGATGCGCACCTACGCCCGACTCACCGGAGCCTGCGTCCCGGCCGCCGCCGTGGCCGGAGCGGCAGCCTACGCGGTCACCCAGTGGCTGGGCAGCGGAGTGTTCGGTTCCGCCACGTCGCTGGTCGTCGGCGGTATCGCCCTGGCTGCCGTGTTCCTCATCGCGGCCAAGCGGATGCGGATCGAAGAGCTCAACGCGATGGTCGGGATGGTCCGCGGGCGTTTGGGGCGCTGATGCGCACAACCGTCGCCCCCTTTCGTGTGTCGTGCATAGCGTCGGACTGTGGGCACAATTGGCATGGCTTCGCAGACTGGCCTACAGCGCGCAACGGATGGGGAGGCAGGAACGACGGTGGCGGAACGTAGCACGGCTGCCGTCGACGTGGCCGACAACGACGGCGACGAGCCGTCTGCCGCTCAGGCGGCGAAGGCCACGTCCGACGGGGTGGACACCCAGAACGGACGAGCCGCGGACGGACCCATGCCCGACAAGGACGGCGAACGCACGAACACGGCCTCCACGGCCGCACCCGAACTCCACAGCGGTCACAAGCTCGCCAGACGCTACCGACTGGAAGAGTGCGTCACCCGTGTGGACGGATTCAGCAGTTGGCGCGCGATGGACGAGAAGCTGCGCCGGGCCGTGGGCGTCCATCTGATGCCGGCCGACCACTCACGGGCGCGCGCCGTACTGGCCGCCGCCCGCTCGTCCGCCCTCCTCGGCGACCCGCGCTTCGTCCAGGTCCTCGATGCCGTCGAGGAGAACGACCTCGTCTACGTCGTCCACGAGTGGCTGCCCGACGCCACCGAGCTCACCGCCCTGCTCGCCGTGGGCCCGCTGGAGCCGCACGAGGCCTACCAACTCGTCAGCCAGGTCTCCCAGGCGATGGCAGCCGCGCACCGCGAGGGCCTCGCCCACCTTCGCCTCACGCCGAGCGCGATACTGCGCACGTCCACGGGCCAATGGCGCATCCGAGGCCTGGCCGTGAACGCCGCGCTGCGCGGCATCACCAGCGAGACCCCGCAGCGGGCCGACACCGAAGCCATCGGCGCCCTGTTGTACGCGGCCCTCACCCAGCGCTGGCCCTACGAGAGCGATGCGTACGGTCTCACCGGTCTGCCCAAGGGCGTCGGTCTCATCGCCCCCGACCAGGTCCGCGCGGGCGTCCACCGGGGCCTGGGCGAGGTCGCCATGCGTGCGCTCGCCAACGACGGGGCCACTGCCTCCCGCCAGGAGCCGGCCTGCACCACCCCGGAAGAGCTGTCCAAGGCCGTGGCCGCGATGCCCCGTATCCGGCCGCCGGAGCCGGCCTTCACGGCCCCGCCGGAGTACCAGCACACCACCTACCAGCAGGGCAGCTACGGCCGCACCACGCCGTCCGGCGTGACCACCGTCCAGCGCACCGTCGTGCCCCCGCCGGCGCCGTTGCAGAGCCGCACCGGCCGCGCGCTCAAGTGGGGCGTCGCCGCCCTGCTCATCGCCGCCCTCGGCCTGGGCAGCTGGCAACTGGCGGACACCCTCCTGGAACGCGGCACCCAGAAGGGCAACAGCGGCACGAGCAACAACAACACCAAGCCCGGCACGGACGACAGCGGGGAGAAGAAGGAGCCGACCCAGATCGCGATCACGGGTGCCCAGGAATACGCCCCCGACGGCAAACCGCAGAACCCCGAGGACGTCTCAAAGACGTACGACGAGGACGCCTCCAGCTACTGGCGCACCAAGAGCTATTTCGACGGTCCCGAAGTGAAGATCAAGGACGGCCTCGGCATCGTCTACGATCTCGGGTCCGAGCAGGAGGTCAGCGCAGCCTCGATAGCGCTGAAGCACGGCGGCTCGCACACCACCCTCACGCTGTACGCGACCGACTCCAAGTCCCCCAAGGGCTCCGTCGACTCCATGGTGAAGATCGCCGGAATTACCACCTCGGACACCAATCTCCAGCTGGCCGCCGAGAAACCGGTCAAGACGCGCTACGTGCTTGTGTGGATCACCGCCATGCCGCAGGCACCGGCCGACATGTTCAGCGACGCCGGTTACAAGCAGGCCATCACGGACGTGAAGTTCTCGGGCTGACCGCACAACCGGGAGGGGCTCACCGTTGAACGACACGACGCCCGGCGCGTGCAGCGACCAGGAGCTTCTGGCGCTGCACGTGGGCGGTGATCCCGATGCCTTCGGAGAGCTCGTGCGGCGGCACCGGGACCGGTTGTGGGCCGTGGCGCTGCGGACGCTCGGGGACCGGGAGGAGGCCGCGGACGCCGTGCAGGACGCCCTGGTCTCGGCCTACCGGTCCGCGCACACCTTCCGGGGGGAGTCGGCCGTCACCACCTGGCTGCACCGGATCACCGTCAACGCGTGCCTCGACCGTGCCCGCAAGGCCGCCTCGCGCAGGACCGCGCCGCTGAACGACACGGAGCGCCTGGAGAGCCTTCTGGAGCCCCACGAGTCCGCCGAGGCACCCGCCGAGCGCCAGGACCTCCACCGCCAGCTCCTGGCCGCCCTGAGTACCCTCCCGGACGAGCAGCGGGCCGTGCTGGTCCTCGTCGACATGCAGGGATACCCCGTCGCCGAGGCCGCCGATGTCCTCGACGTACCCATCGGCACGGTGAAGAGCCGGTGCGCACGCGGGAGGGCAAAGCTCCTGCCGCTCCTCACTCATCTGCGCGCGAATGCCGGGGATAACACCGCCGCCGAGCGGGGAAGGAACCGGACGCCGGGCACGCCCGTCCCACCGGCGACGGCACAACCCCGGCAACCAGACACAGACGCTGTGAAGGGCGGAGGTGGACGATCGTGAGCCCTGCGACTGGCACGCCCGGCACGACCGGAACGATCCGGCACCCGGACGTCTCGGAGATCTCCGACCTGACCGAAGGGCTCCTCTCCCCGTCCCGTACCGGGGAAATCCGCCGTCACCTGGAAGGCTGCGCCCTGTGCGCCGATGTCCGCTCCTCCCTGGAGGAGATCCGCGGGCTCCTCGGCACCCTGCCCGGTCCTGCCCGCATGCCGGCGGACATCGCCGGGCGGATCGACGCGGCCCTCGCCGCCGAGGCCCTGCTCGACGCGACCCAGCCGCGGGACCAGGCCGGTCCGTCCCCCCGCCCCCGCGCTGCGGACCGCGCCGTCTCCCGTGCAGCAGCGCCCTCCGGTCACCCGACCGGCCCAACCGGTCCGGGGCGTCGCCGCGCCCGTCGCCGGATCGCCGTCCTCGGCGGCCTGGCCGGCGCCGCCGCGTGTGCTCTCGGCCTCTTCCTCTTCGTCGACTTCTCCGGTGCCCCGCACCCGCACACCGCGGCCTCGGACTCCGCCGCCCACCCACCCGTCGGCGAGGCCGCCGGCGGAACCTTCACCGCGCAGGGCCTGCAGGACAGCGTTCAGCGGCTCATCGCGCCCGGAGCGGCCGCCAAGAGTGACCCCGGCGAGCGGAACACCCCCTTCGGGCTGGACGACACCGCCGGCGCTTCCGGAGTCGCTCCCGAGGGCAAGCGGGTGGCGCCCGCGGTCGCCTCCTGCGTTCAGGACGCCACGGGCCGATCGGACGCCCCACTCGCCGCGGAGCGCGGCAGCTACCAGGGCGCCCCGGTCCATCTGCTCGTCCTGCCCCACGCCGGCGACGACTCGCGCGTGGACGCCTACCTCGTCGACACCACGTGCGAGAGCACGGGCTCGGCCGCTCCCGGAAAGGTCCTCCTGAAGAACACCTATCCGCGAAGCTGACCCGTTCAGGTCCGCACTGCGACAGGTGGGGAATGCAGGCGCCGTAGGATCCGTTGGGTGGGGTGAGAGTCCGCACCGGCCCCCGGTAGGCAGCACGCAGTCCGCAGAGACGAGGAAGAAACCCGTGAGCGACGTTCGAAACGTGATCATCATCGGCTCCGGGCCGGCCGGTTACACCGCCGCCCTGTACACCGCACGCGCTTCGCTCAAGCCCCTGGTCTTCGAAGGCGCCGTCACCGCCGGTGGCGCGCTGATGAACACCACCGAGGTGGAGAACTTCCCCGGTTTCCAGGACGGCATCATGGGCCCGGACCTGATGGACAACATGCGGGGCCAGGCCGAGCGCTTCGGCGCCGAGTTGGTTCCGGACGACATCGTGGCCGTGGACCTCACCGGCGAGATCAAGACCGTCACCGACACGGCCGGCACCGTGCACCGTGCGAAGGCCGTCATCGTCACCACGGGTTCGCAGCACCGCAAGCTCGGTCTGCCCAACGAGGACGCCCTCTCGGGCCGCGGCGTCTCCTGGTGCGCCACCTGTGACGGGTTCTTCTTCAAGGACCACGACATCGCCGTCGTCGGCGGCGGTGACACCGCGATCGAGGAGGCCACCTTCCTCTCCCGGTTCGCCAAGTCCGTCACGATCGTCCACCGGCGCGACAGCCTGCGCGCCTCCAAGGCCATGCAGGACCGCGCCTTCGCCGACCCGAAGATCAAGTTCGCCTGGGACAGCGAGGTCTCCGAGATCCGCGGTGAGCAGAAGCTCTCCGGCCTCACCCTGCGCAACACCAAGACCGGTGAGACCTCCGAGCTGCCCGTGACCGGCCTGTTCATCGCCGTCGGCCACGACCCGCGCACCGAGCTCTTCAAGGACCAGCTGGACCTTGACGACGAGGGCTACCTCAAGGTCGACGCCCCGTCCACCCGCACCAGCGTCACCGGCGTGTTCGGCGCCGGCGACGTCGTGGACCACACCTACCGTCAGGCCATCACCGCCGCGGGCACCGGCTGCTCCGCCGCCCTCGACGCCGAGCGCTTCCTCGCCGCCCTCGCGGACGCCGAGAAGGCTCACGCAGCGGTCTGACCGGTTCCACCCCGCACCAGCCCCACACACCCCACCCCGCAGGAAGAACAAGGAGGCCGCTGTGGCCGGCACCCTCAAGAACGTGACCGACGCCGACTTCGACGCCGAGGTCCTCAGGAGCGACAAGCCCGTACTGGTCGACTTCTGGGCCGCCTGGTGCGGACCGTGCCGCCAGATCGCCCCGTCTCTGGAGGCCATCGCCGCCGAGTACGGCGACCAGATCGAGATCGTCAAGCTCAACATCGACGAGAACCCGGCCACCGCGGCCAAGTACGGCGTCATGTCCATCCCGACGCTCAACGTCTACAAGGGCGGCGAGGTCGCCAAGACCATCGTCGGCGCCAAGCCGAAGGCCGCCATCCTGCGTGATCTCGCTGACTTCGTCGAGGTCAAGACCGTCTGACGACGGCCGATGTTTCACGTGAAACGGGCCCACCCCCCTCGGAGGGGGTGGGCCCGTTTCCGTGTTCGCCATCAGAGCGGCCGTAGGGCCGGCTCCTTGCGCGCGCCGCCCAGCAACCGGTCCAGAGCCAGCTCGACGTCTTCCTTCCAGGACAAGGTAGACCGCAATTCCAGCCGCAACCGGGGATGAGCCGGATGGGGCCGTACGGTCTTGAAGCCAACGGCCAGGAGATGGTCCGCCGGAAGCAGGCAGGCCGGGCCCTCCCACCGCGCGTCCCCGAACGCCTCGATCGCCCGGAACCCCCTGCGCAGCAGGTCCTTGGCCACTGTCTGAACCATGACCCGGCCCAGTCCCTGTCCCTGATATCCCGGCATGATCCACGCGGTGATCAGTTGGACGGCGTCCGGCGAGACCGGACTCGTCGGGAAAGCGGTGGACCGGGGGACGTATGCCGGTGGTGCATACAGCACGAACCCCACCGGAACGTCGTCCACGTAGACCACACGGCCGCAGGATCCCCACTCCAGCAGGACAGCCGAGATCCAGGCCTCCTTCTCCGTCGCCGCGGTGCCCGTCGTGACGGCGGCCTCACCGCTGACCGGATCCAGTTCCCAGAAGACGCAGGACCGGCAACGACGCGGCAGGTCTTGGAGGTTGTCCAGCGTGAGCGGTACCAGCCGACGACCCATGACGGCATCGTATCCACTGGTCCCTCGTTCTTCGACAGCAAGACGAAGGGGCGGGTCACGCCGGTTCGCACCGGCACGATCCGCCCCTCGGCCTGCCCCGGGATCACTCTCCAGGCAGGCCCTGGTCCAGCACCCGGCCCTCGCCCGGTGCCAAGGTCCCCAGAATCCGCTCCAGATCCTCCATCGAAGCGAACTCGACCGTGATCTTGCCCTTCTTCTGGCCCAGGTCCACCTTCACCCGCGTCTCGAAGCGATCCGACAGCCGCGTCGCCAGCTCACTGAGCGCCGGAGACACCCGGGTTCCCGCACGCGGGCCTTTCGGCTTCACCGCGCTCGAAGGCTCCGAGCCCATCAGCGTCACGATCTCCTCGACCGCACGTACCGACAGCCCCTCGGCCACGATCCGGTGCGCCAGCCGGTCCTGCTCCGCAGAATCCTCCACTGAGAGCAGCGCTCGCGCGTGCCCCGCCGAGAGCACACCGGCAGCCACCCGGCGCTGCACCGGCGGCGACAGCTTCAGCAGTCGCAGGGTGTTCGACACCTGAGGGCGGGAACGGCCGATCCGATCGGCCAGCTGGTCGTGCGTGCAATTGAAGTCCTGGAGCAGCTGGTCGTAGGCCGCGGCCTCTTCCAGCGGGTTGAGCTGGGCCCGGTGAAGGTTCTCCAGCAGGGCGTCCAGCAGCAGCTTCTCGTCGTCCGTCGCACGAATGATCGCCGGAATGGCCTCCAGTCCGGCTTCCCGGCAGGCACGCCAGCGCCGCTCACCCATGATCAGCTCGTAGCGGCCAGGTGCAGACTGGCGCACCACGACCGGCTGAAGCAGACCCACCTCCTGGATGGAGGTCACCAGCTCGGCGAGCGCGTCTTCGTCGAACACCTCACGCGGCTGCCGCGGGTTCGGGGTGATCGTGTCCATCGGAAGCTCAGCGAACGTCGCTCCCGCCACCTCATTGGCCTCGGCCGCCGGCTCCGCAGCAGGCTCGTCCACCGGGAGAACCGCGAGCGATGTTTCACGTGAAACATCGGCCTGCGACAGAGCCGCAAGCTTCGCCGCCGCGATCCCGCGCTCGGAGGCCAGCTCCGGCACCGCCGTCGGTGACGCGGAGCCGGCACCGCTCGCCGGCAGCGCCTTCTCCTGCGGAGCCTGCGGGATCAGCGCGGCGAGCCCCCGTCCCAGACCTCTACGTCGCTCACTCACTGGATCCCCTCCGCCATACTCTGCGTGCTGTTCATACCCGCGCCCAGATGGGCGTGCTGGGACTCGTACTGCATTCCGACCCCCCGATACGCGATCTCTCGCGCCGCCTCCAAGTAGGAGAGGGAACCACTGGAACCCGGGTCATACGTGAGCACCGTCTGCCCGTAGCTGGGTGCCTCGGAGATGCGCACCGACCGGGGGATGCTCGTCCGGAGCACCTCCTTGCCGAAGTGGCTGCGCACCTCGTCCGCCACCTGCGACGCGAGCCGGGTCCTGCCGTCGTACATCGTCAGCAGGATCGTCGACACATGGAGGGCCGGGTTGAGGTGGGCCCGCACCAGATCGACGTTGCGCAGCAGCTGGCCCAGGCCCTCCAGCGCGTAGTACTCGCACTGGATCGGGATGAGGACTTCAGCGCCGGCCACCAGGGCGTTCACCGTTAGCAGGCCGAGCGAGGGCGGGCAGTCGATCAGGATGTAGTCGAGGGGCTGGTCGTACGCCTGGATCGCCCGCTGGAGCCGGCTCTCCCTCGCCACCAGCGACACCAGCTCAATCTCCGCACCCGCCAGATCGATCGTGGCTGGAGCGCAGAAGAGCCCCTCCACGTCGACCACCGGTTGGACGACCTCCAGCAGGGGCCGGCTGTCCACGAGGACGTGGTAGATGGACGGAACGTCGGCGTGGTGATCGATGCCCAGAGCGGTGGATGCGTTCCCCTGCGGGTCGAGGTCGACCACGAGGACCCGGGCCCCGTTCAGAGCCAGCGAGGCCGCCAGGTTCACGGTCGTCGTGGTCTTGCCCACGCCGCCCTTCTGGTTGGCGACCACGATGACGCGGGTCTGCTCCGGGCGCGGCATGGCCGCACCGGAACGTCCCATCGCCTCTACCGCCAGCTGGGCGGATCGGCCGACAGGCGTCTCGTTGTCCACGAGAGGTGGGGGTGATGTTTCACGTGAAACATCCTCACCCACGCGTTCAGAGCGGGGACCGGGGACCGGGTCGGCCATCGGCCCCGCGAGGTTGGCGTCGGACCGCACGGTGTCACTCTCCTCGACATCAGGCTCGCGATGAGCAGAGCCTGCCATGTCACCGGGGTCGCGAACCAGCGGGGCCCGTACTCCTGTGGATGAATCCACCGATGTGGACAACTCCGTCCCCCTTCCCTCCTTGCGCTGGAGGGGGGACGCAGCCGCACGACCGCGGCTGATGATTCCGTGCAGCAGAGAGCGACGTTTCACGTGAAACACGATGCCCGGACGGAGTCTTCAGGCCTCTACGACACTCCGAAATGCATACCTACAGGGCCCAACACGGACGAAATCGCCGTGCGGGCCCCACACAACCAGCGAATCAACGACGCCGGCGAGACCTGCCGACCCTGGCAGCCTTAGCCCGCTTGGCCGCGAACCTCACCCCACCGGGGCTTTCTCCGACCTCGACCCGGACCACCGTCGACAGCGGATCCACCAGGCCCTCGCCCACCTGCAGCACCGAGGTCTTCACCACACCGAGCTTGGCCAGCGCCGTCTTCGCCGACACCAGCTCCTCCTCGGCGGTGTCGCCCTTGAGGGCCAGCATCTCGCCGTACGGACGCAGCAGGGGCACGCCCCAGCCGGCCAGCCGGTCCAACGGAGCCACTGCACGCGCCGTCACCACGTGCACCGGCTGGAGCTTGCCGAGGACCTCCTCGGCCCGTCCGCGCATGACCGTGACGTGGTCCAGGCCCAGCAGTTCCACGGCCTCCTGGAGGAAGGTCGTCCGCCGCAGCAGCGGCTCAAGCAATGTGATCTTGAGATCCCGTCGCACCAGCGCGAGCGGGATACCGGGCAGACCCGCACCCGAGCCCACGTCGCACACGGTGACGCCCTGGGGCACCACCTCCGACAGCACTGCGCAGTTCAGCAGGTGCCGCTCCCACAGCCGCGGCACCTCACGCGGCCCGATCAGGCCGCGCTTGACTCCCGCGTCCGCGAGCAGCTCGGCATACCGCACAGCTTCCGGGAAAAACTCACCGAACACCGCGCGCGCCTCCTCGGGCGCCTCGGGAAGCTCAGCTGCCTCCGTCACGGGACCGTCCTTCCGTACCTCGTGGTTCTGAGGACCACGTATTCAAGATGCCGTGTCGTTCACATGCCAGGCTGACAAACATCGGCCCCGCCTGCGACACAGACGGGGCCGAGCATTCATGCCGGCGATCAGGCCGGGAGCACAACGACGAAGCGCTGCGGCTCCTCGCCCTCGGACTCGCTCCGCAGACCGGCGGCCGCCACGGCGTCGTGGACGACCTTCCGCTCGAACGGGGTCATCGGAGCCAGCTTCAGCGGCTCGCCGGACGCCTTCACATCAGCTGCCGCCTTCGCGCCCAGAGCCGCCAGCTCCTCACGCTTCTTCGCGCGGAACCCGGCGATGTCGAGCATCAGCCGGCTGCGGTCCCC
Source organism: Streptomyces sp. PCS3-D2 (assembly GCF_000612545.2). Classification (GTDB taxonomy): domain Bacteria; phylum Actinomycetota; class Actinomycetes; order Streptomycetales; family Streptomycetaceae; genus Streptomyces. Next base: position 3,859,270 of record NZ_CP097800.1, on the reverse strand, counting down.
GGTCTCCCGGTGGACGGCCAGGCGGGTCAGCTCCTGCAGGGCTTCCAGGACCTCACCGTCGCGGCCCACGAGCTTCTGCAGGTCGCGGCTGGCGGAGTCACTGACGATCGACACCGCAGCACGGTCCGCCTCGACGTCCATGTCGATGTCGCCGTCCAGGTCTGCGATGTCCAGCAGACCCTCAAGGTAATCGGCCGCGATCTCACCCTCCTGCTCAAGGCGGGTCAGGGTGTCGCCACTCTCAGCGGCGGCGGTGGTGGTGCCTTCCGTCACGGGAGGGACTCCTTCTTACTTCTTGGAAGAGGGCTTGCTGGGCGTCTGGCGCTGCGATTTCGTCTGCCGCTTCGGCTGCTGCCTCTTCGCAGCACCACCGCTCGCGGCATCCGAATCGGCCGTGGCCTCGGAACTCTTGATCACCGAGCCGTCAGCCTGCGCGGCCAGGCCCTGCTTCGACAGCGCCGTGATGAACTTCCGCTCGTTGTCGTTGCGGTCCGGGCCCTTGGCCACGATGTCGGCGACGATCTTCTTCTTGCCCCGGCCCTTGACCTCACCGTGCGAGCTGGCGTGCTTGAGCAGCCGCGTCAGGTACTGGTCCTGCGCCTTGCTGCCCGGCGTCGGGTTCTGGTTGATCACGTACATCTGCTGACCCATGGTCCAGACGTTCGTGGTGAGCCAGTAGACGAGGACACCGACGGGGAAGTTGATACCCATGACCGCGAAGATCACCGGGAAGATGTACATCAGCATCTTCTGCTGCTGCATGAACGGCGTCTTGACCGACAGGTCGACGTTCTTCTGCATCAGCTGACGCTGGGTGTAGAACTGCGACAGCGACATCATGACGATCATGACCGCGGTCACGATCCGGACGTCCGTCAGCGAGGCGCCGAGGGCGGCGACCTTCTCGGAGCTGTCCATGAACTTGGCGGCGATCGGCGCACCGAAGATCTTGGCCTCACGGGCACTGTCGACGAGCTGCTGGTTGAGGACACCGATGGTCTTGCCGTCGGCGATGTTCGCCAGCACGTGGTAGAGCGCGAAGAAGAACGGCGACTGCGCCAGGATGGGAAGGCACGAGGAGAGCGGGTTGGTACCCGTCTCCTTGTACAGCTTCATCATCTCTTCGGACTGACGCTGCTTGTCGTTCTTGTAGCGCTCCTGGATCGCCTTCATCTTCGGCTGGAGCGCCTGCATGCCACGCGTCGCCTTGATCTGCTTCACGAAGAGCGGGATCAGGCAGATACGGATCAAGACCACCAGGGACACGATGGACAGGCCCCAGGCCCATCCACTGTCCGGCCCGAAGACCGCCCCGTACAACGAGTGGAACTGGACGATGATCCAGGAAACGGGTGTGGTGATAAAGCTGAACAGACCGGCGATCGTGTCCACTAATCAGGCTCCTTGAGCATTGCGAGATCTACGCAACGCACTGCGCAGCTGCTCGTGCCAACGCGGGCGTTTACGGGGTGGGACATGGTCCACGCCACCCGGGGACCACGGATTGCACCGCAGGATCCGCCAGGCGGTCAGGGCTGTCCCCTTCACCGCACCATGCCGGTCGATGGCCGTGTACCCGTAGTGCGAACACGACGGGTAGTAGCGGCACACCGGCCCGAGCAGCGGACTGATCGTCCACTGGTACAGCTTGATCAAAGCGAGCAGCGGGTACTTCATCGAGCCACGCCTCCCAGGAGCCGCGCCAGAGCGGCATCCAGGTCCCGGGCCAGTTCGTCGGGGCCGGCATCACACGCTCCGGGCAAGGCTCGTACCACCACCAGGCTACCGGCGGGCAGCTGAGACAGCCGCTCGCGCACCAGATGGCGAAGGCGGCGCTTCACCCGGTTCCGCGTGACGGCATTGCCGACGGCCTTGCTGACGACGAAACCCGCACGCGACGAGGGATCGATCTCCCCCGACTCGTGCGGGTCCGTTGCACCGCTTGTACGTAGGTGGACGACGAGGAGTGGGCGACCGGCCCGACGTCCTCGGCGTACCGCGCTCGCGAATTCCTCGCGCCGCCTCAGCCGATTCTCGGGAGACAGCACGACGTCACGACCTGAGCGTTGTTACGCGGACAGGGCGGCGCGGCCCTTGGAACGGCGGTTCGCCAGGATCGCGCGGCCGGCACGGGTACGCATCCGCAGGCGGAAGCCGTGGGTCTTGGCGCGACGGCGGTTGTTCGGCTGGAAGGTGCGCTTGCTCACTCGGGGGCTCCAGAGAATGAATCGTTGTGGCGGGACATCGCCTGGCTGTCACCGTGCGCCCACGAGGAAACTCGCGTGTTCGCCCGAGTGGCACCGCTAATTGATCACTATCAGTGACCTTCGCCCATCGGTAGGCAGGCGGCAGCAGCCATCGACAACTCGACCTCGTTACGGTACGCGCGGCTACGCCATCCGGTCAAACCGAGCCTGCCCCACCCTCCACTGTGCACAGGCTGTGGACAACGACTTGAACCGCGGCCTCTGGCCTGACTACCGTTGCCTGACCCCGGATTTTTTGTCCCGACCGTCCCAAAGAACCACACATTCGTGGGACCCCTGTGAGAGAGCGTGCTCTGTGGCTGACGTACCTGCCGATCTTGCCGCAGTGTGGCCAAGGGTGCTCGAGAAGCTCCTCGGGGAGGGACAGCCGGGCATCGAGCCCAAGGACAAGCAGTGGGTCGAGCGGTGTCAGCCCCTGGCACTCGTCGCCGACACCGCCCTGCTCGCCGTCCCCAACGAATGGGGCAAGCGCGTCCTCGAAGGCCGCCTCGCCCCGCTGATCAGCGATGCGCTCAGCCGGGAGTGCGGCCGCCCCATCCGGATCGCCATCACCGTGGACGACTCCGCCGGCGAGCCCGCCCCCGCCGCTCCTCCCGCCCAGCAGCCCGGCGGCTACGAACCGTACGGCGGCCAGCGTCCGGGCGGCGGCGGTCCCCCGGACGACCAGCTCCCCGCGGCCCGCCCGGCCTATCCGGACTACCAGCAGCCACGCCCCGAGCCCGGCGCGTGGCCCCGCGGCGGGCAGCAGGACGACTACGGCTGGCAGCAGCCGCGGCTGGGCGGCTTCCCCGAACGCGACCCCTACGCTTCCCCGCAGCCGGGCTACCTCCAGCAGGCCGAGTCCTCGGGCTACGACCAGCAGAAGTACGACCCGCCCTCCTATGACAAGGGCTCCTACGAACAGCAGCAGTACGAGCAGTCGCCGTACGAGCAGCAGTCGCACCAGCCCCATCAATCCCATCAATCCCATCAATACGAGCAGCAGTCGTACGAGCAGCCCGCACCGCGCCCGGCCCCCGGCCGGCCCGCACCGCCCCCGGTCCCGTCCGGCGGCTCCACGTCGGGCCCGCTGGAGCCGACCGCCCGACTGAACCCCAAGTACCTCTTCGACACGTTCGTCATCGGTGCGTCCAACCGCTTCGCGCACGCCGCCGCGGTGGCGGTCGCCGAGGCGCCGGCGAAGGCGTACAACCCGCTCTTCGTCTACGGGGAGTCGGGCCTCGGCAAGACGCACCTGCTGCACGCCATCGGGCACTACGCCAGGAGCCTCTACCCGGGCACCCGCGTGCGGTACGTGAGCTCCGAGGAGTTCACCAACGAGTTCATCAACTCGATCCGCGACGGCAAGGGCGACGCGTTCCGCAAGCGCTACCGCGAGATGGACATCCTGCTCGTCGACGACATCCAGTTCCTCGCGAGCAAGGAGTCGACGCAGGAGGAGTTCTTCCACACCTTCAACACGCTCCACAACGCGAACAAGCAGATCGTCCTCTCCTCCGACCGGCCGCCCAAGCAGCTCGTCACCCTGGAGGACCGGCTGCGCAACCGCTTCGAGTGGGGCCTGATCACAGATGTCCAGCCCCCCGAGCTGGAGACCCGCATCGCGATCCTGCGCAAGAAGGCGGTCCAGGAACAGCTCAACGCCCCTCCGGAGGTGCTGGAGTTCATCGCCTCCCGGATCTCGCGCAACATCCGGGAGCTGGAGGGAGCGCTGATCCGGGTCACGGCCTTCGCGAGCCTCAACCGGCAGCCGGTCGACCTGGGCCTCACCGAGGACGTTCTGAAGAACCTGATCCCCGGCGGCGAGGACAGCGCACCGGAGATCACCGCCAGCGACATCATGGCGGCCACCGCGGACTACTTCGGCCTGACCGTGGACGACCTGTGCGGCTCCTCGCGCAGCCGGGTGCTGGTCACCGCGCGGCAGATCGCCATGTACCTGTGCCGTGAGCTCACCGACCTGTCGCTGCCCAAGATCGGGGCGCAGTTCGGCGGCCGCGACCACACCACGGTCATGCACGCGGACCGCAAGATCCGCGCTCTGATGGCCGAGCGGCGCTCCATTTACAACCAGGTCACGGAGCTCACCAACCGCATCAAGAACGGCTGAGCGCGGGCCCTGGTCGGCTGGACCGGTCCCGCCTCAACCCTCCTTCAAACACATTCAGAGGGCGCTCCCGGTCCACAACGGGGGCGCCCTTCTTCGTGCGTGCGCCCCTGACCTGTTCGAATACGCCCCCTGGGGAGCAACTCATCCACAGATTCGGCGACTTTCTTCCGTCCACACCCTGGGGACTGTCCGCGTCACCCACAATCTGTCCACAGGGGTGCCGGGTGAGGATCCATCAGACCAGGTCAGGACCCTGTGGATTTGTGCGCAACCGCCATCCACACCCTGTGGACAACCATCTCGTCCACACCCCCGCCCCCGCCGTTGTCCACCGCCACCCCACAGGTTCCCTCATGCTGTGCACAGGTTTCCCGGACTTCTCCACACCCTTGTCCACTGTTCGGCAACCCGCCACCCCCTCTCACCGCCCGGAGTGAAAGCCGTCACACGGATGTAGACGTTTGGGCTGTGGAGTAACGGGGGAAAGCTGGGGACACACCTGTGGAGTAGTCGGGGCCACCTGGGGACAGCCTGTGCAGAACTTTTCGTTCTCCACAGGGACACCGTGTTGTCCACCGGTGCCACCCACAGGGCCGGTGGATAAAAAAGGCACTCTGACCTGCAACGACAGGGTTATCCACCGTTTCCACAGGCCCTACTACTACCCCCATGGAGAGTGAGGCCGGTTTCGGTTTTCAAGCAGGACCTGTGCACAACTCGCCGGTCGTCCGTCCCGGCACCTCGCTCCCGACTTGACCTCCGGCCGCAGCGAGTGTCGGCGCCGTACGTCAGACTGGTCCCCGGCGTCGGTCGAGGCATCGACGAGCCGACGACGAAGGCCGGCAGACGAGCGAGCAACAGCAGGAGGCGGTTCCGGTGAAGATCCGGGTGGAGCGCGACGTACTCGCGGAGGCGGTGGCCTGGGCGGCCCGCAGCCTCCCGGCCCGGCCGCCGGTGCCCGTCCTCGCGGGCCTGCTGCTCAAGGCCGAGGACGGCACCCTGAGCCTCTCCGGCTTCGACTACGAGGTCTCGGCCCGGGTCTCGGTCGAGGCGGACGTCGAGGAGGACGGCACCGTCCTGGTGTCCGGCCGGCTGCTCGCCGACATCTGCCGCGCCCTCCCCAACCGGCCGGTGGAGATTTCCACAGACGGTGTGCGGGCGACCGTGGTCTGCGGCTCCTCTCGATTCACACTCCACACCCTTCCTGTGGAGGAGTACCCGGCGCTGCCGCAGATGCCGACCGCGACCGGCACCGTGTCCGGCGAGGTCTTCGCCGCCGCTGCCAAGCAGGTGGCCACCGCCGCGGGCCGCGACGACACGCTGCCCGTGCTGACCGGTGTGCGCATCGAGATCGAGGGCGACCGCGTCACCCTGGCCTCCACCGACCGCTACCGCTTCGCGGTCCGCGAGTTCCTGTGGAAGCCGGAGAACCCGGAGGCGTCGGCGGTGGCCCTGGTGCCCGCCAAGACGCTCCAAGAGATCGCCAACTCGCTGACCAGCGGTGACACCGTGACCCTGGCCCTTTCCGGCTCCGGTGCGGGCGAGGGCCTGATCGGTTTCGAGGGCGCCGGCCGCCGTACCACCACCCGGCTGCTCGAGGGCGACCTGCCCAAGTACCGGACGCTCTTCCCGACCGAGTTCAACTCCGTCGCCGTGATCGAGACCGCCCCCTTCGTCGAGGCCGTCAAGCGTGTGGCCCTGGTGGCCGAGCGCAACACCCCGGTCCGCCTGAGCTTCGAGCAGGGCGTCCTGATCCTGGAGGCCGGCTCCTCCGACGACGCACAGGCTGTGGAAAGGGTCGACGCCCAGCTGGACGGCGACAACATCTCGATCGCCTTCAACCCGACCTTCCTGCTGGACGGCCTCAGCGCGATCGCCTCGCCGGTGGCCCAGCTCAGCTTCACCACGTCGACCAAGCCGGCACTGCTCAGCGGCCGCCCCGCGGTCGACGCCGAGGCGGACGAGGCCTACAAGTACCTGATCATGCCGGTGCGGCTGTCCGGCTGACGCACCACCCTTCGACGCCGGGCCCGGGTCCCGCACGCTGCTGCGGTCCGGGCCCGGCGCCGTCCACGGGCCGGTGAGGGCACCGTGGGAAACCAGGAAACCCGGAAAGCCGGACCGGTCGCCATGGAGCGCCCGCGGGGCCGGCCGACGCGGCCCGGCGTAGGCTCGGATCCGGTGGGCGACCCCTGCGCGTCCTGCGAGGACTTTGCCGGGGCAGCCCCGGCAAAGACGGCCACAACGCTTAAGGAACCACCTGATGGAGCTTGGTCTCGTCGGTCTCGGCAAGATGGGCGGCAACATGCGCGAGCGCATCCGCCGCGCAGGCCACACCGTCATCGGATACGACCGCAACCCGGACCTCGCGGATGTCCACAGCCTCCGGGAACTCGTGGACAGCCTGCAGGCCCCCCGCGTCGTGTGGGTCATGGTCCCCGCCGGCGCGGCGACGCAGTCCACCATCGACGAGCTGGGCGAGCTGCTCTCGATCGGCGACGTCGTCGTCGACGGCGGCAACTCCCGCTGGACGGACGACGAGAAGCACGCCGAGGAGCTGGCGGCCAAGGGCATCGGCTTCGTCGACTGCGGTGTCTCCGGCGGCGTGTGGGGCCTGGAGAACGGCTACGCGCTGATGTACGGCGGCGCCAAGGACCACGTCGCACGCGTCCAGCCGGTCTTCGACGCCCTCAAGCCCGAGGGCGACTTCGGCGCGGTGCACGCCGGCAAGGTCGGTGCGGGCCACTTCGCGAAGATGGTCCACAACGGCATCGAGTACGCCATGATGCAGGCCTACGCCGAGGGCTGGGAGCTCCTGGAGAAGGTGGACTCGGTCACCGACGTCCGCGAGGTCTTCCGCTCCTGGCAGGAGGGCACGGTCATCCGTTCCTGGCTGCTGGACCTGGCCGTGAACGCCCTCGACGAGGACGAGCACCTGGAGCGGCTGAAGGGCTTCGCGCAGGACTCCGGTGAGGGACGCTGGACGGTGGAGGCGGCGATCGACAACGCCGTGCCGCTGCCCGCGATCACCGCGTCGCTGTTCGCCCGGTTCGCCTCGCGCCAGGAGGACTCCCCGCAGATGAAGATGATCGCCGCCCTGCGCAACCAGTTCGGCGGGCACGCGGTCGAGAAGGCCTAGCCGCCCGCGGCCGGGCAGCAGCACAGCACCACGAAGAGCAGTAGGGAAGCCGGGGGAGGTCGGCGCCGTATGCATGTTTCGCATCTCTCATTGGCCGACTTCCGCTCGTACGCCCGGGCCGAGGTTCCCCTCGACCCGGGCGTCACCGCTTTCGTGGGCCCCAACGGCCAGGGCAAGACCAACCTCGTCGAGGCGGTCGGCTACCTCGCGACTTTGGGCAGCCACCGCGTCTCCTCGGACGCGCCCCTCGTCCGCATGGGCGCGGACCGGGCGGTCGTCCGCGCGGCCGTCACCCAGGGCGAGCGCCAGCAGCTGGTCGAGCTGGAGCTGAACCCCGGCCGCGCCAACCGGGCCCGCATCAACCGGTCCTCCCAGGTCAGGCCGCGGGACGTGCTGGGGATCGTGCGGACGGTGCTGTTCGCGCCGGAGGACCTGGCCCTGGTCAAGGGAGACCCGGGCGAGCGGCGGAGGTTCCTGGACGAGCTGGTCACCGCGCGCTCCCCGCGGATGGCCGGGGTCCGCTCCGACTACGAGCGCGTCCTCAAGCAGCGCAACACCCTGCTGAAGTCCGCGGCGATGGCCCGCCGGCACGGCGGCCGCCAGGGGGCATCCTCCGGACGGGGTTCGGGGGCGGACCTGTCCACGCTCGACGTGTGGGACCAGCACCTCGCGCGCGCCGGCGCCGAGCTGCTCGCGCAGCGCCTGGAGCTGGTCGGGACGCTGCTGCCGCTGGCGGACAAGGCCTACGAGCAGCTCGCACCCGGCGGCGGCCCGCTGGGGCTGGCGTACAAGTGCTCGGCCGGCGAGCCGGTGGACGGCGGCGCGGCACGCACCCGCGAGGCCCTCTACGAGGTGCTGCTGGCCGCGCTCGGCGAGGCGCGCAAGCAGGAGATCGAGCGCGGGGTGACCCTGGTCGGCCCGCACCGCGACGACGTGGTTCTGCGGCTGGGGGAGCTGCCCGCCAAGGGCTACGCCAGCCACGGCGAGTCCTGGTCGTACGCGCTGGCGCTGCGGCTGGCCTCCTACGAGCTGCTGCGCTCCGAGGGCAGTGAGCCGGTGCTGATCCTGGACGACGTGTTCGCGGAACTGGACGCCCGCCGCCGGGAGCGGCTGGCGGAGTTGGTGGCGCCGGGCGAGCAGGTGCTCGTGACGGCGGCCGTGGACGACGACGTCCCGGGGGTGCTGGTGGGGGCACGGTTCGGGGTGTCCGGCGGCGAGGTGACCCGGTTGTGAACGAGCAGGGCAAGGACCCGCAGCAGCGGCGCAGGGCTCCGGAGGCCTCCGGGGTGGATCTGGCCCGCCAGGCCCTCGCCGCGGCGCGGGAGCAGGCGCGGGCCCGGGGCAACGCGGCGATCGGCCGCAAGCACCAGCAGCAGCCCGGGCTGAGGTCGGGCGCCCGCGCGGACGGCCGCGACCCGATGCCGCTGATGGCCGCGCTGGACCGGCTGCGCACCGAGCGCGGCTGGGAGATGCCGATGGCGGTGGCGGGCGTGATGGAGCGCTGGCCGGAGATCGTCGGCCCCGAGATCGCGGCGCACTGTGAACCACAGCGGTACGAGAACCGTGAGCTGGTCGTGAGGTGCGACTCCTCGGCGTGGGCGGCGCAGCTGAAGCTGCTGGCCCCGCAGCTGGTGGCGCGGCTGAACGCGGATCTGGGGCAGGGCACGGTCCGCCTGATCAAGGTGCAGGGCCCGGGTGGACGTCCGAAGGGGTACGGGCCCTGGCGGGCTCCCGGGAGCACCGGACCGGGCGACACCTACGGGTGAGTAGCGTCCACGGGCGGCCTTCGCGGCCGCCTCGGCGGGTGGCGTCCCTCACGGTAGCCGGAGGTTGACAGCCCGAAGCGCTGGAGGCCCGCGTGAGCCACTTAGAGCCCCTGCCCGGATGTGGGGAGTCGGAGAGTGGAGGTTCAGGGCGGCACATGCGGACTCAGGTACCGGCAAACCCCCATTCATGTCCGTGGTGCCGGTAGACTGGAGCAAATCCCGCCCGTTCGCGGGATTACGCAGACAACGCAGATCGACGCGGCCGCTCCCGCCGGCGCACTTGCTGGTCCGGAGTACGGGCTGCGCTGTGCCAGAAAGGGCGCTTCGTGGCCGATTCCGGCGACTCCAACGAGAAGAATTACGACGCCAATGCGATTCAGGTCCTCGAGGGCCTGGACGCGGTCCGCAAGCGGCCGGGTATGTACATCGGCTCGACGGGTGAGCGTGGTCTTCACCACCTCGTCTACGAGGTCGTCGACAACTCGGTCGACGAGGCGCTGGCCGGGCACGCGGACACCATCGACGTGACGATCCTCGCCGACGGTGGGGTGCGCGTGGTCGACAACGGGCGCGGCATCCCGGTCGGCATCGTTCCGTCCGAGGGCAAGCCGGCCGTCGAGGTCGTCCTGACCGTGCTGCACGCGGGCGGCAAGTTCGGTGGCGGCGGCTACGCCGTCTCCGGCGGTCTGCACGGTGTCGGTGTTTCCGTCGTGAACGCCCTGTCGACCAAGGTCGCGGTCGAGGTCAAGACGGACGGGCACCGCTGGACCCAGGACTACAAGCTGGGCGTGCCGACGGCCCCGCTGGCCAAGAACGAGGAGACGGACAGGACCGGCACCTCGGTCACCTTCTGGGCCGACGGCGACATCTTCGAGACGACCGAGTACTCCTTCGAGACGCTGTCGCGGCGCTTCCAGGAGATGGCCTTCCTCAACAAGGGCCTGACCCTGACGCTGACGGACGAGCGCGAGTCGGCGAAGGCCACGGCGGGCGCGGACGACCCGGACGCGGACACGGCCGAGCCCCAGGCGCGCACGGTGAAGTACTACTACGAGGGCGGCATCGTCGACTTCGTGAAGTACCTGAACTCGCGCAAGGGCGAGCTGATCCACCCGACCGTCATCGACGTCGAGGCCGAGGACAAGGAGCGCATGCTCTCGGTCGAGATCGCGATGCAGTGGAACTCGCAGTACACCGAGGGCGTCTACTCCTTCGCGAACACGATCCACACGCACGAGGGCGGCACCCACGAGGAGGGCTTCCGCGCGGCGCTGACCGGTCTGGTCAACCGCTACGCGCGGGACAAGAAGCTGCTCCGCGAGAAGGACGACAACCTCGCCGGCGAGGACATCCGCGAGGGTCTGACGGCGATCATCTCGGTCAAGCTGGGCGAGCCGCAGTTCGAGGGCCAGACGAAGACCAAGCTGGGCAACACGGAGGCCAAGACCTTCGTGCAGAAGGTGGTCCACGAGCACCTGAACGACTGGTTCGACCGGAACCCGGTCGAGGCCGCGGACATCGTCCGCAAGGCGATCCAGGCGGCCACGGCGCGCGTCGCGGCCCGCAAGGCCCGCGACCTGACGCGCCGCAAGGGCCTGCTGGAGAGCGCCTCGCTGCCGGGCAAGCTGTCCGACTGCCAGTCGAACGATCCGACCAAGTGCGAGATCTTCATCGTCGAGGGCGACTCCGCCGGCGGCTCGGCCAAGTCCGGCCGCAACCCGATGTACCAGGCCATCCTGCCCATCCGCGGCAAGATCCTGAACGTCGAGAAGGCGCGCATCGACAAGATCCTCCAGAACACCGAGGTCCAGGCGCTGATCAGCGCCTTCGGCACCGGTGTCCACGAGGACTTCGACATCGAGAAGCTCCGCTATCACAAGATCATCTTGATGGCGGACGCCGACGTCGACGGCCAGCACATCAACACCCTGCTGCTGACCTTCCTCTTCCGCTTCATGCGCCCGCTGGTCGAGGCCGGCCACGTGTACCTCTCGCGCCCGCCGCTCTACAAGATCAAGTGGGGCCGTGACGACTTCGAGTACGCGTACTCGGACCGCGAGCGCGACGCCCTCGTGGAACTCGGCAAGCAGAACGGCAAGCGGATCAAGGAAGACTCGATCCAGCGCTTCAAGGGTCTGGGCGAGATGAACGCCGAGGAACTGCGCGTCACCACCATGGACGTGGACCACCGCGTGCTCGGCCAGGTCACCCTCGACGACGCGGCGCAGGCCGACGATCTGTTCTCGGTGCTGATGGGTGAGGACGTCGAGGCCCGGCGCTCGTTCATCCAGCGCAACGCCAAGGACGTCCGCTTCCTCGACATCTGAGTCGGCCCGACGCTGACCGCCGCCTGAAAGGATTTCTGACCAGCAATGGCCGACGAGACCACCCCCACCGCAGAGAATCCCGCGGACGAGGAGCCTCAGCTGCGCATCGAGCCCGTCGGGCTCGAGACGGAGATGCAGCGCTCCTACCTCGACTACGCGATGTCCGTCATCGTCTCGCGTGCGCTGCCCGACGTACGGGACGGCCTCAAGCCCGTCCACCGTCGTGTGCTGTACGCGATGTACGACGGCGGCTACCGGCCCGAGAAGGGCTTCTACAAGTGCGCCCGCGTCGTCGGCGACGTCATGGGCACCTACCACCCGCACGGTGACAGCTCCATCTACGACGCCCTGGTCCGCCTGGCCCAGCCGTGGTCGATGCGCATGCCGCTGGTGGACTCCAACGGTAACTTCGGCTCGCCGGGCAACGACCCGGCGGCCGCCATGCGCTACACCGAGTGCAAGCTCATGCCGCTGGCCATGGAGATGCTCCGGGACATCGACGAGGAGACCGTCGACTTCCAGGACAACTACGACGGCCGCAACCAGGAGCCGACCGTCCTCCCGGCCCGCTTCCCGAACCTGCTGGTCAACGGCAGCGCCGGCATCGCGGTCGGAATGGCCACCAACATCCCGCCGCACAACCTGCGCGAGGTCGCGGCCGGTGCCCAGTGGGCGCTGGAGCACCCGAACGCCTCGCACGAGGAGCTCCAGGACGCGCTCATCGAGCGGATCAAGGGCCCCGACTTCCCGACCGGCGCGCTCGTCGTGGGCCGCAAGGGCATCGAGGAGGCCTACCGGACCGGCCGCGGCTCCATCACGATGCGCGCGGTGGTCGAGGTCGAGGAGATCCAGAACCGCCAGTGCCTGGTGGTCACGGAGCTCCCGTACCAGACCAACCCCGACAACCTCGCGCAGAAGATCGCCGACCTGGTCAAGGACGGCAAGATCGGCGGCATCGCCGACGTCCGCGACGAGACCTCCTCGCGCACGGGCCAGCGCCTGGTGATCGTGCTCAAGCGCGACGCCGTCGCCAAGGTCGTGCTGAACAACCTCTACAAGCACACCGATCTGCAGACGAACTTCGGCGCGAACATGCTGGCGCTGGTGGACGGAGTGCCGCGCACGCTGTCGATCGACGCCTTCATCCGCCACTGGGTGACGCACCAGATCGAGGTCATCGTCCGGCGCACGCGCTTCCGCCTGCGCAAGGCGGAGGAGCGCGCCCACATCCTGCGCGGCCTGCTCAAGGCGCTGGACGCGATCGACGAGGTCATCGCGCTGATCCGGCGCAGCAACACGGTCGAGATCGCGCGCGAGGGCCTGATGGGCCTGCTGGAGATCGACGAGATCCAGGCGAACGCGATCCTGGAGATGCAGCTGCGCCGCCTCGCCGCGCTGGAGCGGCAGAAGATCGTCGCCGAGCACGACGAGCTGCAGGCCCGGATCAACGAGTACAACGCGATCCTGGCCTCCGAGGACCGCCAGCGCTCCATCGTGAGCGAGGAACTGGCGGCGCTCGTCGAGAAGTTCGGCGACGACCGGCGCTCCAAGCTGGTCCCCTTCGACGGTGACATGTCCATCGAGGACCTGATCGCCGAAGAGGACATCGTCGTCACCATCACGCACGGCGGCTACGTCAAGCGGACCAAGACCGAGGACTACCGCTCGCAGAAGCGCGGCGGCAAGGGCGTGCGCGGTACGAAGCTGAAGCAGGACGACCTGGTCGACCACTTCTTCGTCTCCACCACGCACCACTGGCTGCTGTTCTTCACGAACAAGGGCCGGGTCTACCGGTCCAAGGCGTACGAGCTGCCGGACGCCGGCCGCGACGCGCGCGGGCAGCACGTGGCGAACCTGCTGGCCTTCCAGCCGGACGAGAAGATCGCGCAGATCCTCGCGATCCGCGACTACGAGGCGGCGCCCTACCTGATCCTGGCCACCAAGGGCGGCCTGGTGAAGAAGACGGCCCTCAAGGACTACGACTCGCCCCGCTCGGGTGGCGTCATCGCCATCAACCTCCGCGAGACGGGTGCCGACGGCGCCGACGGCACCGCCGACGAGCTGATCGGTGCCGAGCTGGTGTCCTCCGAGGACGACCTGCTGCTGATCAGCAAGAAGGCGCAGTCCATCCGCTTCACCGCGACCGACGACGCGCTGCGTCCGATGGGCCGCGCGACCTCGGGCGTGAAGGGCATGAGCTTCCGGGAAGGCGACGAACTGCTCTCCATGAGCGTGGTCCGGCCCGGTACGTTCGTCTTCACCGCGACCGACGGCGGCTACGCCAAGCGGACGGCGGTCGACGAGTACCGCGTCCAGGGCCGTGGCGGTCTGGGCATCAAGGCAGCGAAGATCGTGGAGGACCGCGGGTCGCTCGTCGGGGCGCTCGTGGTGGACGAATCGGACGAGATTCTCGCCATCACGCTCAGCGGTGGTGTGATTCGTACGCGCGTCAATGAAGTCAGGGAGACCGGCCGTGACACCATGGGCGTCCAGCTGATCAACCTGGGCAAGCGCGATGCCGTGGTCGGTATCGCCCGCAACGCCGAGGCCGGTCAGGAAGCTGACGAGGTCGAGGTCGACGAGAACGAGACCGAGGGGGCCGACGCACCGGCCGCCGAGGCCGCCGAGGGCACGCAGCCTTCGGCCGGGGAGCACGAGGAGTAAGTCGTGAGTGGAGCCACGGGCGCCGGACCGGCCAGAACTGGAGCGAACGGTGCCCGTGGCCCCGCCGCGGACTCCCAGGGGGGAACCGTGACGGACACCCGAGGACCGCAGGCGCCGGACGAGGCCGAGGCCAAGCCCGCCGCCGGGGCGGAGCAGGACGGGCCTGCGCAGCCGTATCAGCCGCCGCAGGCCTACTCGGCGCCCGCGGGCCCCGGCGCGCCGCGCGCCGGCGGCGCGGCCGCCACCCAGCGCAAGCCGCGTACGCAGGTCCGTACGGCCCCCAGGACGCGCAAGGCGCGGCTGCGGGTGGCCAAGGCGGACCCGTGGTCGGTGATGAAGGTCAGCTTCCTGCTGTCGATCGCGCTGGGCATCTGCACGGTCGTGGCGGCGGCGGTGCTGTGGATGGTCATGGACGCGATGGGCGTCTTCTCGACCGTCGGCGGCACGATCAGCGAGGCGACCGGCTCGAACGAGGGCAACGGCTTCGACCTGCAGGCGTTCATGTCGCTGCCGCGCGTGCTGATCTTCACGTCGGTGATCGCGGTGATCGACGTGGTGCTGGCGACGGCGCTGGCGACGCTGGGCGCGTTCATCTACAACCTGTCGGCGGGATTCGTCGGCGGCGTCGAGCTGACCCTCGCCGAGGACGAGTAGGCCTTCCGGGGAAGCGCCGGTGACGGGTCGGATGACCTGCGCAGACGCCCGCCGGTAACCGATTTTGGCCTGACCGGGTCTGTGCGCTAATCTTCAGGAGTCAGCGCGCAGCGCGGAGGGGCTATAGCTCAGTTGGTTAGAGCGCATCCCTGATAAGGATGAGGCCACAGGTTCAAATCCTGTTAGCCCCACCAGTGCAAAAGACCCCGGCCGGTATCGGTCGGGGTCTTTTGACATCTACGGCTGACATCAGCCGATCAGCGGGTCTTCCAGAAGCTCGGCGAGCAGGGTCACGGCTTCGCGCTCACCGTCGCCCACAACGTGGGTGTAGACATCCATCGTCATGCTGATCTGGCTGTGCCGCAGGATCGCCTGAGCGACCTTGGGATGCACCTTCAGGAAGGCCAGCAGGGTGCCGCAGGTGTGCCGGGCGAGGCGGACCGTGATGCGGCGGACGCGAGCCCGGGTGACGAGCCGATCGAAGGTCCGAGAGAAGCCCATGGGGTCGGTCAGGCCGCCGTGGTCCGATGAGAAGATGACGTCCTGGTCGTCCTCCTGGCTCCAGCCGTCGCCCATGATCTTCCGTTCCAGCTCTTGCAGCTCCCGGCGCTCCTCCAGGGCGCGGGCACAGAACTCCGGGAGCGGCAGTACCGCCTGTGAGGACTCGGTCTTGAGGTCCTTGAGGACCAGGCCGACGCCCTTCTCCCGCTGCACCTGCTTGACCGGCGTGAACTGGCGTTTCTCGAAGTCGATGTCCTGCCAGCGCAGGCCGAGCACCTCGCTCCGCCGCAGCCCGAGAACGAGCACCAGGACGCCGGCCGCGTAGAAGCGATGGGCCCGGGCCGAGCGCAGGAAGGTGATCGCCTCCCGGGCGTTCCAGGGCTTGGCCTTGTCCTTGCTGACCTTGGGCATGTCCACGAGCAGCGCGACGTTGCGCGTCAGCAGCTCCTCCCGGATGGCCCTGTTGAGGGCGTTCCGGAGGATGCGCAGCACCTCGAACCGCGTCGCGGCGCCCACCTTCTCGCGCTTCAGGGTGGCCATGTGAGCCCGGATCTGGGCGGGCGTGAGCTTGGTCAAGGGCTTCTTGCCGAGGTGGGGCGCCAGGTACAGCCGGACCTTGGATTCGTACTTGGCGTAGGTGTTGTGCTCGCGCTCCGGCTTCACGATGTGCTCAAGCCAGTAGGCCAGCCACTCCCCGAGCGTCCACGAGCGAGAGGGCACGGGGACACCGTTGCGCTCCTGGTCCTGGAGCTTGCCCAGTTTCTCGGCGGCTTCGTCGTACGTCGCGCCGTAGACGAACTTCCGGACACGGTGGCCGTCCGTGTTGGTGACGTAGGCGGCCCCCTGGTACCGGCCGTCCTTCCGTCTGGTGATGGTTCCCCCGCCGTTGGGGCGACGCTTGGCCATCAGGCGGCCTCCTCGTACTGGAGCCGCGCCGCGAGGAAGTCCCGAAGTCCGTCAGCAGGGATACGCCGGCTCCGGCCGATGGTCAGGGACGGCAGGCGGTGTGTGCGGATCAGGTCGTAGACGGTCGTACGGCCGACCTTGAGCCATCCCATGACCTCCGGGACGGTCAACAGCTCCTCAGTCATCCCAGCCCCCTGTGTCGTCGGCTTCGAGTTGGGCCCGGTACTCGCGGGCGTGTTCACGGTTGTGCTGAAGGTCACGCCGGACGTTTGCGGCGAGCCAGGATTCCCCCGGCGTGTGGCCGTTGCCGGCATAGGCCCAGTGGGCGACGACGAGGAGCGTGGCCTCCGGGTGGTCGTCGGGGTTGGGCAGGCCGAGGGATGTGCGTTGCTGGGCGGCTCGGTAGTCGGCGCGGACCTGGCGTAACGCGCCGAGGGTGGTCGAGTAGCTGCGGGACTTGGTGGAGAAGTGGCCGCGGAAGCCGAGCATGTGAGCCCAGGCGGCGAGGCGCCGGGTCGGATAGGACGCCTGGAGGGCGATGCAGGCCGCCATGAGACGGCGGACGTGATCGGGGACAGACAGCCTTGCGAGGTCTTCGCGGGTGCCCGTTCCGTGGCAACCAGCACAGCGACTCAGCACGGACCCCGGGCGGTCGTACCGGTCGGACACCCCGGTTCCCCCGCACCTTCGGCAGTGCACGGCTGTATCGATGGCTCCGGTGCTCTCAGCTGCCTTCGTGGCGTACTTGGCGACGTAGGAGGCAACGGCCTGTTCGGTCAGCTCCTCGTGACCGAGTCCGCCGATGGGCTGCACGTCGAGTTGGTCTCCCCAGGCGAGGGTGCGTGCGGGGAAGTCCCCGGCGGCAGGGAGATTCACGGCGACGCGGCGGGCAGCGGCACGGATCGCGTCATCGAGCAGGCTGACCGATGCCCACGGCGGCGGAGACGTATGCGGTCCGCCCGGTCCGTCGAGGCGCACGACGGCGTGGAAGTGAACCGCTCCGCGCTTCTGGTACTCGGCGACTTTCCCGAATGAGACCCGGCATTCCTCCTTCAGCTCCACCTGGGTGATCCCGGCACGGGCGGCGATCTCGCGGCGAAGGTAGATCGTGAAGTAGCGCCACAGTTCGGAGGCGTGGTTGTTCCACAACACGGCGCCCGCGTAGTCGTAGGTGTCCGGGTTGAGCGGGGTGCCCAGTTCCTCGGCATCCTCGGGGTGCCGGATGCCGCAGCGGCAGGGGCGGGTGCCGGGCCGGTTGTGGACGGGGCCGAAGGACGGGGCGGTCAGGGTGGCGAAGACGCGGGGGTGATCGCGGATCGTCTCGGGGGTGCCCTTGGCGGGATCGCCGATGAGGCCGGCGCGGATCAGGTGGTAGGTGTCACCGGCGTACGTCCAGGCGCAGGCGGGGCACCGGGAGGCCCGGCGGTTGCCGCAGGCGACGCGGAGCACGCCGCCGGGCTCGGTGCTGGTGTCGTACGAGTGGAGCAGGGTCCCGGTGCCCGGGTCGATGAGCTTGGTGCCGCCGGAGAGGCGGATCGGGGCCGTGCAGCCCCCGGTGCGGCGGATCTGTTCGTGGAGGCGGTCGAAGCCGGGGGACCCAGCCACCCGGAGCAGATCGCTCAAGGTGGCCGGGTCCAGGCCCGCCGCAGTGGCGGTGTCGATCACGTGCTCACTTCCTGTGGGCGGGGCCGTGGTTGGCGTTCCAACCGGAGACCAGGGCACTGACCTGTGCATCTCCCTTGGCGGCAGCGGTGGCGCCGCAGTGGCAGACGGCGGAGGCGGTGCCGGGCTCGGTCGGTGAGGGCTTGCTTACGTGCAGGCCGGGGCGGCCGGCGGTGGGGGTGAGGTCAGCCATGTCCGGCCACCTCAACAGCCTTGGCGGTGAGGGCCTCCAAGGTTGCGGCGGCCTCGCTCGCGGCAGCGGAGAGAGCGCGAAGGGCCTCAGCCGAGCCGGGGGCCGCGAGGAGCGCGATTTCGGTGGTGTCGCCCTCGATACGAAGGCTGACGAAGGGGCGGGAGCTGTCGGGGAAGGCGGTGACGCGAAGGCGGGTGTCCGGCTCGATGTGTCCGGAGACGGAGAGGCTGTTCACGCGGTCACCTACCGATCCGGACGTGGACGGCGGGGACGGTGCGGCCGAGTCCACGGCAGGCCGGGCAGTTGACGCTGACCATCGCCTTGGCGCCGTCAGGGGTCCGGGTGCCGGTGGTGATCGTGGCGGTGGCGAAGCCGTCGCAGTCGCGGCAGACGGGCTTGGCCTGGGCGTGCTGGGGCATGATGAGGCTTCCCTTTCGGGTCCGTTGGATCTGGAAGTGGTTGCAGGCGCCGGGGCGGCGGTTCTTTGGCGAGAGGGCCGCCCCGGGGCCGTTCAGCGGCGGCGGTTGCGACTGCGCGGGATGGGCGGGATGGAGTCGTAGGACTCCTGGCCGTCGCGGAAGTCGCTCAGGTCGGTCACGTCCTTGTCGTTGCCGACCTGCCGCATGATCCGGTTCATGGCCTTGGTGTCGCGGTGGCGGCGGGCGATCGCGTACTCACGGCCGAGTTCGACCATCTCTTCGTTGCGGGCGGGCTCGGGGGTGCTGCTCTTGCGGCTGAAGATGCCCATGTCAGTGACCCTTCGGGTTGTTTTGCAGGGAGCGGATGACAACGGCGCACACGGCGACCGAGGCGGCCGTGATGGCGACGGCGAGGAGCATGGAGACGAGGACGGCGCCGACGACCAGGACCACGGCCCCGCCGCTGGCGACGAGGGCAGCGACGCTGCCGGGCGTGAGCTGGACGCTCGGGCGGGTAGTCGGAACGGGGGCCGGGGCCGGGGCGGTCGGCATGGGGACCGCCGCGGGTTCGGGGACCAGGTGGACCGGGGTGTAGGTGTCGGGCTTCGGGTACTTCGGCGTGAGCATGAACGGATCTCCCTTCAGGCCTTGCAGCGGTGGGTGCGGGCGGCGAGTTCGGCGCTGGCGCGGGTGAAGTAGTCGGCGGAGAAGTCGCAGCCCGGAGCGGTGCACACGGCGGTGTGCTTGGTACGGCCCCGGCCGTCGTGGTGGGTGCCGACACGCACCGGGCCGAAGCGGGCGAGGTTGTAGAAGCGGTTCGGGCGCATGGGGTCTGTCTCCTTTCGTTTCAGGCGAGTTGGAGGGCGATGGAGTCCGCGAGAGCGGGCGGGATGCCGAGGCGGCTGCGCAGGGTTGCCGCGTCGATCGGGGCGCCGGTCTGTGCCTGGTGGGCGTCCGCGATCTTTCGGGCGTGGTCGAGCAGCGCGGGCGGAACAGGTCCTGCGGACGGCGTGAGGGCGGGCTGTGGCGGTACGTGATCCGGGGCGGGTTCGGCCGGCGGCAGTTCGGGAGCCGGTTCCGGGTCCCGCTCGACAGTCAGGTCCGGAACGGGTTCCACGTGGGGCTTTTCCACAGGCTCCGGCGCCGGTGTGGGTGCGTGGGGGAGGAGGGTGCCGCCGAGGAAGGCGAGGGCGGGCCATCCGGCGACGAGGATGCGCAGCCAGGGCGGGACGTGGTGCAGGTCGAGCAGTCCGGCGGTGGCGACGTTGGCGCCGAGTGAGGCGACGAGGGCGATGGCGAACCACAGCCAGGCGTCGCGGTTCTCTGCGTTGGTGCGCATCCGGCGCCATGCGGCGACCAGCAGCAGGTCGACGCTGACCGGGTAGGCCCACGCCTTCCATCCGTCCTGTCCGGCCGCCGCAGCCAGATCGTGCAGGTGGGCGAAGGACAGGGCACCGGCGATGACGGCCTGGATGAGTACAGCGTCGAGGCGGAGGGTGCGGAACACGAGGCACCTCCTTTCGGGGAGGATTCGAGTCAGGCGGTGCCGGTGCCGAGGCAGCTCGGGCAGAGCCCCGTCTGTGTGGCGCCGATCTCCCGGCGCTTGCGCCCGACCCGGACGGTCGTCGTGGTCTCCCCCGTTCCGTCGCAGGTCTCGCAGGACGGCGGGACGGGAGCGGGCTTGGCCGAACGCGGCCGTCGGGCCGACGGCTTCGTGTCAGTGCTCATGGCGGTTCCCTTCGGTTTCGGGCATGGGTCGGGTAGGGACCTGGCGCGAGATGGTCACGCCGACCGAGGGGGAGAGAACTGCTACGGCGTTGCCGGAGTCGGCTTCACCAGCGGGGCGGACCCGGCGGACCAGGCGGAGGCGGAGACCACCGGCCGGTACGGGGCGAGTGCCGGAAGGGCCGGAGTCAGGTACGCGTACTCGACGCAGACCTCGGCAGCCTTGGCCGCGCTCAATTCAGGCGTACGGATCCGGGACCAGCCGCCCGAGGAGTCGCCAGCCACCGCGACGCCGGGCAGGTCGGGCGCGATCGCCGTCACGGCCATGACCGCGTCCGGGGCGATGTCACCGAGACCCATGTCGGCGGTCTGCTTGTCGTTGACGCGATGGACCACGCGGCCGGTGAGCTGGGCCCGGAGCGTCGTGGCGCCCTTGCCGAGGTCGGAGCCGAACCGCTGGCCGCAGATCTCCAGGTACATTCCGGCCGCGCGGGCCATCTGCCCGAGGCGGATCATCTGCATGACCATCCGGTCCCGGCGGTCCTCTTCCTTCTTGCTGGCCACGAGGAACAGTTCCGCGACCTCGTCCACGAGCACCACGACGGGAACCGGACGAATGCCCTCGGGCAGCGCCCACACGTCGGCGGCCCCGTAGGCGCTCAGCAGATCGAACCGGTCTTCCATCTCGCCCACCAGCGCATCCAGCAGCCCCGATGCGGTCTCGGGTGTGATGGCCAGCGCCGACAGCCGGGGCGCGTTTCCCCGCTGCTCGACACCGCGCTTGCAGTCGATCCCGACCAAGGCGACCCGCAGCCGGGCGAGGCCCGCGACCAGATTGCGCTGGTACATGGACTTGCCCGACTGGTTGGCGCCGAGCGTCAGCGCGTGAGGCACCTTCAGGTAGTCCCGTACGAACGCGGTGCCGTCCTCCCGGAGCGCGACCGTAACGGTCATGGGCCCGGAGGGGAGCTTGCGCGGCATCTTCACCCGGCGCAGCACGTCGTACCCGGTCATCCGCAGCTCGACGAACCCGGGCTTGGTCTCGAAGACGGTGATGGAGTGGACGCCCCAGGCGTGCCGCAGCCGTTCGGAAGCGGCGACCACGTCGGCGGGCTCCAGTCCGGCCGGAAGGCGCAGGGTGACCCGCATGCCGGTCGAGGAACCGCGTACGCGGCGGACCTTCGGCGGTACGGGCTGGACGTCGCTGCGGCGGGCGACGTTGCGGATCAGGAACGCCCTCAGGCGGGACGGCTGGACCGTCAGCCCGCACACGTCCATCGTGGCCCGGTACGTCACCGCGAACCGGACCCTTGCCACGGGCAGACCGGCCACGGCCCAGAACACGCGGGGCGCTCGGACCTTCGCGTATCCGAGACCACCGCCCGCACCGGCGGCCAGTGGGAGGCCGACCTCCCATAACGTCGACAGGTCAGTCATGGTCAGACCCCGACCGTGAGGGCGACGGCGCGGAACGAGATGCCGTGCCGGGTCTGGCCGTTGAACGTGTTCTCCCAGTCCCGCGCCTTCAGGCCGATCACTGACACCGGCATGCCGGGCATCAGGCCCGCAGGGAGACCGGTCTCCGGAACGGTCACCTGGTAGAGGTTGCCCTCCCCCTCGTCCGAGATCAGCAGGCCCACCGTGGACAGCGGGGCGTTGGTCTCCCGGTCCATGGCGCGCTCACCGGTCTGCTTGCTCACGAGCTTCGGGGTCGGGGCCGTGGCCACGAACACCACGGCGGTCGACGTGTCCACCTTGAACGACGGCATGGTTTCTCCTTCAGAGATGCCAGCAGGAAGCTAGATGACCAACTTGGCTAGCCTGGTTGGTCACATCTTGAAGGTGAGGGAGATGGCTAGCCATGTCAACAACATGACTGGCATGGCTGTCCTGCTTGGGGGGTGTCGCCTACCATCGACCCCATGACCTTTGTCCCCGAGCCCCTCGACCCAGATGACGACCGAGCCCCGTACGAGCAGGTGGCGAGCAGCCTCAGCGCGGCCATCCGCACTCGAAAGCTGGGCCCTGGT
This sequence comes from Streptomyces sp. PCS3-D2, assembly GCF_000612545.2. Classification (GTDB taxonomy): domain Bacteria; phylum Actinomycetota; class Actinomycetes; order Streptomycetales; family Streptomycetaceae; genus Streptomyces. The sequence continues at coordinate 3,836,907 of NZ_CP097800.1, read as the reverse complement.
GAGAAGCTCCCGTCCCACGCGAAGCTGACGGAGCACTACGGGTTCGCTCGGGCGACAATCCAACGCGCGCTGCGCGACCTCGAAGACGAGGGCCTGGTGGTCTCCCGCAAGGGCAGCGGCGTCTATGTGCGCAATCGGACCGAACGGCCGGCGGGCCTGCGCCCTTACGTCGAGCAGGCCTTCGCCAAGCACCGCGTGACGATCGATTTCGCAGGCTTCTCCAGCGAGACCCTGCACGGGGCGCTTCAGGAGCCGCTCGACAAGATCCGAGTCGGTCGGCTCACGCCGTCGAGCATCACCATGCGGATACTCGTCCCGGACATGTCGGTGCCACAGGCCGCGCCGGTGCGGAAGGACGACGGCGCGGACGACAAACGGCTCCGCGACCGCATGCACGACATCATGGTCAGCTACACCCGCAGCATTCGGGACGCCATCGCCGAGCTGGAGCACCTTGGCCTCGTGGCGGAGACGCAGATCAGCGTGCGTGTCCACAGCGGTACGCAGTTCTTCAAGCTCTACGTGATCAACGACGAAGACGCGTTCTTCGGGTACTACCCGATCCGCCCCAACAAGGTCGTCGCCCAGGGCGAGACGATCGAGATCTACGACCTTGTGGGTAAGGACGCCACGCTCTTCCACCACTCGATCAATGACGGCGAGTCTTCCAGCGGAGCGCAGCAGGTCCAGCAGGCCCGCATGTGGTTCGACAGCGTCTGGGAGACCATCGGAAGGGACTTCGACCTTGACGCACGATGACCGCCTCTCCGGAGTCCTGGCGAACGCGCGCGTGATTTTCTTCGACTTCGACGGCCCCGTCTGCGACGTGTTCGCTGGGCTGCCCGCCCCGGAGGTCGCGAAGCAGCTCACTGCACTGCTCGCAGCGCAGGACGAGGCCGCCGGCGCCAAGGCCGCCGAGACCGACGATCCGATCGAGGTCATGCGCATCGCCCACGAGGCCGGTGACGAGATCGGCCGGACGGTGGAGCAGGCCCTGACAGCGGCTGAGGTCGAAGCCGTGGCGGTGGCAGGCCCTCCGACCCCGGGGGCGGTGGAAGCTCTTGAGGCCGTGCGTGCCTCGGGGCGGGCCGTGGCGGTGGTGAGCAACAACTCCGCGGAATGCGTGCAGCGCTTCCTGGAGAAGCACGGGTTGGGGGAGCTCGTCGCGAAGGTCATCGGTCGGCCATCTGGGCAGCCCCACCTGATGAAGCCGAACCCGTTCCCACTGATTGGGGCGGCGAAGCAGATGCAGATGGATGTCACGCACTGCACCCTGATCGGTGACTCGCTCACAGACATCCAGGCCGCTCATGCCGCACGGACGAAGGTCATCGGCTACGCCAACAAGCCCCACAAGGCCGATCTCTTCGCGGACGCGGGAGCCGATGCCGTCACGGACGACATGCAGGCCATCGCCGACGCACTCACCACGGCGTAGCCGAGGATCAGCGGGGGACCTGTTACAGGTTTCTCTACCTCATCAAGCCCCGGCTGCGCTCCGCTCCGCCGGGCGCGCTTCCCGGCTCCGCTGCGGGCGACGCTCCTGCCTTCGGCCCGCTCCGCCCGCGCTGCGCCGACGCGCGCCCACATATGGATAGGGCCGGTGGCCATGCGTCGATCACCGCATAGCGCGGCAACGCTCAAAGAAGTGCCTCCGGCGGGGGCGCTCAGGCTCCGAGATGGCGGGGGCGCCGTCTGCGAGTGCCGGCCGGAGTAGTGGCGTGCGCGGGGAGCTCCCATCCCGTCTGCCATCGACCCAGGCAGAGCCGAGCAGACGCGGCCCATGGCGTCCAGGTCGTTCGTGCAGTGGCGCGCTCCACCTGGACGCCATGGACCACGCCCGCTCCACGGTGTGTGGGTCGACGGCAGACGGGATGGGAGCTGGGGAAGTGATGGGCTGATGAAGCGGTCTAGCAGGCGTGTCGGCGCCGCGGACTAACAACGTTCCAAGGCGGGAATGCTCGTGCTCCCCAAGCTGAGAGGACGCACGTGATAGCCACAGTGACGGCGATCGGGGGATTGCTCGGCCTGATCGCATCCTTGATTTTTCTGGCCGTTCAGACGCGCGCAGTGTCGGAACAGCTTCGCATGGCCGCAAACGTGAGCGGCACGACCGGACTCGATCAATGTCTCAACAACCTGCGCGACGTTTACTTCAAGATGATGGAGTACCCCGGGCTCCGGAAGTACTTCTATGACGAGGTGCCTTGCCCTGAAGCGGAGATCGAACGAGAACGGGTGCTTCTCTTAGCGGAGGCGCTGGCAGACGTCTTGGAGACAGGGCTCATGACAACCCGCCGCATCGCTGGTACGGAGTCATTCGAGGACTGGCGCGACTACTGCTGCTACATCCTTGATCACAGTCCAACGCTGCGCGGACTGGTCGGGGAGCACCCGGCGTGGTGGCCGGATCTCCGTCAGCTCATGGAGGCCTAGTGCCCCGCGTTGGGTTTGTCAACGGCGCCCCTCTCGGTGACACCAATGCCTGACACCAACAAAGCCGGACAGCGGCAGACGGCGCCGAACACCAGCAGACAGCCCAACAGCGAATAGCATGGATCTAAGCGTTGTCCCGTAAATGATCTACGGCATGCTGGTTGACCAGCGTCGTTTCCTGGTCAACCAGCGAGCGTGAGGTTGTGGAGGCGAGCGATGCCGAGCATGGCGTGATGGACTCCGTCGCCTTTCAGGCGGCAGTCGCGGAGGATCTTCCAGGTCTTCATGCGGGCGAAGGCGTCCTCGACGCGGGCTCGGACCTTGCGGTGCGAGCGGTTGTGTTCCTCTTTCCAGCCCGGGAGTTCGCTCTGGCCGGGTTCGCGGCGGTGGGGGATGACCAGGCCGGTGCCTCGGTAGCCGCCGTCCGCGATCACCGTGGCCTTGCCGACGGCGTCTTTCGCTCCGGACAGCTCCCATGCCTTGCAGTCGTTGCGGTTGCCGGGCAGTGGCCGGCCGACCGCGACGACGAGCCGGGTGTCGGCGTCGATGACGACCTGGTGGTTGGTGGAGTACCGGTAGTTCTTCGACTGCTCGGCGATGGTGTGGTCCCGGGTGGGGACCAGGGTGCCGTCGACGATCAGCACGGTGTCCTTGCGGAACCGCTTGCGGGGCTGGAACGCGAGCGCCGGGCCGAGGTGGTCGACGATCCGGTCGGCCGCGGACTTCGACACCCCGAACAGCGGGGCGAGTTGGCGCAGGGTGAGGTTGGTGCGCCAGTACGCGGCGACCAGCAGGACCCGGTCCTCCAATGGCAGGCTCCAGGGTCGGCCCTTGCGGACCGGGTCGGCTCCCTCGCGCCGCAGCGCGGTGATCAGCTTGCTGAACTGCCGCGGGCTCAGCCCGGCGAACGGGGCTATCCAGGACGGCTCCGACGCCGTGATCACACCAGACACAGCAAGATCATCTCACCCGTGACCAGCACTTACGGGACAACGCTTAGGGACGTCGCCAGCACCCCGTGATCGACCTGATAAGGATGAGGCCACAGGTTCAAATCCTGTTAGCCCCACAGTGTTGAAGACCCCCAGGCCAAAGGCCTGGGGGTCTTCTTCGTCGGGCCAGTTGGTGAGCCGCCAGGTCACCGATCGGTATCGGTCGGTGTGTATTGTTGGGCGCCAGAAGTCCCCTACGTCAACGAAAGACGAGGTCGCGCGGTGAAGAAGCTGCTCCTGGTCGCACTGGCCGCCATCGGCGGGCTCCTCGTGTACCGCCAGATCCAGGCGGACCGCGCCGAGCAGGACCTGTGGACGGAGGCAACCGACTCCGTGCCCTCTGGTTCCGGTGTGTGAGACCGAAGGCCGAGTTCATGAAGCCCCGGCTGCCGCTGCGGCCGGGGCTTTGTGCTGCTCTGTGACGAAATCTTACGTTCTGCAAAGATTTGGCTTGCGGTAGCAAAAACGGGGTGGGTGTGATGGGTCGGGTACGGACGACAGTGTGGGCGGCGGCCCTCGGCACGGCGCTGGCCGGTGTTCCCGCCGCCGCGTACGCCGGGGAGAGCGCGCCCCAGCCGCCGCCCGCCTACCGTGCCGCCGACGGCGCCAGGACGATCGAGGGAACGCCCTCCACGGCGGACGCCCCGCTCATCGAGGCCGGAAACACCTACGAGGACACCATCGGGCCCGGGGACCGCCTCTACCGGCTCGTCCTGGAGCAGGACGGCTCCGACGCCTACGTCTCCGCCGTGCTCCGACCCCCGGCGGGCGCCAAGGTCTCCGGCAGCGACGGCGTCGCGGTGGAACTCATGACCACCGCCGGGCGCTCCTGCCCGGCGAGCATGGGGCGGGCGACCTTCGGCTACGACGCCGTGCCCCTCGCCGCCGCGGGGGTCCGCCGGGGCTCCGAGGACGGCGACTGCGCGCCCGCCGGCGTCTACTACGCGAAGGTCACCCGGACTTCGGCCAAGGGATCCGACCAGAGCCCCTGGCCGATCGAACTCAAGGTGCAGCGCGAACCGGGCCGCGGGCCCGGCGCCCCCACCACCGCGCCCAGCGGCTGGCCCACGGGAGCCCCGTCGCTGCCCGGCACCGAGGCGGTCGGTCGGGCCGGCGGTACCGGCTTCAACGACGCGCGCGCCCTGGGCGCCGGCGTGTGGCGCGACGAGATGCGACCCGGGCAGACCCGCTGGTACCGCGTCCCCCTGGACTGGGGGCAGCGGCTCGGCCTGGGGGCGGAGCTCTCCGCCGCGAAGAAGACGAAGGACTACACCTCCGCGTCGGGCGGACTGAGCGTCAGGCTCTACAGCCCGTTCCGGGGCCCGGTCTCGGGCAAGGACGTGTCCTACGACGGCGTGCAGGCCGGGCTCACCCTGGAGAAGACCGCTCCGGTCGACTACGGAAACCGCTTCTCCGGCGACCGCGGGGTGCGGCCCGTGAGCGTCGCAGGCTGGTACTACGTCGCTGTGACGATGGGCGCGAAGGTCGCCGATTTCACCGAGGACGCGGTACCGGTCCCGCTGACGCTGCGGCTGGAGGTCACCGGTACCGCGGCCAAGGGGCCCGCGTACACGGAGGATCCGGCGGCGGGCGGATTCGCGGTCGGGGCCGAGGACCGGACGGCGGCACGGGAGGGGCTCACCGCCCCGGAGGCCGCCGAGGCTGCCGGGACCCGCTCGTTGATGCGCGTCGTGGCGGGCGCAGGCTTCGGTACCGGGGCCCTGCTGCTGGCGGTGCTGGGCGGCTGGGTCCTGCTCGGCCGGCGGGACCGCGGCGCGGGCCCGTCCCTTCCGGGTCGGGCCGGCTGAACCCGCATCGTCCGGTGCCGCGTCGTCCGGTGCAGTGGGGTCCGTGCGGGGCCGTAGGGGCGGGGGCGCGCGCCGTCCCCGGAGGCGCCCGGCGGGCAGGGACTACATCTGCGTGAGGGCCCAGACGCCGACCGCGAAGCACACCAGCGCCGCGGCGAGCAGCGACGCCACCGCCTTCGGCGGAGGCGGGGCGATACCACCGCGCCTGCCGGCCGGCGCGCCGGCCGGGGAGGCCGGGGCCACCGTGGTGGGCGCGCCCGAGGTCCCCGGCGCGGTCGGCGGGGGCAGGTGGAAGCTGCCCGTCTCCGAAGGACCGTAGGCGGGCGGCCCGTATGCGGGCGGAGGCACCGGGGCGGCGGCCTGCCGAGGGACCGGGTGCGCCGTGGCGGAAGCGCCGCGGGGGTCGGTACGGGTGGGCTCCGCCGCCCAGGTGGCGGCCGAGCCGCCCGGCGCCGCGGTGGGCGGCTGAGGGCCCGCGCCGGAAGCGGCGGAAGCCGCTCCGGAAGCGGACGGCGCGGAGGCCGTGGACGGAGCGGACGGAGCGGAAGCGGGCTCCGAGCGGGCCGTGCCCGTCGGGCCGTCGGGGCCGAATCCGGGTGGGAGCGGACCGAGTTGGTCGAACACCTCCACCGGTTCCTCGCCGGGGGCGGGCGCGGGCAGGAGTTCAACGGCCCCGGCAAGGGCCTTGCGCGCCCCTGTGGCCGTCCGGAAGCGGTTCTGGGGGTCGGGTTGCAGGAGGTTCGCGACGACCTCCCAGAGCGGGCCGGGGACGCCCTGCGGGGCGTCCGGGGTCCCGTGCGCGCGGAAGTGGTCCACCAGGGCCTGGGAGTCGGGCTTGCTGCCCTTGAGGAGGTACAGCGCGACCAGCCCGACGGCGAAGAGGTCCGCGGCGAAGTCGGGCTCGGCGCCCATGAGTTGCTCGGGCGCGAAATAGCCCGGCGTGCCGACCACGTAGTCGGTCTCGGTCAGCCGGGGCTCGCCCTTGCGCATGGAGATGCCGAAGTCGGACAGCCGCAGGTGCGGCCGCCCGCTGCCGGTCGCCTCCATCAGGATGTTGGCCGGTTTGATGTCCCGGTGCACGACGCCTTCCGCGTGCACCGCCGCCAGGCCCGACAGGAGCTGGTCGAGCAGCGTGCACACGAAGCGGGGCGGGAGGGGACCGTAGTCCCCGATCACATGGCCGAGGGAGCCGCCGCCGACCAGGTCCATGGTGAAGAGGACCTTGTCGTCGTCGGCCGCCCAGCTGGCCGGTGCCAGTACGTGCGGGTGGTCGATCCGCAGCGCCTGCTCCCGTACGAACCGCAGGAGCGTGTGGGCGTCGCTCTGCAGGAGCACCTTCGCCGCGACGTACCGGCGACGGCGGTGGTCCCAGGCCCGCCACACGGCACCCGCGCCGCCGCGCCCGATCGGATCGATCAGCTCGTACCGGCCGGCGAAGACCTCACCCATCGCTGCGCCCGTCCCCCGTCACGCCTTGTCCCCCGTCACCTGTCGTCCGCCCCCGTGCGCGTCAGTTCTGGTGTGCCTCGTAGTGCGCGACCGCGTCCGCGGTGCGGCCGGCTCCGTACACCCGGAGGAACTCTGCCAGTTCCGGGTGGCTGGGGGCGAGGCTGTTGGCCGCGTCGATGATGTCGCCGGCCGCGGAGACCGAGCGCAGCAGCGACTGGATCTCGCGGACCACGCGCTTGACGGTGGGCGCGCCGGACCCGGTGGTGGTCTGGCCGCTGCTGCTGAGGACGGATCCCCCCTGGGTCTTCTTGATCTCGTCCATGCGGTCGGCCGCCTCGGCGGCGCTGACGCTGCCGTCGGCCACCTGTCCGGCCAGATCCTGGAGGGCCTGGACGCGCTGGACCACCGCGGGGTTGCCGATCTTGGCGCGCTGGCCGCTCATCAGCTGGGAGAGCATGGGCGCCGACAGGCCGAGTACGGCAGCCAGGCGGGCCTGGTTCAGGCCGAGGTCGTCTATGAGCCTGCGGAAGAGCGCTCCCAGCGGCTCTCCGTACCAGCTGCGCTGGAGCTCTCTGGCTCTGGCCGTGGCCTCTTGCTGTACTGCGTCCACTCTTACTACTCCCCTTCGCTGGTGCGAACCTCGCGAGCATCTTACGGAGAGTGGTCGTGAGGCGGGAGTCCCTATCATTTTGCGAGATGAGGGGGTAAACCCGGTACTCTGTTCTGCGGAACGACCGCATCCCTCGCACGGGACAGGTGCGTCCAGTTCCACGGGGCCTTAGCTCAGTTGGTAGAGCGCTGCCTTTGCAAGGCAGATGTCAGGAGTTCGAATCTCCTAGGCTCCACACCACATGCCCCCCGACCTGCGGAAACACAGGTCGGGGGGCATTTTGCGCGCCCTCGGGGCGACTATCTGTGTGGCATGTACATCTATGTGCCTGGGGGTGTGTGCAGGGCGCCCGTCCCCAAGTCGACGGGGGCGGCGACGGTTTGGCCGGGTCGTTTCGGCCGCGGGCTCACGGGCCCGCCGGGCCGGCCGTCAGGCCGTGCGCTCGGCGGATCCGCCGCGCAGCAGGGCGGCGACCACGGCGCAGAGGGCGACGCAGACCACGGCGAGGCCCCAGAGCACGGTGTGGAAGGCGGAGTCGTAGGACTGGGCCAGGAAGTGGCCGAACGCCTCGGTGTCCACGGCGCCGGACATCTCGGTGGCCCGGGCGGGGCCGTCGAAGACGGTCGAGACGATCACCCGCCACTTCCGGATCCTGCGCGAGGCCGGACTGGTGCGGCAGGTGGACCGCGGCAACAGCCGGGCCGCCACCCTGCGCCGGGAGGACCTGGAGGAGCGCTTTCCCGGCCTGCTGGCGCTGATCCGCGCCAACCTCTGACCGGCGCGCGGGGCCCCGTACGACGAGAGACCCCTTCCGGCCCGTGGGAGGGGGGCCGGAAGGGGTCTTCGCCGTGCCGTGCGGGGATCAGCGGTCGCGCAGTTCCAGGGTGCAGCACTTCACGCTGCCGCCGGCCTTGAGGAGTTCGGACAGCTCGACGCCGATCGGCTCGAAGCCCCGCGCCCTCAGCTTCGCGTGCAGGCCGGTGGCCGCGGCGGGAAGGAGCACGTTGCGGCCGTCGGAGAAGGCGTTGAGGCCGAAGACGGCCGCGTCCTCGGCGGAGGCCAGGATCGCGTCGGGGAACATCGCGCGCAGCACGGCCTGGCTGCCCTGGGAGAAGGCCGCCGGGTAGTACATCACCTCGTCGTCCGACAGCACGGACAGCGCCGTGTCGAGGTGGTAGTAGTCCGGGTTGACCAGGGTCAGCGAGGTGACGGGCAGCCCGAAGAACTCCTGGGCCTCCGCGTGCGAGCGCGGGTCGGTGCGGAAGCCCGTACCGGCGAGCAGGCGCCGGCCGACGGTGAGGATGTCGCCCTCGCCCTCGTTGACGTACTCCGGCCACAGCGTGTCCGTGTAGCCGCGGCCCTCCAGCCACCGCAGGTACGCCGGACCCTCCGCCGTGCGCTCCGCGTGGCGGAAGCGGGCGCCGTAGACCTTGCCGTCCACGACGGTGGCGCCGTTGGCCGCGAACACCATGTCGGGCATGCCCTCCAGCGGCTCTATCTCCTCCACCATGTGGCCGAGTTCGAGGTACAGGTCGCGCAGGCCCTCCCACTGGCTCACGGCCAGCGCGTTGTCCGTGGCGTGCTGCGGGTTCATCCACGGGTTGATCGAGTACGTGACGTCGTAGTGCCGGGGCCGGCACATCAGCAGGCGGCGGCGCGTGGCGACACGGGCGGTGGACCCGGAAAGGTGCGGGGCGCCGGCGGGGGTGATGGCCTCGGTGAGCGGCACGGAGGGCTCCTTCTCATGGGGTGGTGATGGAAGCCCGGCGGCCGAGGGATGGTCGGCCGGCCGGATACGTCTGAAGCGGCTGATCGCTCCGTCCCATGGAAAGACGCCTCCGCATTGACCGGAAGGCTCGGAGGACACCGGCCAATCAACGCCCCTCACCAGGTCCGCACCCGAGTTGATTGTCCGTGCCCGTGATGTGTTCCGGGCAATCGCACGGCGCCGTGGAATGAGGTCATCAACCGGTTTCGCAAGGCGGGGAACGGAGCCGCACAACGGCCCGAGGCCTCCTGCCTGACCGTACCAACCTGTCCACCTGTTCCATCTGGAGGTACTTCCATGGCGCATCGCAACGTCGAACTGCTCGCAGTCGGTGCAGGTCCGGCGAACCTGGCGCTGGCGATCGCCGTCGAGGAGCTCGCTCCCGAGCTGGCCGGCGACACCCTGCTCATCGAGCGCGAGCGCGACATCGTGTGGCAGCGCGGCATGCTCCTGCCCGATGCCCTCAGCCAGGTCTCCTTCCTCAAGGACCTGGTCACCCTGCGCAATCCGACCAGTCGTTTCTCCTTCGTCAACTTCCTCCACGCGCAGGAGCGCCTGGACGCCTTCGTCAATCTCGCCAGCTTCGTGCCCTATCGCAGTGAGATATCCGAGTACCTGCAATGGGTGGCGGACGAACTCGACACGGTGAAGGTCGAATACGGCCGTGAATGCACGTCCGTCGAGCCGGTCACCGGAACGGACGGAGAGGTTTCCGGCTGGGTGGTGACGCTGGCCGACGGCGACACCATCGGCTGCCGCTACCTGGTCATCGGCGCGGGCCGCGACGCCCACGTCCCCGAGGTGTTCGCCGGCCTGCCGGCCGACCGGGTCATCCACAGCACGCAGTACAGCCAGCGGATCGGCGAGGTGCGCAAGGACCTGCCGCACCGGGTCGCCGTCGTCGGCGGTGCGCAGAGCGCGGCCGAGCTGTTCGGCGCCGCCCTGCGGGACCTGCCCGAGTGCAAGCCCACGATGATCATGCGCTCCATCGGCCTGAACGGGTACGAGAGCAGCAAGTTCACCAACGAGCTGTACTACTCGTCCTTCATCGACGAGTTCTACGAGTCCTCGCCCGAGGCCCGTCAGCAACTGCTCGCCGAGATGTACCGCTCCAACTACGGCGGCCTGGCCCCGGCCACCCTCGACGGCCTCTACCGGCAGTTCTACCAGGACCGCCGCAGCGGCGAGGAGCGCCTGGGCATGCAGCCGATGACCGACGTGGCCGCCGCGCGGATGGACGGCGAGGAGGTCGTCCTGACCCTCGTCGACCGCAAGTCGGGCACCGAGCGGGAGATGCGCACCGACCTGGTGCTGCTGGGCACCGGCTTCGTCCGCGCGATGCCGTGGGCGGTCAAGGCCCTCGCCGCGGCGATCGGGCTCGACGAGATCAACGTCAGCCGCAACTACCGGCTCGACCTCGGCCGCCCGGCGACCGCCGCCGTCTACCTGCAGGGCGTCAACGAGGCCACCCACGGCATCGCCGACTCGCTGCTCAGCGTGCTCGCGGGACGCTCCGCCGAGATCACCCAGGACATCCTCGCCCACCGCCGTTCCCGGTCGGCGGAGTTCACGGCCGAGGCGCGGGAGCTCGCCCTCGCCGGCGCGGTCTGAGCACCGCACGCCCCCACGAGCCACACCGCATGACGAGGAGAGACCGAACCACATGCTCACCAAGCAACTCGACCGCGAAGCACTGACGCACGAGAACGGTCTGGACGCCCAGCGCCTGCTGCCCTGGCCCGAACTCAACGCCCCCTTCGAAGGCTCCTGGTGCGTGATCCGCCCCGGAACCGCCTCGACGGCCCACGCCCACCACGAGTACGAGATCTTCATCGCCGTCGCCGGCTCCGCCGTCCTGGAGTCGGAGGGCGTCCGCAAGCCCTTCGTGAAGGGGGACATCGTCCACTTCACCCCCGGCACCGCACACCGGGTGATCAACGAGTCGGACGCGGACTTCGAGATGTATTCGGTCTGGTGGGACCTCGACATGACACAGCGGTTCGCAGCACGCCACGAAGGAGCCCCGGCATGACACCCCGTACGGTCATCATCGCGCCCCCACCGACCCCCAACGGGGACCTGCACACCGGGCACCTGGCGGGCCCGTACATCGCCGGCGATGTGTACGCGCGCTACCTGCGCGCGTCCGGCCGTCCGGTGGTCTTCACCAGCGGCACCGACGACAGCCAGACCTACGTGGTCTCCAGCGCCGCGCGCGCCGGTCTGACCCCGGAGGAGCTGGCGCTGCGCTCGGCGACGCAGATCCGCGCCACCCTGGAGGCGGCCGGCATCTCCGTGGACGGCTTCGCGCCCTTCGACAAGGGCTACCGACAGACCGTCGTCGACTTCGTCACCGACCTCCACACCGACGGTGCGTTCCGGCTGAAGACGGTGCGGCTGCCCTACGTCGAGGCGACGGGCGAGTACCTCATGGAGGGCCTCGTCGCCGGCGACTGCCCGGTCTGCCTGGTGGAGAGCCGCGGCGGACTCTGCGAGTCCTGCGGCCATCCCAACAACTTCGACGAGCTGCTGCGCCCGCGCTCCACCGTCGACCCGGACGCCGTCGTCACGCACCGCGAGGCGCAGATCCTGGTGCTGCCGATGGAGGAGTACCGCGACCGGCTCGCCGACTACTACGTCCGCCACCGCGACATGCTGCGCCCGCACACCGCGCAGCTCATCCGGGAGGCCCTGGACCGGCCCCTGCCGGACTTCCCGATCACCTACCCGACCGGCTGGGGCATCCCGGCCCCCTTCACCGAGACCCCGGACCAGGTCCTCAACGCCTGGGCCGAGGGCATGGCCGCCTCGATGTACTGCACCTGGTGGGCCGCCGAGCAGCTCGGTGAGCACGCCGACCGCTACGACGAGCACTGGCTCGCCGAGCACGGCATCGAGCTCGTCTACTTCCTCGGATTCGACAACGTCTACTTCTGGGGGATGACGCACCTCGCGCTGCTGATGGCGCACGGCGACCGGTACGTCGAGCCGCACGCGATCATCTCCAACGAGTTCTACGAGCTGGAGAACCAGAAGTTCTCCACGAGCAAGGGCCACGTGGTGTGGGCCGCCGACCTGGTGGCCGAGGTACCGCGGGACCTGGTCCGCTTCTACCTGGCGCTGACCGCTCCGGAGCACTCCCGCACGAACTTCAGCCGCGAGGCGCTGGAACAGCTGTCGGCCGACCGCCTGGTCGAGCCGTGGAACCGGCTCGCGGGCCGCCTGGAGGAATTGCTGGCCGGAACACCGGCCGACGCGCTGCTGCCGCTGTCCGAGACCGGCGCCGAGCACGCCGCCATCGTCGTCGAGCGCTTCCGTTCCCACTACGAGCTGGAGAGCTTCAGCCTCCACCGGGCCGCCGACCTCCTGGTCGTCCACCTGGACCGGCTGCTGAAGCAGGCCGACCGCGTCGCGGTGGACGTACCCACCGACCTGGGCGACCTGGTGCTGGCCGTCCGGACCCTCATCGCGTGCGCCGCCCCGCTGCTCGTCGACCTGGCGGCCCGTGCCGAGCAGGCCGGCGCCGATCTGACCCTCCCGGCCGGCACGACCGCGGCCACCACCGTCGCGCCCCTGCGACTCCCCCTCCTGTCCACCGTCGTGGGGGCCTTCGAGCCCCTGCCCGTGCCGGTCGACGTCCGAGCCTGACCTCCCGAGGAGCACCCGTGTCCACGATCGCCCCGCCCCGACCCAATCGGGCAGAACGACTGCTCATCCCCGCGACGTTCATCACCAACCTGGGCAACGGCATCCAGCTCACCGCCGCTTCCTACCTGGTGTTCACCGAAGCCAACACCATGCTCGCGGTGAGCTGGCTGATGATCGCCGTCACCATTCCGCAGGTGGCGCTGTCCCTGTTCTTCGGCAAGCTCGCCGACCGCTTCGACCGCCGCACCCTGGCGATGATCTCGGACCTGGCCAGCGCGGCCGCCGCGATCGGCCTGCCCGTCTGGCTGGCCCTCGGCGGGAACCCCTCGACGGTCAGCTACGTCGCCAGCTTCATCCTGTCGATCTCCGCGGCCCTCTTCTTCCCGGCCAGCAACGCGCTGATCAAGGAGCGCATCCCGGAGTCCCGGCTCGCCCAGTTCAACGGCAACTCCGAGATCGCCATCCAGGCCGGCACGCTCGCTTCCGCGGCCCTCGGCGGCTGGGTGATCGTCTGGGTCGGCACCACGTCGCTCTTCTACTTCAACGCGATCACCTTCCTGGTCTCGGCCGCCCTGCTGTTCTTCATCGGCCGCCGTCCGGCGGGCGAGGCCACCCGTGCCACCGAGGCCGCCGCCAAGGCCGCCGTCGCGACGGTCGCCGCCTCCGCCACCCGCCCGCCGCTGGCCCGTCTGGCGCTGCTCTACATCATCGGCAACATCGTCATCATCGTCGGCAACAGCATCATGCTGGTCCTGGTCATCGACGGCTTCAAGTCCAACGCCGGCTACCTCGGCATCGTCGACGCCCTGTTCGGCATCGGTGCGCTCTTCGCGGCCTGGGCCTTCAAGAAGATCAGCTCCAGGGCCACCGTGCTGAAGACGGCCCTGATCGGCTACCTCGCCTTCGCGGTGCTGCTGTCGCTGGAGTCCCTGCACCTCTACGCGATGATGGCCGTCATCCCCTTCGCCGCCATCGCCTTCTGCGTGGCGCGCATCTCCGCCCGCACCGCCCTCATGAGCGCGGCCCCCGAGGAGAAGACGGGCTTCGTCTTCGGCGCCACCAACGCCTTCGGCCTCGCGGCCGGCACCGCCGCCGTCGTCCTGATCTCCCTGCTCGTCGACTCCACCAACGTCAAGAACGGCTTCTACGCCCTCTCCGTCCTGGTCGTCGTCATCGCCTCGCTCACCATCCTGTCGCTGCGCAAGCACGACCGTGAGGTCGCCGCCGCCGAGGCCGCCGCCAAGGCCGCCGAGGCCGCCGAAGAGTCCGAGCCCGTCGCGGCCGCCGAGGCCGCCGAGCCCGTCACGGCCGGGGCCGAGGCCCGCGAGTCCGTCCCGGCCAGGGTCTGAGAGGAGGACCGGACATGAAGCTGCTCGCCATCGAGGCCAGCCAGAACGCCACCTACTACGTCTCCCGCTACCAGCAGATCGAGGAACGCGGCGCCCGGGTCTTCGTACTGAACGGCATCGGAACCGAGGACTTCTGGGACGCGGACCGCTACCGGATCGCCGGATCCAAGCACATCGAGGACATCGTCACGGCCGCCAAGGCCTGGCACGCGGAGGAGGACTTCGAGGGGGTCCTGACCTTCTCCGAGTCCGGGGTCGTCACGGTGGCGGTCGTCGCCGAGGCGCTCGGACTGCCGAGCATCGGCTTCGAGGCCGCCCGCACCAGCCGCAACAAGCTGCTCATGCGCCAGGCGCACGAGCGCGGCAGCGCGGCGCACCCCGGGTTCCGCTACGCCCCCGACGTCGAGGCGGCCCTGGCCGCCGGCGAGGAGCTCGGCTACCCGCTGATCCTCAAGCCGACCCTCGGCGCCGCCAGCAACTTCGTCTTCAAGGTCGACGACCCCGAGGAGATGCGCGCCCGCTTCGCGGACGCCACCTCGGGCATCGAGACCATGACCTGGGCGCTGATGGAGGCCGACGGCCTGGACCTCGGTCCGCACGGGATCATCGTCGAGGGCTACCTCGACGGGCACGAGCACCTCATCGAGGCGCTGGCCTGGGACGAGGAGGTGTACCTCGGCTCCATCGTGGACCGGATCACCGTCGAGAGCGGAACCTTCGACGACGACGTCCACCACGCGCCGAGTTCGCTGACCCCGGAGCAGGTCGCCGCCGTCCACGAGGTGGTCCGGGACGCGGCCCACGCGCAGGGACTGCGCCGGTCGGTGCTCCACGCCGAGGTGCGCTTCCACCAGGGCAGGCCCTTCATCCTGGAGATCGCGATCCGCCCCGGAGGCGGCGGGCTCGACCACATGGCCCGCATCAGCGCCGGCCACGACCCCATCCAATGCGTGTCGGACGTGGCCCGCGGCATCCGGCCCGACGTCTCCCACTACGCGCCGACCGAGGTGCACACCGCCGCGATGTGCCTGATCAGCGGCGCCGGCACGGTCGAGTCGATCGACGTGCCGAGCGAGGTGGCCGAGGACCCGGCGCTGTTCTTCCTCAAGATCACCGCCACCCCGGGCAGCGTCATCAAGCGGCCGCCCGCGGGCAACAACATCCTCGGCTTCATCGGGGCCACCGGCACCTCCTTGACCGAGGCGCTGACCGCCGCACACGTCGCGGCCGGCCGCATCCGTACCGAGATGAGGCCCGAGCATGGCTGAGACCGTCCGGCGCACCGCCACCAGGCGCCACTACCTGATGTGCCGGCCCACCCACTTCGAGGTGAGCTACGCGATCAACCCGTGGATGAACCCGGACAAGCCGATGGACGCGGCTCTGGCTCTGGCCCAGTGGGAGCGGGTCCGGGACCTGTTCCTCGGCCTGGGCCACGAGGTCTCGTACATCGACCCGGTGCCCGGCCTGCCGGACATGGTGTTCTCGGCCAACGGCGCCACCGTGGTCGACGGGAAGGTCCTGATCGCGAAGTTCCGCCACCAGGAACGGGCGGCCGAGGCCGACGCCTACCGGGCCTGGTTCGAGGAACACGGCTACACCGACATCAAGGTCCCGGACCGCGTCAACGAGGGCGAGGGCGACTTCGCCCCGGCCGGCCGGCGGATCCTGGCCGGCGCGGGATTCCGCAGCGACCCCGGCGCGTTCGAGGAGCTCCGCGCGTTCTTCGGCCTGCCCGTGGTCGGCCTGGCCCTGACCGACCCCCGCTTCTACCACCTGGACACCGCGCTGTGCGTCCTCGACGACGACCTGGTGATGTACTACCCCGCCGCCTTCTCCGACGAGAGCCGGGCCGTGCTGCGGGAGCTGTACCCGGACGCGATCCTCGCGACCCGGGAGGATGCCGAGGCCTTCGGCCTCAACGCGGTGAGCGACGGACTGAACGTGGTCCTGACGGAGACCGCGACCGGCCTGATCGATGAGCTGAGGGCCCGCGGATTCGAGCCCCACGGCGTGGACATGTCGGAACTGCTGAAGGCCGGCGGCGCGGTCAAGTGCTGCAGTCAGGAGATACGGGCCACGTGATCGACTACGACGGCAGGAGTTTCCGCAACACCGGATACCCGAAGGACGAGGACGCCCCCGTCGGCCACTACCGCCAGGAAGGGGACCTGCTCTGGGCCGACTTCGACGGGGGGCCCGTCCGCCGCGGTTCGCTCAACGGGCGCGTGGAGCCCGACGGCAACCTCGAATTCGCCTACACGATGGTCCTCGCGAGCGGTGAAGTGATCGCGGGCAGGTGCTGGAGCACCCCCGAGTTCCTCGACGACGGACGGATCCGGCTCAACGAGCGCTGGGAGCGCTACGGGGCCCACTCGGACAGCGGTGAATCCGCATTGGAGGAAGTACGGACATGACCCCGCCCACGACCCCGCTCCGCGGGGGGAGCGTGACCTGGGCCTGCACCAGCGGATTCAGCCCGGTCTTCATCTTCCCCTTCACCCCCGGCGAGTACTACGGGGTGGCCAACCTGCACGAGTTCCAGACACTGATGTACCGCCCGCTCTACTGGTACGGCTCCGGCGGCCAGCCGACGGTCGACTACGAGCGCAGCCTCGCCGAGCCCCCGGTGTGGAGCGAGGACGGCCGCACGGCGACCATCACCGTCAAGCCCTACCGGTGGTCGAACGGCGAGACCGTCAACGCCGACAACGTGATGCTGTGGATGCACCTGCTGGAGGCTGAGAAGGACAGCTTCGGCGGATACACGCCGGGCTTCTTCCCGGACAACCTGACCGGCTACGAGAAGGTCGCCGAGGACAAGGTGAGCTTCACCTTCGACCGCGCCTACTCGCACAACTGGGTCCTGATGAACCAGTTCAGCACCATCACCCCGCTGCCCAGGGCGTGGGACCGCACCGGCGACGACCGGCCGGCCGACGCCACCCACGACCCGTCCCAGGCCTCGGCGGTCTACGCCTACCTGAGGGCCTGCAACGACGAGCGCAAGAGCTGGGACACCAGCCCCGTCTGGGGTGTGGTCAACGGCCCCTGGAAGCTGACGCGTTACACCATCGACGGGGTGTCGGGCGAAGCGGTCCTGACGCCCAACGAGAGCTACAGCGGCCCCAACAAGCCCTACCTGGACGAGTTCCGGCTGATTCCCACCGGCTCGGACACCGAGCAGTACGAGATGCTGCGCCGCGGACCCGAGGCGGTCGACGGCGTACAGGTCGGATTCCTGCCCTTCGACGAGGTCACGGAGCCGGCCGAGGACCTGCTGGCCGGCGGGCCGAACCCGCTCGGCGAGCACTACGACCTCGTCCCCCAGCTCACCTACAAAATCCATTACTTCCCGATCAACTTCAACAACCCCACCGTTGCCGGAAAAATCTTCAAGCAGCTCTACTTCCGCCAGGCACTGCAGTCCTGCCTCGACTCCCGGGGCGCCATCCGCGACGTCTACAAGGGCTACGGCTACCCGACCACCGGGCCCATCCCGGCGCTGCCCGACAGCCCACTGCTCTCCCCCGCCGCGCACGACGACCCGTACCCCTTCGACGTCGAGGCGGCCCGGACCTTCCTGACCGGGAACGGGTGGGACATCAGCTCCACGCCGGGCGTCTGCGTCCGTGAGGGCACCGGCCCCGGTGAGGCGGGCGAAGGCATCCCGGCCGGCACTCCGCTGCGGTTCTCGATGCGCTACGCCGCGGGGCACGAGACCCTCACCGAGGTCATGCGAAAGTTCGCCGCCGACGCCGCACGGGCCGGCATCGAGATCGTGCTGACCGAGGTCGAGGCGAGCGTCCTGGTCCTGGAGGACACCACCTGCACCCCCGGTCCCGACAGCCCGTGCCTGTGGGAGTTCAGCGACTGGAACGGCGGCTGGGGCTACGGCCCGGGCTTCTACCCCACCGGTGAGGCGCTCTACTCCAGCGGATCCTCCGTCAACTTCGGCAGCTACAGCGACCCGAAGGCGGACGAGCTGATCGCCCGGACCGTGGTCAGCGACGACCTGGAGGACCTGTACGCCTACCAGGACTACATCGCACAGCAGGTTCCGGTGATCTGGATGCCCAACTTCCCCTTCCGCCTGCTGGAGGTCGCCAAGGGCCTCCAGGGCGTCGCCCCGATCAACCCCTTCGGACTGATCAACCCCGAGGACTGGCACTACGCCGGCACGGCCGCGGAAGAGGCGGAGGCCCACTGATGTACCGGACGCTGCTCGACCTGCTCGACCTGCACCAGGCCCGCTACCGCCTGATCGACCACCCGGCCGAGGGCCGCACGGACCTCGCCAGCGTGCTGCGCGGGCACCCGCTGGAGCAGGCCGCCAAGTGCATCATCGTCCGCGTCAGCATCACCAAGCGGGTCGGCAAGTACGTGCTCGCGGTGGTCCCCGGAGACCGCCAGGTCGACCTGGCCGCGGTCGCCGCGCTGTTCGGCGGAGGCCGCACCGCCTTCGCCACCCCGGAGATCGCCGAACGGCTGGCCGGCAGCGTCTGCGGCACCGTGATGCCGCTCAGTTTCCACCCCGACCTCCACCTCGTCGTGGACGAGGGCCTGGCACTCACCGAAGAGATCTACTTCAACGCGGCCCGCCTGGACCGCTCCGTGGCCCTGTCCACCTCCGACTACCTCGCCATCGCCAAGCCCGTGCTGGCCGCGATCGCGACGGCCGGGGACCGGGTCCTGACCAACTCCGCGAGGTGACGGACATGACCGATGACGCCCACACGACCGATGACGGCGTGGTGATCCTGGTCGGCAGCGGACAGCGCGCCTACCGCGAGTACCTGCTCGCGGGCGCGGCCCGCCGGCGCCCGATCTGGATCCTGGACGCGGCCGAACCGACCTGGCAGCGCGACCACGTACTGGGCTCCACCACCGTGGAGCTGCTCGACCCGCAACGCCTCGTGCCCGACACGGAAGGCCTGATCAAGGCTGCCGAAGCGGTCGCCGCCGAGCACCGCGTGGTCGGCGTGTTCAGCTACGACGAGACGCTCGTCGTGACCACGGCCCTCATAGCCGAGCGGCTCGGCCTGCCCGGACTGACCTTCCAGGGGGCGGACAACTGCCGCAACAAGCACAACACCCGGCAGCTGCTGACCGCCGCCGGGCTGCCCCAGCCGCACTTCGCCTACGTGACGGGAGCGGACGAGGCGCTCGCGACGGCCGACGCCTTCGGCTACCCGGTCGTCCTGAAGCCCCGCGGCATGGGCGCCAGCATCGGCGTCATCAAGGTCGACGGCCCCGAGGGGGTCCGTGCCGCCTTCGAGGTCGCGGACGCCGCCAGCCGCGGCGGGAACAGCGACTACGAGGGCGGGGTGCTGGTCGAGGAGTGCGTCATGGGCCCCGAGATCAGCATCGACGGCACGGTCTTCGACGGCGTCTGGAGCCCGCTCTTCCTCGCCCGCAAAGAAGTCGGCCTCGCGCCCTACTTCGAGGAGACCGGGCACACCGTCAGCGCCACCGACCCGCTGCTCGCCGACCAGGAGCTGCTGCGCGTGCTGCGGGCCGCACACCGGGAGCTGGGCATCGGCTACGGGATCACACACACGGAGGTGAAGCTCACCACCCGAGGTCCGGTGATCATCGAAGTGAACGCCCGCCTCGGCGGCGACCTGATCCCCTACCTGGGCAGCCTGGCCACCGGCGTCGAGCCGGGCGAACTGGCCGCGGAGATCGCCTCGGGCACCCTGCCGGAACGGGAGCCGACGCTGTCCCGCACGGTCGGCATCCGCTTCCTCTACCCGCCACGGAACGGCACGGTCCGGTCGATCGACGCACCCGCCGTCACGGACGTGCCGGGGCTGCTGGAGGCCAACGTGATGGTGCCCGCCGGCACGGAGCTGCTGCTGCCGCCGGACGGCTACCTCAGCCGCTACGCCAACCTGATCTGCGCCGGCGACGACTTCCTGAGCTGCGAGGAGTCCCTCGCCAAGGCCGAGGCGCTGACCACCATCGTCCTCGACAGCTGACGCGTCGGGAACCGGACACCAAGAAAGGAGGAGGGTGATGTCGGCGAGGGTAACGGTAGTGGGCGCGGGCGTGATCGCGCTGCTGACGGCGGTCGAGTGCGTGCTCGACGGACACCGGGTCACGATCGTCGACCAGGGGCCCATCCCGCACAGCCGGGCCACCTCTTTCGACCAGCACCGGATCCTGCGGGCCCTGCATCCCGCGGACCCGCAGACCACCGGCGCCGCCCTGCGGGCACACCGGCGGTGGATCGAGCTGGAAGAGCTCCTCGTGACGCGCTTCTACGAGCAGGTCGGTGCACTCACCGTCGTGCCGCCGGCGGCGGCCGCGGACGGGGCAGCCATGATCGTCAGGGCCGGGGGGAGGGCGACGGAGCTGACCTCGGCCGGCCTCGCCGACCGCTACCCGAACCTGCACCTGGACGGCGGCCTCGGCGGGGTGCTGGAGACCGAGGCGGGCGTCCTGCTGGCCGAACGGGTCCTCGCGGCATGCGTCGGCTGGCTGAAGTGGCAGCGCGGCATCGAGCTGATCGAACACCGGCCCGTGACCGCCGTCGACGCCGACAGCGGCACCGTACGGCTGGTGGACGGGCAGGTGCTGCACGGCGACGCGGTCCTCATGGCGGTCGGCCCCTGGTCGCGGGACCTGCTGCCGGCGGGCATGTCCGAACAGCTCACGCTCTACCGGCAGTCCCTCCTGTATTGCAGGGTGCCGCGGCGGCAGGCGGCCGCCTGGGCCGCCACCCCGGCCGTGCCCGCCCTCGGTACGAGGGGCGGAGCCTGGCTGATCCCCCCGGTGGCGGGCACGGCCCTCAAGCTCACCTCGGCCACCGCCTGCCGGGCGGTGGACGCGATCACCGACTACGCCACCGACCCGTACTGGCAGCGCAAGCTGGAGAAGGAGTTCGGGGACGTCCTCCCCGGCTTCGGGCCGGCCTGGGTCGCCACCGCCAAGGACGCCTACTACTCGGCGTTCGCGCCCACCGGCGGCCCGTTGGTCGTCGCCCTCGGCGGCGCGGGATACGCGTACGCGGCCTGCGGCGGGACGTCCTTCAAGTTCGCGCCGCTCATCGCAAGGTCGCTCGCCGACCGGCTGGGCGGCCGCAGCCCCGCACCGATCGGTGTCGGCGCGCTCGACGGGCCGCTGGACGTCCACGCCCCGCAGCTCGCGGGCCTGTGAGCGGGGGGCCGGCGTGACACCGACGGAGCGGGCCGCGGTCACGGTGGACGACGTGCGTCGGCTGGCGCTCGCCCTGCCGCGCACCCAGGAGCATCTCGTCCGGGACCGGGTGAAGTTCCGGATCGGCAGGATCGTCTATCTCGCGCTCTCCCGGGACGAGAGCGAACTGGGCTTCGCCTTCCCCAAGGAGGAGCGGGCGGCGCTCGTCGCCGCCGAACCCGCGAAGTTCTTCCTGCCCCGGGAGTCGGATCTGCGCTTCCACTGGGCGCAGGCCCACCTCGCCGCCCTGGACCGCGAGGAGCTGACGGAACTGGTCACCGAGGCCTGGCGGATGGTGGTGCCGGCGAGGGTGGCCCGCGAACACCTCGACCGACCCCCGGCGGGGACCGCGGCGGGGGACCCGGCGGGCCCGGCCCCGGTCCCGTCACCGCCCACGCTGGCCCGGCTGCATGCCGCGGCGGAGGTGTTCAACGGATTCGCCGGCGTGGACCGCAGCTGGCTGGCACTGCGCGAGGAGACCGGCGCCCTCGACGTCTCCGCCGCCGCGCACCGCACCGCCCTGCACCGCTGGCTCAACTCCTGGGGATGCCGCATCCGTTACCCGCGCGAGGGCGAGCCCGACGCCTTCGGGGCGGGACTCGCGGCCTGGTGGGAGCGCCACCGGGGGGTGCCGGACGCGCCGCTGGCGGCGCTCGGCCCCCGCGAGATCTCCCGGCTCGCGAAGGCCTACGCGGAGCTGGCGGCCGTACCGGTCGGCCGCCGCAGCCTCGGCCCGACCGCCGCCTCCAAGGCGCTGTACGCGCTGCGCCCCGCCTCGGTCATGCCCTGGGACGCGGCCATCGCGGAGCGACTCCACGGCGCCCGGGACGGCGACGCCTTCGCCCGCCATCTGCGGACCGGCGGTGCCTGGGCGCGCGCAGTGCTCGCCGAGGCCGGAGGGTTGCCCGAGGCTTCCGTCTGCGCCGATCTGGGCAGGCCGCACGTGTCCCTGGCCAAGATCCTCGACGAGTACCTGTACGTGACGATCACCCACGGGGCGCGGACGCCGCCCCCGGCGGGAGCCGCCGGCTGAGAACGGCGCGGTCCCGCGGACCGGGCGGCCAGGTCCGCGGCGCGGCCTGCGGCGCGGACCGCGGGCGCCGGCCTACCGCGCCGCCCGTGCGGGCACCTGCGCCGCCGACCGCGGCGCCCCGGCCGGGGACTCGTCCGTCGGGTCCGGCTGGGTCAGCGCGAAGGCCCGGGCCATGGGCGTGAGCCCGTACTCCCCGGGCACGTCGGAGTGGTCCAGCAGGCCCGCGTCCAGGAGGCGTTCGAGGAGGTCCTCGACCGGCTGCGCGGAGCGCTCCACCAGGACGGCGAGCGCGTCCGCGGACTCGTACACGACGTTGTCCACCGAGGGCGGTCCGTCCGACCCGGCGAACTGCCTCAGCACCAGGCGGGCCCACGGGGTCAGCTGGCGGTAGGCGCTGTCCAGGCGGGTGACGAGGGCGTCGTCGCCCACCTGCAGCCGGCCCAGGAACCGGCCCGGTTCCCCGGGCCCCTCGCCGACCAGGTCGGACACCGCGTCCTGGAGCATCCACTCCGGACGGGCCGCGAGCCGCCGCGCGGCCAGGTTCAGGGCCAGCGGCAGGTCTCCGCAGGCCTCGGCCAGCCGCAGGCAGGAGCGCGGATCGGTGCCGACCCGGTCCGCGCCCAGCGACTGGGCGAGCAGGTGCATGGACTCGTCGCGGTCCAGGACGGGCATCCGCAGCCGGCACACCCCGTCGAGGCCGAGCAGCCGGGAGCGGCTGGTGATCACGACGCGGCTCTCGGGCGCGGCGGTCAGGAGCTCGCGCACCTGGCGTTCGTGCTGCACGTTGTCGAGCAGCACGAGGATCCTGCGGCGGTCGAGCACAGACCGGTACAAGCCCATTCTCTGCCCGGGGTCGTTCGGGATCCGGTCGGCCGGGATACCGAGCGCTTCGAGGAAACCGCCCGCGATACCCGCGGCGTCCTTGCGGCCGTCCGCGGCGGGGTCGAGGTTCGCGTAGAGCTGTCCGTCGGGCAGGGCCGTCGCCAGTTCGTGGGCCAGCCGCAGGGCGAAGGCGGACTTGCCCGCACCGACCTGACCGCTGATCAGCAGGGGGACCGCGGCCGGCTGGCCGCCGTGCGCGGGCGCGGTCAGCGACCTGGCCTGCTGGATCAGCTCGACGCGTCCCACCAGGGCGCGGGGCTCCATCGGCAGCTGGGCCGGCGGGGGCAGTACGGCTCGTACGTCGGCGGCGCGCAGTTCGTTCTCCTGGTGCTGCTGTACGGCCTTGGCCGCGGGGCGGGGGTTGCCGTCCTCGGGCACGGGGCGGGCCGCCTCGTGCCACCGGCGTTCCCAGGTGGCGCGGTCACCGCCGCAGGCCTCGGCGAAGGCGAGGGCCACCTGGAGGGTGGGGAGCCGGTATCCGGCGGCCGCGTCGGAGAGCACCGACGCGGAGAACCGGGCCCGCATGGCCATGTCGCGGTAGCCGGGGCTGCCCGCCGCGGCACGCAGACTGCGCAACTCCCGGGCGAACGCGGTGACCGGTCCGGCATCGGGGGCCAGCGGTCGCTCCAGTCTTCCCACACCCGTCTCCTTTGGCACTCGCTCTGTCCGCGGCCCGTCGAGGCCGGCCCGTGAACTGTCCGTGCCGTGCTTCCTGATCTGCTACCGGATGCTTACCGCCAGCGAGGAGTAACCCCTATGATCCGGTTGACATGGCCTGGCCAGGGGTCTGTTGAGGGGGGTGGATGTCCCATGCCTGGGGCGGATGCGGAGTCAGGTGAGAGACCAACGGACGGGGCAGGGGGGACTCTGCTGCGGTTCAACGTGCTCGGATCCCTTGAGGGGTGGTTCGGACAGGCGCGGCTGAGGCTGGGGGGAGCGATTCAGGAACGCGTCCTCTGCATGCTGCTGCTGGAATCCGGCCGGGTGGTGCCGGTCGCCCGGCTCGTCGAGGCGACCTGGGAGCAGGACCCGCCGGTGACCGCCGCGCACCAGGTGCGCAAGGCCGTCGCGGACCTGCGCAGGCGCATACCGGCCGGCACCGAGGTGATCGCGACCGACGGGCCCGGCTACCGGGCGGTGGTGACGGACGACCAGGTTGACCTCCTGGAGTTCGACGCGCTGACCGGGAAGGCCGGCCAGGCCCTGCGGGAGGGTCGCCGCCCGGCGGCCGCCGAGGCGCTGCGGAGCGCCCTCGCGCTGTGGCGGGGCTCGGTCCTGTCCGGTACGGGCGGCCGGGTGATCGAAGCCGCGGCGACCGCGCTGGAAGAGCGCAGGCTGGCCGCGGCGGACCAGTTCTTCGACCTCAGCCTCGCCCTGGGGGAGTCCGGCGATCTCATCTCCGGCCTGCGCGCGCTGATCACGCAGCACCCGCTGCGGGAGACGCTCCGCGGGCAGCTGATGCTGGCCCTCTACCGGTCGGGGCGGCAGGCGGAGGCGCTCAAGGAGTACGGGGAGGTCCGCGAGCTGCTCGTGGACGAGCTCGGGATCGATCC
The DNA here is from genome assembly GCF_000612545.2 of Streptomyces sp. PCS3-D2. GTDB lineage: Bacteria > Actinomycetota > Actinomycetes > Streptomycetales > Streptomycetaceae > Streptomyces. The sequence goes on along the minus strand of NZ_CP097800.1, from coordinate 3,812,179 downwards.
GGGCCCGCGGCTGGCCAGGTTGTACGAGGCGATCCTGCGGGACAGCCCCGAACTGGCCGCTCCGGAACGCCCGGCCGCCGAGCCCGCGGCACCAGCCGGCGCGGTGCCCGAACCGGATGGTCCCGCACCGGCGGCGGCACCGGAACCGGCCTTCCCGGTCCCCGTACCCGCCGTCGGGCCGCAGGCCCCGGCGGAGCGGGTTCCCGGACAGCCGCAGGCGCCGCCGCACGCCGCGGCCACCTCCGGGGACGCCCCGTGCACGCTGCCCTACGACCTGCCGGACTTCACGGGCCGCACCCGCGAACTGGCCGAGCTGTTCGACTACGCCCGGGGCAGCGGCCGGGGCGGCGACCGGTACGCCCGCGTCGTCGCCGTCGACGGCATGGGCGGCATGGGCAAGACCACCCTCGCGGTGCGGGCCGCCCACCAGCTGGCCGACCGGTACCCCGACGGGCAGCTCCACATCGACCTGCACGGATTCACTCCCGGCGGCAAGCCGGTGTCGGCCGCCGCCGCCCTCGACAGCCTCCTGCGCACCCTGGGCACCCCGGGCGACCGCATCCCGGAGGACCTGGAGGGGCGCAGCGCACTGTGGCGGACGAAGCTGGACGGGCGGCGGATGCTGCTGCTGCTCGACAACGCCGTCGACGCCGCGCAGATCCGGCCGCTCCTGCCGGTCTCGCCCGGCAGCCTGACGCTGATCACGAGCCGCGGCCGGCTCCTCGACCTCGACGGCGTCGAGTGGGTGTCCATCGGGATGATGGAGCCCGAGGACAGCACCAGCCTGATGACCGAGACGCTCGGCGAGGCCAGGGTGGCGGCCGAGCCCGAGGCGTCCGCCGAACTGGCCCGGCTCTGCGGCCACCTGCCGCTCGCCCTGCGCATCGCGACGGCCCGGCTGCGCAACAGGCCGCGCTGGACGGTGCGGTACCTGGTCGAGCGGCTGCGCGACGAGACGCGCCGGATGGACGAGCTGAGCTCGGGCGAGCGCAGCGTGGCGGCAACCCTGCGCCTGTCCTACCTGGCCATGGACGAGGAGTACCGGACCGCGTTCCGCATCCTCAGCCTGTACCCGTGCGCGGGCACCGACGTCTACTCGGCGGCCGCGCTCCTGGGGACGTCGGTCCGTGACGCCGAGGACGCGCTGGAGTTCCTGCTCGACGTCCACCTGGTGCGTCAGCCCGACATCGGTCTCTACACCTTCCACGATCTGGTGCGCAGTTTCGCCCAGAGCCTGCGGGGTCCGGCGACGGCGGACGACGACGCGGCGGCGGTCGAGCGGCTGCTCAGCTACTACATGACGGCCTCGGACGCGGCCTGCGAGGTGCTGTTCCCGGGCCGTGAGCGCAGGCCGAGCGGCATCGCGCCGTACGAGGGCGAACGGCCCGGCTTCAGGGATGCCGAGCAGGCCCTGAACTGGTTCGTCCGCGAGCAGGCGGGACTGCTCGCGGCGGTGGCCCTCGCCGAGCGGTCCGGTCACGACCGGTACGCGGCCTGCCTGAGCCGAAACGTCGGCTTCCACCTGTACGCACAGGGGCAGCTCGACGCGTTCTGGAGCGTCGGGCATCTCGCGGTGGCCGCCTCCCGGCGGCTCGACGACCTCTCGCTCCTCGGCATCAGCCTGTCCAACCTGGGAGCCGCCTGCTGGAAGCTGGGGCGGTTCGAGGAAGGACTGGAGGTCGCCACGGAGGCGCGCGACACGGCGATCCGCGCCGGGGACCGGCACACCGAGGGGCACAGCGAGTCGACCATCGGGCTGCTGATGACGATGCTCGGGCGGTACGCGGAGGCCCTGCCCATCCTGGAGCGGGCCGTCCGCCTGGCCAAGGAGCTGAGCGGCCCCGCGACGGCCGCCGAGACGCTGACCATCCTCAGCACCCTGTACGAGCGGTGGGGACGCTATCCGGAGGCGGCCGACGCAGCCCGTGAGGCGCTGGAGATCGCCCACGGCCGGGGCAACGAGATCATGGCCCTGACCGATCTGGCCTTCGCCCAGGTGGGCCTCGGCGAGTACGCGGACGCGGACGCGGGCCTGAAGCGGGCCCGCGACCTGTGCGACGAGACCCGGTCGCCGGGCGACGTCGCCCTGGTGTTCGCGCTGTCCGCCCGGGTCGCCATGGAACGGGGCGACACCTCGCAGGCCCGGACGTTCGCCGAGCGGGCGCTGGTCCTCGGGCGGGCGAGCGGAGCACCGATCCGGCTCGCCAAGGTCGAGAACATCGTCGGCCAGCTGCACATGAGATGGGGGGAACACGAGGCGGCCATGGCGATGCACTCCCATGCCCGCACGATCGCCTCGTCGATGAGCTTCCGGGCCGAGGAGGCCTTCGCGCTCGTCGGCCTCGCCCATGCGGCCGAGGTGTTCGGCGATTCCGCGGCGTCGGCCGAATACCGGGCGGCCGCCGAGGAGTTGTTCGACTTCATGGATTTGCCGGCGCATCGCAGGGCCTACTGACCCCGCACGTGGAAGTGCCCCGCACCGGGATGTGTGGTGCGGGGCACTTCCGTCTCGTGCGCTACAGGCCGGTCACTTGCCGGTGGGGCCCGGGGAGGGGAGGCCGGGACCCCGGTCGTCCGCGAGCACCTCGTACCCGGAGGGCTGGCCGGCGTCCGCCGTACCGACCGTCACGCCGGTGCCGATCACCAGGGCCGCCGCGATGATCCCGATCAGTCCGACCAGCTTGCTGCGCATGTTCTGAACCCCCTGGTGTGTGGTGCCCGGTGCGCGGTTCCCGTGTGGTGCGGTGGCCGCTCTCGACAGGACAAAGACTCGTCGAGGCGATTACCGGTCCGTTCCCCTCTCGATACCGCTCGTGACGGCCGGGCGGGAACGGCCGTTCCCGGTCCGTTCCCGGTCGGGTTCGGTGGCCGCCGCGATCCGCGATCCCCTGGCTCCGACCAGCACGTCCGTCCTCGTGGTGCCCCGTTCGTACCCGGCCAGGTCGAGCAGGGCGCGCACGGTCGCGCGAACGCCCGCCTGCTCGCCGTCGGGCAGTGGCGCCGCGTTCCCCTCCGGAGTGATCCCGGCGACCAGGTGCATGCCGTCCACCGTGAGCGTTTCCACCTGGAACTTGGCTCCCGTCAGGAGCTCCTCGACGAGGTAGGGGGCGGAATGCCGTGCGGTGACGGCCCGTTCGGCCCACTGGTCGAGTCCGGAGCGGTCGTGCACCGGTACGGTCCACCAACAGCCCGCCTTGTCAGCTGACTTGATGACCACCGGAAGGGGGAAGTCCTCGGCCAGGGTGCGCGCCTCGGCGATGGAACGGGCCTCTTCCGCGCGGACCGCGGAGGTCCGGCTCTGGTTGAGGATGCGCCGGATCGCCACCGCGTCGGGCAGCCGGCCCGTCGGCTGCCCGACCGCCGGCGACAGTTCCCGCAGCAGGTCCTCGGCGGCGGCGGCGCCGCTCCCGAGCCCCCTCTCCAGGTCGCTCGCGAGGTACAGGACGTGGCCGATGCCGTGCTCGGCGACCGCACGCGCCAGCACGTCCCGCAGCGCGAGCGGGTCTGCGAAGTCGACCCGCAGGAGCTGGTGCGCGGGCAGGCCGGCGGGGGGCTGCGGGTGCGGGGGGCCGGAGCCGGTGTCCGACACCACCCAGACGTCCAAACCCGCCGTGACCGCGGCGTCCAGGAGCCCGGGCCCGGGCCCGACCAGTACGACCCGCTCCGCGGCCTGTTTGATGATCACAGAATTCTCCTCCATCGTGTCCCACGATGTTCGCGGCGTGCTTTCCCGCTTCCTTCCCGACGTGTTCCCATGGGGGTGCGGGGGCCCACGTCCCCCGGACGGCCCCGCCACGGGGCCGGCCGGCGCCGGGTGGCAGACAGTGGGGAAGGGCACCGAACCAGGGGGGACCAGCACGCCGGAGGCGTATGCACATGGGACTCTTCGACTTCCTGAAGTCCGACAGGCACAAGGCCGACGAGGCGGCCGCGAAGGCACGGGAACAGGTGGTCCAGCAGCCGGACCCGGCGGCGCGGCCCCCGGCGGGCTCGGCGGCCGACGCCGCGGCGGCCACCAAGGCCGCCGCCGAACGCATGGCGGCGGCCGCGCCCGCCCGGCCCTCCCCCGCGACCCCCGCGACCCCCACGCCCGCTTCGGCGGCCCACAAGGCCGTGCCGGCCGCCCCCAGGCCGGCCACGAGGCCGAAGCCTGCGCCGCTCTCGACGGCGCGCGGCGCCGCGCACACCCCCACACCGCACTCGGCCGCGCACAAGGCGGTGCCCGCGGCTCCGGTGGCCAGGCCTCCCGTCTCGGCCGGGCACCGCACGTACACCGTCCGGGCCGGTGACTCGCTGGCCGGGATCGCCCACCGTGAGCTCGGCAACGAGGCCCGCTGGCGCGAGCTCTACGCGATGAACCGGGGCGTCATCGGAGACACCCCGGACCGCGTCAGCCCGGGCATGGTCCTGACCCTCCCCACCTGAGCACGCGCGGAAGGGGCGGCGGCCGGACCCTCGGGTCCGGCCGCCGCCCCTTCCGCGCGAAGCCGCTACGCGAGCGGGTCGGTTCCCGACCCCGCCTCGCGCTCCTTCTCCGCCAGCTCGTCGTCGAAGCTCGCCGGTGCGGCATCGCGGTCCGACAGCTCGGTCGCCGCGGGCGGCTCGACCAGCCAGTCCGGGTTCGACTGCTGGTCCCACCACCGCCACGCCAGGTATGCGCCGGCGGCGACCAGGCCGACGAGCGCGGCTCCGCGCAGCACCTTGCCGCGGCGCCGTGCCCGCTCGTGCTTGCGTACCAGCCGTTGCACTTCCTTGGCGGTCACCTGGCCGCGCAGCGCCGCCAGGGCGGCCGTCGAACGCGACGCGGCCTCCTCGGCCACGGGCGTGGCGGCTGCGATCGCGCTCTCGATCTTCGGCTGCGTGTAGTCGGCCGCCTGACGGGCCGCCAGCAGCGTCTGGTGGACCGCCTTCGTCGCAGCCCGGTCCACGGGCGGCGGCACGTGCGCCCGCGCCGCCTTCAGCCGCGGGTGCAGATGGCAGTCGTAGGTCATCCGGGCCTGGCGCGCCGCGCCGGTGGCAGCCTGGGACATCATCGGCGTCAGCCGTTCGTTGGCCTCGTGCGCGTAGTGCACCGCAGCGTCCCTGGCGGATTCCGCGTACGGCGCCACCATTTCAGCCGCGTACCGCACGCTCTCCCTGGCGCTCTCGGCTGCCAGGCGCGCGCTGTCCTTGCCGGTCACGGGATCCTCCTCCTCGGTGGCGGACACAGTTCACCTTTCCACCCTTTGTCGGATCATGCCTGCCACAGCGCCGAGCGGCATGCGCGACAGGGCATACGGGTGGACGATTTCAGTGCCGCGGAGCGCTCCGTGCGACCATCTGGACCGACAGTGATGACTATGGAAGGCAGATCCGTGGCCGAGAAGCTCTACGCCACCCTGAAGACCACCCGCGGCGACATCGAGATCGAGCTGCTGGAGAACTTCGCTCCGAAGACCGTTCGGAACTTCGTCGAGCTCGCCACGGGCGCCCGCGAGTGGACCCGTCCCACGGACGGCCAGAAGACCACCGACCCGCTCTACGACGGCACCGTCTTCCACCGCGTCATCAGCGGCTTCATGATCCAGGGCGGCGACCCGCTCGGCAACGGAACCGGCGGCCCGGGCTACGCCTTCGCGGACGAGTTCCACCCCGATCTGGCCTTCACCAAGCCCTACCTGCTCGCCATGGCCAACGCCGGCCCGGGCACCAACGGCTCGCAGTTCTTCATCACCGTCGCCCCGACCGCCTGGCTGACGCGCAAGCACACCATCTTCGGCGAGGTCGCCGACCCGGCGAGCCGCAAGGTCGTGGACGCCATCGCCGCCAGTGCCACCAACCCGCGCACCGAGCGGCCGCTGGACGACGTGATCATCAAGTCCGTCGTCGTCGAGAAGCGCTGACCCCTCCGCCCGCTCCGCCAGGCCCCCGGGAACCTTTCCGCCCCGCCCGTCCGTCCTGGATACGTACCGGAACCGGATACGTACCGGACCGGCGGGGTCGCACCGCCTGCCCTGCCGCCGACCGAGGGGACCGATGGACACCGACCGTCTGCCGGGCTGCTACCGCCACCCGGACCGCGACACGGGGATCAGCTGCACCCGCTGCGAGCGCCCCATCTGCCCCGAGTGCATGATCAGCGCCTCGGTGGGCTTCCAGTGCCCCGAGTGCGTACGCGAGGGCTCCGGGACCGGGCACCGGCCCGCCGCGAACGCGCCGCGCACCCTCGCGGGCGGGGTGGTCGCCGACGATCCCCACCTGGTCACCAAGATCCTCATCGGGATCAACGCGGCGGTGTTCCTCGCCGGCCTCGCAGCACCCGCGATCGTGATCCAGCTCGAACTGCTCGGCCGCTACGTCGAGTACTTCGGCGCTCCGTTGGAAGGGGTCTCCACCGGCCAGTACCACCGGCTGCTGACCTCGGTGTTCCTGCACGTCGAGTGGTGGCACATCACCGGCAACATGATCGGCCTGTGGGTGATCGGAGGCCCTCTGGAGGCGGCCCTGGGCCGCGCCCGCTACCTCGCCGTCTACCTGCTCTCGGGCCTGGGCGGCAGCGTCCTCGTCTACCTGCTGACCCCGCCGAACACCCCGACCCTCGGCGCCTCCGGGGCGGTCTTCGGCCTGCTCGGCGCCACGGTGGTGCTGGTGCGGAGGCTGCGGTACGAGATGCGGCCGGTGATCGTCATGGTCGTGCTGATGCTGGTGCTGACCTTCTTCCCCTTCGGCGGTGCCCTCAACGTGTCCTGGCAGGCCCACGTGGGCGGTCTGGTCACCGGCGCGCTGGTCGGGCTCGGCATGCTCACGCCGACCGCCGCCCGGCATCGCGCACTCGTCCAGTGGGGCACCTGTGCGGCGGTGTTCCTGCTGGCAGCAGCGCTGATCATGCTCCGTACGGCGGAACTCACCTGATCACACCGGCGTCAACTCTCCACAGAGTTATCCACAGATCTTCTGCCTTTTCCTCAGCTGTGGATGACGCTGTGGATAACTCCTGGGGAGAGCTTCCGTCAGGGACGGCCGGGTGCTACTTCCACTGCGTGGAAACGCCGAATCCCGCCGCGATGAAGCCGAACCCGACCACGATGTTCCAGTTGCCCAGCGCCTCGACCGGCAGCTGGGTCTCGGTCACGTAGAAGACGACGATCCACGCGAGACCGATCAGGAAGAACGCCAGCATGACCGGGGCCACCCAGCTGCGGTTCGTCAACCGGATGCTCTGCGGCTGCCGCGTGGGCGGCGGGGTGTAGTCGTCCTTCTTGCGGATACGTGACTTCGGCACGAGGGGCTCTCCTGTCGATGCGCTGGGGACCTTGCCTGCCCCGGGCGTCCGTTAGCGTAGTGGACCTGTGGCGTTGAAGGAGAAGGGTACGTTGAGCAATTCAGACGACTCCTCCGCGGGTACCCGCCGCCGGGCCAGGCCGGTCCGGTTGCTGACGGCCGCCGTCTTCGCCCTGGCCGGGCTGCTCTTCGTCACCAGTTTCAACACTTCCAAGGGTACGAACATCCGGACGGACGCCTCCCTCCTGAAACTGTCCGATCTCATCGAGGAGCGCAGCCAGGACAACGCGGAGCTGGAGGAGAGCACCGGAGCGGCCCGCCGCCGCGTGGACGCCCTCGCCGCCCGCGACAACGGCAGCAGCCGGGCACAGGACGCCGAGCTGGCCGCCCTGCGGGCCGCCTCGGGCACCGAGGAGCTCTCCGGCAAGGGCCTGACCGTCACCCTCAACGACGCCCCTCCCAACGCCACCGCCCGCATTCCCAACGTGCCCGAGCCGCAGCCCAACGACCTGGTGATCCACCAGCAGGACCTCCAGGCCGTGGTGAACGCCCTGTGGCAGGGCGGCGCCCAGGGCATCCAGGTCATGGACCAGCGGCTCATCTCCACCAGCGCGGTGCGCTGTGTGGGCAACACCCTGATCCTCCAGGGCCGCGTCTACTCGCCCCCGTACAAGATCTCCGCCGTCGGCGACCCGGCGGCGCTCAAGAAGGCCCTCGCCGCCTCCCCGGCCCTGCAGAACTACCAGGCGTACGTGAACGCCTACGGCCTGGGCTGGAAAGTGGACGAGCACAAGGCGCTGACACTTCCCGCCTACTCCGGCACAGTGGACCTCCACTATGCGAAGCCGGTGGGCGCCACCCCGTGACCGGGTCCGTTCCGACGCCGTACTGCGGCTGGCGGTACGGACGTTCAGCGAGGCGTGCCTGACGGCCGGCGCGCTGATCGTGCTCTTCGTCGCCTACGTCCTGCTGTGGACCGGGGTCACCGCGGACCGGGCCGCGGCCGGCGAGATGGCCCGGCTGCGCGACAGCTGGGCGGCCGGCGCACCGCGGGCGGCGCCGGCCGCCGCGCCCGGGGCCGCCCCGCTGCCGCCGGAGTCCACCGCAGCCGAGCCCCCGCCCCGCCACCCCGCGGGCCGGGCCTTCGCCGAGATGTACGTACCGCGCTTCGGCCCGGACTGGGTCCGGCCGGTCCTGGAGGGCACGGACCCCGAGCTGCTGAAGAAGGGCCTGGGCCACTACACCGCCACCGCCCCCCTCGGGGCCGTCGGGAACTTCTCCGTGGCCGGCCACCGCCGCACCTGGGGAGACCCCTTCAAGGACTTCCCGAAGCTGCGCCCGGGGGACGAGGTGATCCTCAAGGACGCGGGCACCCGGTACACGTACACGATCCGGGCCGGGCCCCTGCGCATCCTGCCCACCGACGTCGGAGTGGTCGACCCGGTCCCCGGCGGGTCCCCCTTCACGGCGCCGGGCCGGTACCTGACGCTGACCACCTGCGACCCCGAGTGGGGACACAGCCACCGGCTGGTGGTCTGGGCGGAACTGACCGGAACGCACCCCGCGGCGCAGAGCGGGCCGGGGGGTTCGTCCAGGTGACCCTCTCCGCCGGGCCGCTGCCTTTAGTCTGTTCGCGTACCGCCCCCGCGGTGCGTTGAACGAATATGGACGAAAAGGAATCAGGCGGCATGTACGGCTGGATCTGGCGGCATCTGCCGGGCAACGCGTGGGTGCGCGCCCTGATCTCCCTCGTACTGGTCCTCGCCGTGGTCTTCGTGCTGTTCCAGTACGTCTTCCCGTGGGCCGAGCCACTCCTTCCGTTCAACGATGTGACGGTGGACGAGGGATCGGGAGCCAGTCCGTGAGCGCACGCATTCTGGTCGTGGACAACTACGACAGCTTCGTCTTCAACCTGGTCCAGTACCTCTACCAGCTGGGAGCCCAGTGCGAGGTCCTGCGCAACGACGAGGTCGCCCTCGCACACGCGCAGGACGGCTTCGACGGGGTGCTGCTCTCCCCCGGACCGGGCACGCCCGAGCAGGCCGGCGTCTGCGTCGACATGGTCCGGCACTGCGCCGGCACCGGCGTCCCCGTCTTCGGCGTGTGCCTGGGCATGCAGTCGATGGCGGTGGCCTACGGAGGCGTGGTGGGCCGGGCCCCGGAGCTGCTGCACGGCAAGACCTCGCCCGTGGTGCACGGCGGGCTCGGCGTCTTCGAGGGACTGCCCTCGCCCTTCACCGCGACCCGGTACCACTCCCTCGCGGCCGAGCCCGCGACCCTGCCCGACGTGCTGGAGGTCACGGCGCGGACCGAGGACGGGATCATCATGGGCCTGCGCCACCGGGAGCACGACGTCGAGGGCGTGCAGTTCCACCCCGAGTCGGTGCTGACCGAATGGGGCCACCGGATGCTCGCGAACTGGCTGGTCCGGTGCGGTGACGCCGGCGCGGTGGAGCGCTCGGTGGGGCTGGCCCCGGTGGTGGGCAAGGCCGTCGCGTGACGACGGTCGCGCCGTCCGCGCCCACGGAGGGCCGGGCCGCGCGACGCAGGGCAGCTCAGGAGGCCGCGAAACGGGCCGCCGGGAACACCCGGCGGCGGGGCGGACGGCGGCGGGGCGGACGGCGGCGCAAGCGGCCGGCGTCGGGCGGCCCGGTGGTCATCGCGAGCCGGCTGGGCGGGGAGCTCTTCATCACGGCGGGCCTGGTGATGCTGCTGTTCGTCGCCTATCAGCTCTGGTACACGAACGTGGTGGCGGAGCGGACGGCGAACGGCGCCGCAGGCTCGCTGCTGCAGACCTGGGAGCGGCAACCGGACGGCGGCGGGACGGCCCCGCCGGTGACGGCCTTCGAGCCGGGCCAGGGCTTCGCCATCCTCCACATCCCCAAGCTGGACGTGAAGGTCCCGGTGGCCGAGGGCATCAGCAAGCCGAAGGTCCTGGACCGGGGCATGGTCGGGCACTACGGCGAGGGCGCGCTGAAGACCGCGATGCCGGCCGACAAGCAGGGCAACTTCGCGGTGGCCGGACACCGCAACACCCACGGCGAGCCGTTCCGCTACATCAACCGGCTGGTGCCCGGGGACCCCGTCGTGGTCGAGACCCGGGACGCCTACTACACGTACGAGATGACCTCGTCGCTCGCGCAGACACCGCCGACGAACATCGGAGTGATCAAACCCGTGCCGGAGGGCTCCGGCTTCACCTCCGAGGGCCGGTACATCACGCTGACCACCTGCACCCCGGAGTTCACCAGCACCTACCGGATGATCGTATGGGGCAGGATGACCGACGAACGACCGCGCAGCCAGGGCCCGCCGCCCGCGCTGACCAGCTAAGGAAGAATCACGCAGTGTCTCGTGCCAGCCGCCGTGCCGCGGCCCCGCCCGCCGGCAGCCGCAGTGTGCTCGCCGGGTTCCTGAGCCTGCTGGGCGAGGTTCTCATCACGGCGGGCCTGGTGCTGGGGCTGTTCGTGGCCTACTCGCTGTGGTGGACGAACGTCCTCGCGGACCGGCAGGCCGCCGCGCGCGGGAACGAGATCCGGCAGCAGTGGCTGAACCCGGCCCCCGAGCAGGCCGGACCGGGTGCGCTCGACACCCGGGGCGGAGTCGGCTTCCTGCACGTGCCGGCGATGCGGAACGGCGAGGTGCTCGTCAAGGCGGGCACGGCGCCGGACATCCTCGACGACGGCGTGGCCGGGTACTACACGGATCCCGTGAAGTCGGCGCTGCCGTGGGACGAGAAGGGGAACTTCTCGCTGGCCGCGCACCGCGACGGGCACGGGGCGAAGTTCCACAACATCGACAAGGTGAAGAACGGCGACGCGGTCGTCTTCGAGACCCGGGACACCTGGTACGTCTACCGGGTTTTCGCAGAGCTGCGCCAGACCTCGAAGTACAACACCGACGTGATCAACGCGGTCCCCAAGGAGTCCGGCAAGACCGCTCCGGGCCGGTACATCACGCTCACCACCTGCACCCCGGTCTACACCTCGAAGTACCGGTACATCGTGTGGGGCGAGCTGGTCCGGACGGAGAAGGTCGACGCCCGGCGCACGCCCCCGGCGGAGCTGCGCTGAGCCGGGGCCTGCACGGCCCCCAGAGGGCCTGGAGGGCCCCGCGGGAGCCCCGGGAGTTCCAGGGAGTCCCAGGAATCCCAGAGGCCCCGGACAGGCCCGCAGACGCCCGTCTGTCGCCGCCGGGGGTGTGGGCGTGCGAAAAGGTCCGGCCCCTCTCGTATCCGAGAGGGGCCGGACCTTTTCACACGGACCTGGTCGCCGGACCGGCGGCCGAGGGGCCGCGCCTAGCGGCGGCCTCCGCCACCGGTCAGGCCTCCGAAGAGACCGCCGTTGTTGTTCCCGCCGTCCTGCTGTCCGGCGATCGTGGCCACGTTGACGGCCTGTCCCGACGCGCCGGGGGTACCGGGCTCCGGGCTGGTGCTCACCACGAGCGCGTTGTCGTCCGACGGGCCGGCGACGATGCCAAGCCGCAGGTTGGCTCGCTGCAGGTCGTTCTTGTACTGGCCCAGGGTCCGGCCGGAGAAGTTCGGGACGACCGTCGCCTGCGAGGCCTTGGCGATGGTGATGCCCACGGCCTTGTTCTGTTCGAGCTCCTGGCCCGCCGCGAACTGCTGGCCGATGACCGTGCCCGGAGCGGCTCCCGGCTGGTCGGACTCCGTGACGCTGCCGAGCCGCAGGTTGACCGCCTTGAGGGCCTTCTCCGCCTCGTCCTTGGTCTTGCCCGTGAGGTCGGGGACCTCGGACTTGGACGGCTCCTTGGCCACCGTCAGCGTGATCACGCTGTTCTTCTCGGCCTCGGAACCGGCCTTCGGGTTCTGCTCCAGGACGGTCCCCGGGGTGCGGTTGGACTCCTGCGTCTTGCGGTCGACCTGGAAGCCCTTGTCCTTCAGCGCCTTCTCGGCCTCCTCGTACTTCATGTTGAGCACGTCGAGGACGGAGATCTTCGGGGCGCCCGAGGAGATGGTCACCGTGACCGTGGAGCCCTCTTCGACCTTGGTGGCGGGCTCCGGGTCCTGCTTGCAGACGTTGCCCTTGGGCTGGTCCTCGCAGGGCGCTTCGCCGCCCTTGACCACCTTGAGCTTGGAGTTCTCGCCGCTCTTGGTCGCCTGTTCCAGGGTCTGGCCGATGAGCTTGGGCACGTTGGGCCGGTTGTCGGCGGTGTCCCCGAACAGGGAGCGGCCGATGAGGATCGCGCCGACCAGGACGAGGATGCCGGCCGCCACGAGCAGGACGGTGGACGCCCTGCTCTTCTTCTGGCTCTGGCGGCGGTTCGGACCCTGGTCGTAGCCCTGGTCGCCATAGCCGTAGCCGCCGTCACCCGGTGGCATGGGCGGCATCATCGACGTCTGGGCGCCGGGGTCGGCGGTGCGCAGGGCGGTGGTGGGCTGGTCGTAGCCCTGCGGGCCGTAGCCGTGGCCCTGGTCGTGCGGGTAGCCGTAGCCGGCCGCGCCCATGGCGGCGGTGGCGGCGACGGGCTGGCCGTCGAGGCAGGCCTCGATGTCGGCCCGCATCTCGTCGGCCGACTGGTAGCGGTAGTCGGGGTCCTTGACCAGTGCCTTGAGGACGATGGCGTCCATCTCGGGCGTGATCTCGGGGTCGAAGTTCGACGGGGGCTGCGGCTCCTCCCGCACGTGCTGGTAGGCGACGGCCACCGGGGAGTCGCCGACGAACGGGGGCCGCACGCAGAGCAGCTCGTAGAGGAGGCAGCCCGCGGAGTACAGGTCGGAGCGCGCGTCGACCTGCTCGCCCTTGGCCTGCTCCGGGGAGAGGTACTGGGCGGTGCCGATCACGGCCGCCGTCTGTGTCATGGTCATGCCCGAGTCGCCCATGGCGCGGGCGATGCCGAAGTCCATGACCTTGACCTGGCCGGTGCGGGTCAGCATCACGTTGGCGGGCTTGATGTCACGGTGCACGATGCCGGCGCGGTGCGAGTACTCCAGGGCCTGGAGGATGCCGATGCACATCTCCAGCGTGCGCTCAGGAAGCAGCTTGCGGCCCGAATGCAGCAGCTCGCGCAGCGTGGAACCGTCGACGTACTCCATCACGATGTACGGGATGGAGATGTTGTCGACGTAGTCCTCGCCGGTGTCGTACACGGCGACGATCGCCGGGTGGTTCAGCGACGCGGCCGACTGGGCCTCGCGCCGGAACCGGGCCTGGAAGGACGGGTCGCGGGCGAGGTCGGCACGCAGGGTCTTGACGGCGACGGTACGGCCGAGCCGGGTGTCGTGGGCGAGGTAGACCTCTGCCATGCCACCGCGGCCGAGCACGTGGCTCAGCTCGTACCGGCCGCCGAGGCGACGCGGCTCTTCCATAACGTTGCAGCCCTCTCCGTCAGTCCCGACCGCACCTGTGTGTGGTCCGGCGGTGTGCTGTTCGCGCAAAGGCTACCGGCCGATCGTCCGTGATCGGTTCGTAGCCACAGGCTGATACTGGACCGGTACCGTACGCTCGGATCCAGGGCCGGTTCAGTGATGTGCGTCACGTCTCCGGCCCGTGATCCCCCTGGTCACCCTTGGCTGTTGAGCACCGCTTCCATGACCGCCTTGGCGACGGGGGCGGCGAGACCGCCACCGCTGATGTCGTCACGGGCGGTGCCTTCGCTGTCCTCGATGACGACGGCGACGGCGACGGGCGAGGTGCCGTCGGCGTTCTCGGCGTAGGAGATGAACCAGGCGTACGGGCGCTTCTTGTTGCCCTCGCCGTGCTGGGCGGTACCGGTCTTGCCGCCGACCGTCACACCCTTGATCTTGGCCTTCTGGCCGGTGCCCTGCTCGACGACGTTGACCATCATCTGCTGGACCTTCTGCGCGTTGCCCGCGGACAGCGGCCGGCTCATCTCCTGCGGCTCGTGCTTCTCGATGATGTCCAGGTTGGGGGCCGTGAGGTTGTCGACCATGTAGGGCTTCATCAGCTTGCCGTCGTTGGCGATCGCCGCGGTGACCATGGCCATCTGCAGCGGGGTGGCGGCGGTGTTGAACTGCCCGATCGCGCTCTGGGCGTTGCCGTCCCGACCCATCTTCTTGTCGTAGACGCTGGCGAAGGCGCGGACCGGGGTGTCGATCTTGTCGTTGTTGAAGCCGAACTTCTCGGCGGTCTCCACCATCTTGTCGCGGGTGACCTTGTCGCCGAGGTTCGCGAAGACGGAGTTGCAGGAGATGCGCAGCGCCTCGTTCAGGCTGGCCTTCTCGCACCCGGTGTGGGAGTTGGGCAGCTGGGTCTGGGTGCCCGGCAGGATGTACGGCTCGGGGGTGTCCGTCGGGTCGTTGACCTCCTTGACCACCCCGTGCTCCAGGGCGGCCGCGGCGGTGACCACCTTGAAGGTGGAGCCGGGCGGGTAGGTCTCGCGCAGGGCGCGGTTGACGAGCTTCTTGTCCTCGCTGTCCTTCAGCTCGACCCAGGCCTTCTCGTCGTTCTTGGAGTTGCCGGCGAAGCGCGAGGGGTCGTACGAGGGCGTGGAGACCAGGGCGAGGATGGCACCGGTGCGCGGGTCGATCGCGGCGACCGCGCCCTTCTTGCTGCCGAGCTTGTCGAAGGCAGCCTTCTGCGCGGCGCGGTTGAGCGTGGTGACGACGTTGCCGCCCTGCTTCTTCTCGCCGGTGAACATGCCGATGGTGCGGTCGAAGAACAGCCGGTCGTCGTTGCCGGTGAGGATGCCGTCCTCAAGCGATTCGAGCTGGGTGGCGCCGAAGGCCTGCGAGGCATACCCGGTGACCGGGGACCAGAGCTCCCCGTCCTGGTAGGTGCGCTTGTACTTGTAGTCGCTGCCGTCGGTGACCGTGGAGCCGGTGATGGGCTCGCCCTGGACGATGATGTTGCCGCGCTCGGTCGCGTACTGGGCGATCTGGACCCGTCGGTTCTCCTTGCGCGTGCTGAGTTCCTCGGCCTGGACGTACTGCAGCCAGTTGGTCCGGATCAGCAGCGCGAGGACGAGCAGCCCGCAGAACAGCGAGATGCGGCGCAGGGGCTTGTTCATGACGGGCGGACCACCTGGGTCATCTCGGAGTCGGGGGACGGGGCCGGGGCCGGGGCCGGTCGGCGGGCGGTGTCGCTGATCCGGATGAGGACGGCGATGAGGATCCAGTTCGCGAGGACGGAGGAGCCACCGGACGCCAGGAAGGGCATCGTCATGCCGGTGAGGGGGATGAGCCCCATGACTCCGCCGGCGACGACGAAGATCTGGAGCGCGAAGGCGCCGGACAGGCCGATGGCGAAGAGCTTGCCGAAGGGGTCGCGCGCGGCCAGGGCCGTGCGGACGCCCCGCTCGATGATGAGCCCGTAGA
This sequence comes from Streptomyces sp. PCS3-D2, assembly GCF_000612545.2. Classification (GTDB taxonomy): domain Bacteria; phylum Actinomycetota; class Actinomycetes; order Streptomycetales; family Streptomycetaceae; genus Streptomyces. The sequence continues at coordinate 3,796,623 of NZ_CP097800.1, read as the reverse complement.
CCAGCAGGAAGGCCATCACGCCGGAGAGACCGAGCTCTTCGCCGACGGTGGAGAAGATGAAGTCGGAGTTGGCGGCGAAGCCGATGAGGTCGGAGTTGCCCTGGCCCCATCCGGCACCGAGGACCCCGCCGGAGCCGAAGCTCATGATCGACTGGCCGACCTGCTCGCAGGCACCCGAGGTGGCGTAGCAGCCGAAGGGGTCGAGCCAGGCGTTGACACGGGCCTGGACGTGGCTCGCGAAGGAGGCCACGACGACCGCGCCGCCGACCGACATCAGCAAGCCGATGACGATCCAGCTGGTGCGCTCGGTGGCCACGTACAGCATGATCACGAACATGCCAAAGAAGAGCAGCGAGGTACCCAGGTCGTTCTCGAAGACCAGGACCAGCAGGCTCATCGCCCAGATCATCAGGATCGGACCGAGGTCGCGGCCGCGCGGCAGGTACAGGCCCATAAAGCGGCGGCTGGCCAGCGCGAGCGCATCGCGCTTCACCATCAGGTAGCCGGCGAAGAAGATCGCGATGACGATCTTCGCGAACTCACCGGGCTGGATCGAGAAGCCGCCGACGCTGATCCAGATCTTGGCGCCGAAGACGTCGGCGCCCAGGCCCGGGACGACGGGCAGGATCAGCAGCACCAGCGCGCCGGCCATGGAGATGTACGTGAACCGCTGCAGGACGCGGTGGTCCTTGAGGATCAGCAGGACGGCGGCGAACAGGGCGATCGCCAGGGCCGTGTACATCATCTGGCGGGGTGCGGAGGGCGAGAAGGCGCCGTAGCTGCGCTTGGCGAGGTTCTGCAGCCGCTCGGACTGGTCCAGCCGCCAGATCAGGACGACACCGAGGCCGTTGAGCAGCGTGGCGAGCGGCAGCAGCAGCGGGTCGGCGTACTTCGCGTACCGGCGTACGACGAAGTGCGCTATGCCGGCGAGCACGGCGAAGCCGCCCCCGTACACGACCATGCCGGGCGGCAGCTCGCCGTGGATCGCCAGACCCACGTTGGCGTAGGCGAAGATCGGGATGACCACGGCGAAGGCGAGCAGCAGGAGCTCGGTGTTCCGCCGGCTCGGCAGCTCGATGGCGCCGATGGTGGTCGTATTGGTGACAACGCTCATGGTGTGGCAGGCCCCCTGCGCCCGCGGGCTACTTTCCGCACAGGCCGACCAGCTGCTGCTCCTCGGGAGTCAGGCTGGGGCCGGGTGTCTGGCTGTTCTGCGCCTCGGCGCCTCTGCGCTCCTCGTCCTTCTTGCACGCGGAGACCTGGACGCCGAGGTCGTCCAGCTTCTTGCGGGCACCATCGAGGCTTCCCTCGCTGATGGTGGCCTCGACCAGCTTGCGCTTGAAGGGCGGCAGGTACTTCAGTTCGATGTCGGGGCGGTCGATCTCCACCTTGGAGAGCTCCAGCGGGCCGAGCTTCGGGCTGATGCCGCGGAAGAGTGCGACGTGCTCGCCCTTCACACCGACGTAGAACTGGGTCTGGGTCCAGCGCCAGCCGGCGTAGAGGCCGCCGCCGATGACACCGGCGACGACGAGCAGGGTCAGTGTGCGGGTGGTCCACTTGCGCCCTTTGCTGCGGCGCCTGCGGGGGTGGTCGTAGGTGTCGTCGTAGCCGGAGCCGCCGTCGTATCCCTCGGCCTCGCCGAAGGATCCGTAGCCGCCGCCCTGGCCGGGGTCGCCGTAGCCGTAGGCGGCGTCGCCGCTGCCGGGGGGGCCGAAGGAGCCCGTGGGCGGCGGGGCCTGGCGGCCGAGCCCGGAGGCGCGGCCGGCCGGGGTCTGCATGGCGTTGTTGTTGTCGAAGAGCTGGTGCTGGTTCTCGGCTACCGCGCCGACGACCACGGGGGTGTCGCTGACCTGGGCGGCGAGGGTGTCGCCGCTGTCGGTGTCGAGGACGTCGGCGACGATGCAGGTGATGTTGTCGGGCCCGCCGCCGCGCAGCGCGAGCTGGATCAGCGACTGCACGGTCTCGCGGGGGCCGTGGTAGTCGGCGAGGGTCTCCTCCAGCGTCTGGTGGGAGACCACGCCGGAGAGCCCGTCGGAGCAGATGAGGTAGCGGTCGCCGGCGCGGACCTCGCGGATGGAGAGGTCGGGCTCGACGATGTCGCCGCTGCCCAGCGCGCGCATCAGGAGGGAGCGCTGCGGGTGGGTCGTCGCCTCCTCCTCCGTGATGCGGCCCTCGTCGACCAGGCGCTGCACCCAGGTGTGGTCCTGGGTGATCTGCGTGAGAACGCCGTCGCGCAGCAGGTAGGCGCGGGAGTCGCCGACATGTACGAGGCCGAGGCGCTGGCCGGTCCACAGCAGGGCGGTGAGGGTGGTGCCCATGCCCTCCAGCTGGGGGTCCTCCTCGACCATGACGCGCAGCTGGTCGTTGGCACGCTGCACGGCGGTGGCGAGCGAGGTGAGGATGTCGGAGCCCGGGACGTCGTCGTCGAGCTGCACGAGGGTGGAGATCACCTCGGAGCTCGCCACCTCGCCGGCGGCCTGCCCGCCCATGCCGTCGGCGATCGCCAGGAGACGCGGGCCGGCGTAACCGGAGTCCTCGTTCCCCTCGCGGATCATGCCCTTGTGGGATCCGGCTGCGAACCGCAGGGACAGACTCATGTGCACCTGCCCTGTCGACGAAGCTTCCTCCGGGTACAACCGGTCTCGAGCCACACTGCCCACCCTCCGGTCGGGAGCGCGCCCGTGTCCGTGTCCTCGGTGGCACGGATCACCGCCGCGCGCTCGCTCCGCTCGCTCATTCTCGTACTACTTCCGCAGCTCGATGACGGTCTTGCCGATGCGGATCGGCGCGCCCGGCGGAATGGGCGTCGGGGTGGTCAGCCGGGTCCGGTCGAGATAGGTGCCGTTGGTGGACCCGAGATCCTCGACGATCCACTGGCCGTCACGGTCGGGGTAGATCCTGGCATGGCGGCTGGACGCGTAGTCGTCGTCCAGCACGATCGTGGAGTCGTGGGCGCGGCCCAGGGTGATCGTCTGCCCGGCGAGGGCCACGGTGGTACCCGTGAGGATGCCCTCGGAGACGACGAGCTTGGTGGGCGCACCGCGACGCTGGCGCTGCTGCGGAGGCGCGGCCTGGCGGCCGCCCTGCTGCGGGGCGCCGCCGGCGCCGCCGCGGCGGGAGGAGCCGCGCTGGGTCACTCTCGTACCGAAGAGATCACTGCGGATGACCTGGACGGCCACGATGACGAACAGCCACAGAACGGCCAGGAAACCCAACCGCATGACCGTCAGGGTCAGCTCTGACATTGCCCCCGCTTCACCCTTCGGCTTGCCGGTAAATGATGGTGGTGCTGCCCACGACGATCCGCGAGCCGTCGCGGAGCGTAGCGCGGGTGGTGTGCTGCCCGTCCACCACGATGCCGTTGGTGGACCCGAGATCCTGGATCGTCGAGGGCGTTCCGGTCCGGATCTCACAGTGCCGGCGCGATACGCCGGGGTCGTCGATCCGCACGTCGGCTTCGGTGCTTCGGCCGAGTACGAGCGTGGGGCGCGAGATCTGGTGGCGGGTGCCGTTGATCTCGATCCAGTGCCGCCGGGGCCCGCCGGATCCCGCCGGGGCCGCGCCGCCGGGACCGCCCGGGGCGGGCCGGTGGGCACCGGGTCCGCCCGGGGGCGGGCCGGCGGGCATGGGCGGTGCGGCGACCGGCGGGTAGCCGTAGCCGCTCGCCGGGGACGGGGCCGCGCCCTGCGGCTGCGAGGTGCTGGAGGCGAGGGTGCGACTGCGGACCCGGTAGAGCCCGGTGTCGAGGTCCTCGGCCTTCTCCAGGTGGACCTTGATGGGGCCCATGAAGCTGTACCGCTGCTGCTTGGCGTAGTCGCGGACGAGGCCGGCGAGCTCGTCGCCGAGCTGTCCGGAATAGGGGCTCAGGCGGTCGTAGTCGCCGGCGCTGAGCTCCACGATGAAGTCGTTGGGGACGACGGTCCGCTCACGGTTCCAGATCGTGGCGTTGTTGTCGCACTCCCGCTGGAGGGCTCCGGCGATCTCCACCGGCTGGACCTCGGACTTGAAGACCTTGGCGAAGGTGCCGTTCACCAGACCTTCGAGTCGCTGCTCGAACCGCTTCAGAACTCCCATGGGGCACCTCCTCCGTCGTTGTGGCCCTGTACTGCTTACTGATCGTATCCACGCGTGGCGGATTCGGGTGGTTCCCCATCGCTCCTGTGAGGACGAGTGTTGGTCCTCACAAGGGATCGTAGGGGCGCTCGGGGAACAGTGTCCCGCACGGGGAGCGGAGTGCGGGAGGGGCTGTCCGCACGGGTGCGTATGCCCCCGGGGAAAGCGATGTGAACTCACCCCGTTCTACGTGCTAATGTTTCGACGTCGCCAGGGGAACGGCCCGAAAGGGAAGGCCACTGGGACGCTGCTCGGGCGAGTGGCGGAACGGCAGACGCGCTGGCTTCAGGTGCCAGTGTCCTTCGGGACGTGGGGGTTCAAATCCCCCCTCGCCCACTTCGACGAGACGGTCGTCACCGCGAGAGCGGTGGCGGCCGTCTCGCTTTGTTCCCGGTCACTCCCGGTTGTTCCCGCTCGTTCGCGGCCGGGTACACGTGACGCGGTGTGCCGACGGCCGACGGCCGGGGTTCGGGATCCAGCGTTCGGGATCCAGCGTTCGGGATTCACGGCACGGGCTGTGGCGTCGGTCACGAAGACTCCTCCCGAGGGGGCGTACCGACCCGGCCGCGGGCGCCGATTTCCGACCTTCGTCATGGCGGACGAGACGAAAGAGGACGGCCGGGGCGCTCGGCGGATGTCTAGGGTCGGCCACGTGGATGCGATGGCGAAGACACGTGCGGGCTGGGACTGGCTGCGGGGCCCCGAGCCGTGGACACGGCGGATGCTGGCGGGGGACCTCGCCCTGGCCGGTGTGCTGGCCATCCTCGGACTGGGCGTCGAGGAACTCGACGAGGGCCCCGGGCAGCGGATGCTGCTGGGCGCCGTCGTCGTGCTGGCGCTGGCCCTGCTGCGCCGTCGGCTGCCGGCGGCGACGCTCGTGGCGGGGTCGGCGCTCAGCGCCGTCCTCCCGGGGCTGGTCTTCGTCCTTCCGCTGCTGGGCTGGTCGGCCGGGCGGCGGATCGTCGGCGTGGGCCGGGCGCTGGGCGCCTTCACACTGGCCTTCGTCGCGTCGATCGCCCTCAGCGTCCTGGACCAGTGGTCGCTGATGCGCCCACTGCTGGTGATCGTGTTCTCCACGCTGATGTTCCTGGCCGTCACGGTGATGCCGGGGCTGGCCAGCCGGTACTGGTCGCAGCGCCGCACCCTGCTCGCGGCGCTGCACGAGCGCAACGGCCAGCTGCTGCGGGAGCGGGCCATGGTCGCCGGGCAGGCGCGGCTGCGCGAACGGCAGCGCATCGCCCAGGACATGCACGACAGCCTCGGACACCAACTGGCCTTGATCTCCGTGCACACGGGTGCGCTGGAGGTCGATCCCGAGCTCACCGACCGTCAGCGGGACGCTGTGGGCGTACTGCGGCAGGCCTCGGTGTCCGCGATGCACGAACTGCGCGAGGTCGTCGGCATCCTGCGCGACGGCGTGGAGGCGCCCGCGCCGGTGGACGAGGCCCAGCCCGCGGCCCGCGGGGTGGCCGGGATCGCGGGCGTCGTCGAGGCGGCGCGGGGCGCCGGGACCGAGGTGCGGCTGACCACCGCGGGGCGGCCGAGGCCGCTGGTCGCGGCCTGCGACCACGCCGCGTACAGGATCGTGCAGGAGGCCCTGACGAACGCGTACAAGCATGCTCCGGGGGCGCCGATCACGGTGGAGCTGCGGTACGAGGACGACTCGCTGGTGGTGGAGATCGCCAACGGGCCGTCAGCCGGGCCGGGCGAGGACGTGGTGTCGGGTGGGCAGGGCCTGACGGGGCTGCGCGAGCGGGCCCGGCTGGTCGGCGGCATGGTGCACGCGGGTCCCGCCGAGGGCGGCGGCTTCCGGGTGGCCGGGGTGCTGCCCTACGGCGCTGAGCCGGCCGGCGCCCAGGACGTGGCCGACGACTTCGGACAGTGGGCGCAGGCGCGGAAGGGCACGCAGCCCCAGGCCCGGGGGCGGCGCGGCGAGCAGCCGCCCATGGACTGGGCGGCGGTGGACCGGGAGCTGGCCGTACGGGTGCCCAGCCGCACCGGCGCCGTCGCGGTGGGCTGCGGGATCGCCTTCGCGGCGGTGGTGGTGCTGGTGATCGTGCTGGTCGCCGCGATGGTGATGCTGATAGACACGGCGAGTGACTCGATGATCAGCCGGGACGAGTACGACGCCGTGCACGTGGGCGAGAGCGAGACGGCGGTCCGCGACCGGCTGCCGAGCGGCGAGAGCTTCCTGACCGCGGGCGCTGACCGGAAGGGGCCGCCCCGGCCGGAGGGCGCGCAGTGCCTGGTGCTGCTGGCCGATCAGGAGCCCAAGTCGCTGACCACGGACCTGGTGTTCCGGTTCTGCTTCCAGGACGGCAAGCTCGTGGACAAGCAGACGTACGAGGTCAAGCAGTAGGAGCACGGTGTGACAGCCGAAGTGATCAGAGTGGTGATCGCCGACGACGAGCCGCTGATCAGGGCCGGGATCAGGATGATCCTCACCTCGGCGCCGGACATCGAGGTCGTCGCGGAGGCGGCGAACGGCCGGGAGGCCGTGGAACTGGCCCGCTCGCACGCCCCCCAGGTGCTGCTGCTCGACATCCAGATGCCGGTGATGGACGGCCTGACTGCGCTGGGCGAGCTGCGCCGGGCCGTTCCGGAGGTGCGGGCCCTGATCCTGACCACCTTCGGCGAGAAGGAGAACGTCCTGCGGGCGCTGGGCCAGGGCGGGGCGGGATTCCTGCTGAAGGACTCGGCGCCGGGTGAGTTGATCGGGGCGGTCCGGGCGGCCGCGGCGGGGGACGCCTACCTCTCGCCCGGGGCCACCCGGCATGTGGTGGACCAGCTGGCGTCCGGGAAGGCCGCCGCGCGGGGTGCGGAGGCCCGTCGACAGGTCGCCGAGCTGAGCGAGCGGGAGCGGTGCGTGCTGGCGCTGCTCGGGGAAGGGCTGTCCAACGCGGACGCAGGTCGGCGCCTGCACATGAGCGAGGCCACCGTGAAGACGTACGTGAGCCGGATCCTGGCGAAGCTGGGCTGCGAGAACCGGGTCCAGGCGGCCCTGCTGGCCAGGGACGCCGGGCTGTAGCCGCTGGCCAGGGACGCCGGGCTGTCGGTACGGTCAGCCCGTTCTCGAAGCGATCACATGAACGAACGGGTGGGGGCGGCGCCGATGGCGGCGACAGCGGGACAGCGGATTCCGGACGTGGCGGGGTTCGCGCCGCGCAGGGCGGCGGACTCGCCGAAGGAGGCGGGCAAGGCGCTGCGGGCGCGCGTGCCGCGGGCGGCGCAGGCGGGCTTCACGATGCCGGCCGGGCGGCCGGACGCGGTGCGGGCGGTGGAGGAGTCCAACGCGGGGCGGGTGGCCGAGCTGACGCCCATACGGGTCGGCCGGATGGCTGCGAACCCCTTCGCGTTCCTGCGCGGGGCGGCCGGGCTGATGGCGCACGACCTGTCCGGCGGTCCGGTGACGGGCGTCGGGGCGCAGATCTGCGGCGACGCGCACGCGGCGAACTTCGGTCTCTACGGGGACGCGCGCGGCCGGCTCGTGATCGACCTGAACGACTTCGACGAGACCGTGTTCGGTCCGTGGGAGTGGGACGTGAAGCGCCTGGCGGCCTCGCTGGTGCTGGCCGGCCGGGCGGCCGGGGCGGACGAGACGACCTGCCGCGAGGCCGCGCTGGACTCCGTGGGCGCCTATCGGCGGACCATGCGTCTGTTGGCCAAGCTGCCCGCGCTCGACGCGTGGAACGCCATCGCGGACGAGGAACTGGTCTCGCACGCCGACGCGCACGATCTGCTCGGCACGCTGGAGCGGGTATCGGAGAAGGCCCGTAAGAACACCTCCGCGCGGTTCGCCACCAAGTCGACCGAGATAGGACCGGACGGCGGACGCCGCTTCGTCGACGCGCTGCCCGTGCTGCGCCGGGTCACGGACGGGGAGGCGGCGGCCGTTGCGGCCTCGCTCGGTCCGTACCTGCAGACCCTTCAGGGCGACCGGCTGCCGCTGCTGGCCCGGTACGCGATCCAGGACGTGGCCTTCCGCGTGGTGGGCACCGGGAGCGTCGGCACCCGCTCCTACGTGGTCCTGCTGCTGGACCACCGGGGAGAGCCGCTGGTCCTCCAGGTGAAGGAGGCCCGGCCCTCGGTGTTGCTCCCGCACCTGCCGGGACTGGGCTTCACCTCGCCCCCGGAGGCGCACGAGGGCCGCCGGGTGGTGACGGGGCAGAAGCGGATGCAGGTGGTCTCCGACATCATGCTGGGCTGGACCACGGTGGAGGGGCGCCCGTACCAGGTCCGTCAGTTCCGCAACCGCAAGGGCAGCGTGGACCCGGCGGCGCTGGCCCCCGACCAGATCGACGACTACGGGCGGATGACCGGTGCCCTGCTGGCCCGGGCGCACGCGCACAGCGTCGATCCCCGGCTGCTGGCGGGGTATTGCGGGAAGAACGAGGAACTGGACGAGGCGATGGCGGACTTCGCCGTGGCCTACGCCGACCGGACCGAGGCCGATCACGCCGACCTGGTCGCCGCGGTGCGAACCGGCCGGATCGCCGCGGAGAGCGGAGTGTAGGGCGCGCGGGACGCTGCGCAACGGGCGATGTTTCACGTGAAACATCGCCCGTGCGGACGGGCCGTACCCTGGCCGGGTGAGCGAGCAGACCGAGCAGCCTGAGCAGACAGTCCCCGGTGGATCCGGCGACTCCTCCGCCACCGGTGGGGAGAACGCCGAGGAGCGCCCCGAGGCGCGCCTGGAGCGGGCCGTGCGGGCCGCCGAACAGGCGCTGATCGAGTTCGAGATCGCGGTGGAGACCTTCCGCGTGGAGGTGGAGAACTTCTCCCGCCTGCACCACCAGAAGCTCGGCCCCATGTACACCCGGCTCGACGAGCTGGACGCGCTGATCGCTGAGGCGAGGGCGGCGCGCACCGGTGATGCCGAGGACCTCCGGCGGGCCCAGGACGCGCGCTCGCTGGTCATGCCGATGCCCGGGGTGGACGAGCTGTTCCACGACTGGATGGGATCCGAGGGCATCTCCGACGATGCAGCCGCCATGCTCACGGACCGGCCCGTGCGGCCGCCGGAGCGGGTGCGGCCCTCCGAGGAGGTCCGCCGCCTCTACCGCGAGCTGGTCCGCCAGGCCCATCCCGACCTGGCCCAGGAGGAGGGGGAGCGGGAGCGCCGCGACGCCTTCATCGCGCGGGTCAACGCCGCGTACGGCCGGAGCGACGAAGGGCTGCTGCGCGAGCTGGCCGAGGAGTGGGCGGCCGGGCCGGCGCCCGAGGCGGCCGCGCCCGGCGAGAGCGAGGAGCTGTACGCCCGGCTGGAGTGGCTGGCGCGCCGCAAGGAACTGCTGTCGCTCGTGGCGAAGGAACTGGAGGAGAGCGCGATCGGGTCGATGCTGCGCATGGCTCCCGACGACCCGGACCGGTTGCTGGAGGAGATCGCGGAGCAGCTGCTGGCGCAGGTCTCGGAGCGCGAGGCACAGCTGGCGGCCGAACGCGCCGCCGGGTGAGGGCTGGGCTCGCCGCACGGACGTGGCCGGGGCCGCGGGTCGGATAGGTTGGCAGCAGACCGGTGAAGAGAGAAGGCGACAGTTATGAACTTCGGACCGCTTCCCTCGGTGGATGCCGCCGCGGTGCCCTCCGAAGGCTTTGTCCTCGACGTCCGTGAGGACGACGAATGGGCGGCCGGGCACGTCGAGGGCGCTCTGCACATCCCGATGAGCGACTTCGTGGCCCGCTTCGGCGAGTTGACGGAGGCCGTCGAGGACGGCCGCCGCGTGTACGTGATGTGCCGGGTCGGCGGGCGTTCCGCGCAGGTGACCCAGTATCTGGTGCGTCAGGACATCGACGCCGTGAACGTCGACGGCGGGATGCAGGCCTGGGACGGTGCCGGGCGCCCGCTGGTGACGGACAGCGGAAGCCCGGCCTTCGTTCTCTGAGACCCGCGCGGGAGCCGGGCGGGAGTCCGGGGCCGGGGTTTCAGGCGAGGGGGTATGCGGCGAGCAGATCGCCGAGGGCCTCCTCGTGTGCGGCAGCCGGGCCCAGCTGGAGCTCCAGCTGCTTGGCCCAGGCGTGATAGCGGTGCAGCGGGTAGTCGGTGTCGGCTCCGAAGCCGCCGTGCAGGTGCTGGGCCGTCTGGACGACCCTGCGCACGCCCTCCGAGGCCCAGATCTTGGCGACCGCCACGTCACCTGCGCTCGGCAGCGGACCGCCGGCGCCGCCCGTGGCGGCATCGAGCCGCCAGGCGGCCTGCCACAGGGTGACCTCCATGGCGCGCAGGTCGATGTAGCGGTCGGCGGCCTGGACGGCGACCGCCTGGAAGGTGGCCACCGGGAAACCGAACTGCTCGCGCTTTCCGGTGTATTGGCTCGTCATGCCGAGGACGCGCTCGCCCAGCCCGAGGGCCAGGGCGCAGGTGCCGGTGGTGAGGAGCTGGCGGAGCCGCTCCCAGGCCTGCGGATCGTCGATCAAGTGGGTCGGCTCCACCCGGACGCCATCCAGGGCGAGTTCGGCGAACCGCTCCCCGCTGGTGGAGACCTGCTCGGCGAGGGCGAGTCCCCCGGCGGTGCGCGGGATCACCGCGAGGACGGCCTCGCCCTCACCGGTGTGGGCCGGTACGGCGATCCAGTCGGCGGTGTGCGCCCAGGGGACGGCGGTCTGGGTGCCCTCCAGGAGCCAGGCATCGCCGTCGGGCCGTGCGGTGACGGCGAGTTCGGCCGGATCGTGGCCGGAGCGGCCGTGTGCGGCCGCGGTGAGGACCAGCGTGCCGCGTCCGGCGCCGGGCAGCAGGGCGGCGGTCAGTTCGGGGCTGCCGTGGGCCTGGACGGCCATGGCGGTGGCGCAGTGCTCCAGGAGCGGGACCCGGGCCAGTACCCGGGCGGCCTCGCGCAGCACGAGACACAGGGCGATGGCGTCCAGGCCCGCGCCCCCGTGCTCCTCGGCGAGGACGAGGCCGAGCAGGTCGGAGCCGGCGAGCCTGGCCCACAGCGGACGGTCGAAGTCGTCGGCGACGGAGCCCGGGGTGAGGGCGGGGCTGGGCACGCTGTCGGGTGCGACATCCGCGAACGCGGCCCGGGCCGCCTCGACGACGGCGCGCTGCTCCTCGGTGAAGGTGAAGTCCACTGCCTGTCCTCCCGTTCTGTCCTGACGGGGCGTCAAGATAGAACAGGTTCCTGGAAATGGACAGGGAGGGCGGCAGGGCGGTCGTGTGGTCGGCGGGCTCGGGGGCACCCCTCGGCGTCGAGGGGCATCCCTCAGCGGTCGAAGTCGATCTCCACTTCCTCGGTGACCGGGTGCGACTGGCAGGCCAGGACGAAACCGGCGTCGGTCTCCTCGGCCTCCAGGGCGAAGTTGCGGTCCATCCGGACCTCGCCCGACACCACGAACGCCCGGCAGGTGCCGCACACGCCGCCCTTGCAGGCGTACGGGGCGTCCGCACGGTTGCGGAGCACCGCGTCCAGCAGCGACTCGCCGTCCTGGACGGGCCAGGTGCCGGAGCGGCCGTCGAGCCGTGCGGTGACCCGGCTGTGCGCGGCCGCCGCCGCCGACGCCGCCGTGCGGGCCGGTGCGGGGGTGCTGTCCTCGACGTGGAAGATCTCCTCGTGGACCCGGGTGCGGGCGACGCCGAGCGAGCCCAGCGCGCGCTCCGCCCCCTGCACCAGGCCGTAGGGCCCGCACAGGAACCAGCCCGTGACCTCCGCCACCGGCAGCAGCGCGGGCAGCAGGGAGGACAGCCGCTCCTCGTCCAGCCGGCCGGAGGGCAGACCCGCCTCCTGCTCCTCCCGGGAGAGGACGGTGACCAGCTGGAACCGCGACGGGTAGCGGTCCTTGAGGTCGGCGACCTCCTCCAGGAACATCGTGGAGGCGGCCGTACGGTCGCTGCGCACGAGGCAGAAGCGGGCGTCGGCCCGCGCGGCCAGCAGGCTCGCCGCGATGGACAGGACGGGGGTGATCCCGCTCCCGCCGACGATCGCGGCGTAGTGCCCGGAGGCGGGGGCCGTGGCGGGGTCCAGCACGAAGCGCCCGGCCGGGACCATGACGTCCAGCACGTCACCGGCCGCGATCTCCTTGTGCGCGAAGGTGGAGAACTCGCCTCCCTCCACCAGCCGCACGCCGACCCGCAGCAGGGCGGGGCCCGGTCCGTCGGCCGCAGGCGCGGGCGAGCAGATCGAGTAGGTGCGGCGGACCTCGGTGCCGCCCTCGCGGGCGGTGCGGCGCAGTGTCAGGTGCTGGCCGGGGGCGTGCCGGTAGTCCTCGCGCAGCTCCTGGGGAACGCGCAGGGTCAGCGCCACCGAGTCGTCGGTGAGCCGGTCGACTTCCGCCACCGTCAGCGGGTGGAACGCGCCGTGGCGGGGGGCGGCCATCTACAGCTCCTTGAAGTGGTCGAACGGTTCGCGGCAGGCGGTGCAGCGGCGCAGCGCCTTGCACGCGGTGGAGGAGAAGCGGCTCAGCAGCTCCGTCTCGGTCGATCCGCAGTTCGGGCAGCGGACGGACAGCGTCACCGGGACGGGACCGCCGGCCGCGTGCGGCCGGGGCGGGGCGATGCCGAACTCGGCCAGCTTGCGCCGGCCCTCGGCACTGATGTCGTCCGTGGACCAGGCAGGCGCCAGCACGGTGGTCACCCGTACCTCGGGGATGCCGTGGCCGCTCAAGACCCGTTCGATGTCAGCGGACATGGCCTCGATCGCGGGGCAGCCGGTGTAGGTCGGGGTGAGGGTGACCTCGGCGTGGCCGTCCTCGTGCACCCGTACCCCGCGCACCACGCCGAGCTCGCCGAGGGTGAGCACCGGCAGCTCGGGGTCCGGGACGGATCCGGCCAGCTCGGCCAGCTCCGCCTCCAGCCGGGTCGTCGTGACGTCGGCGGTCACCATGATGCCCCCGGATGGCTGCGGTGCAGGTGCTGCATCTCGGCCAGCATCCGGCCGAAGGACTCGGTGTGCAGGCCCTGGCGGCCGGCTCCGGCTGCCCAGGCCCCGGTGCGCGGCCCTTCGGGGAGGGTGAGCCCGGCCCGCCCGACGACGTCGGCCAGCGCGGCCAGCCACCGCTCCTCCAGGGCGGCCCAGTCCACACCGTCGAGTCCCTCCACCGGCTGGAAGAGCTCCCCGGTGTACTTCCACAGGGCCGTCAGCGCGGCCTGCATGCGGGCGCCGCTCTCCTCGGTGCCGTCGCCGAGCCGCAGCGTCCACTGCTCGGCGTGGTCGCGGTGATACGCCGTCTCCTTGACGGCCTTGGCCGCGAGCGGTGCGAACGGGCCGTCCCCGCGGGCGAGTTCCGCATAGAGCTCGTGCTGGTGGACGGAGAAGTAGAGCTGGCGGGCGATGGTGTGGGCGAAGTCGCCGTTCGGCTGCTCGACCAGCTGGAGGTTGCGGAAGGACCGCTCCTCGCGCAGGAAGGCCAGCTCGTCCTCGTCTCCGACCATGGAGAGCAGGACGCGGGCCTGGCCGAGCAGGTCGAGCGCGATGTTGGCGAGGGCGACCTCCTCCTCCAGGACGGGGGCGTGTCCCGCCCATTCGCCGAGGCGGTGGGAGAGGATCAGTGCGTCGTCGCCGAGGGCGAGGGCCGCCGCGTTGACGGTGGCGGTGTCGGTGCCGGTGCCGGTCACAGGTGGCTCACTCCCTCCGGGATGTCGTAGAAGGTGGGGTGCCGGTACGGCTTGTCGGCGGACGGTGCGAAGAAGGGGTCCCGCTCGTCCGGCGAGGAAGCGGTGATCGCGGTGGAGGGGACCACCCAGATCGAGATGCCCTCGTTGCGCCGGGTGTAGAGGTCGCGGGCGTTGCGCAGGGCCATCTCCGCGTCGGGGGCGTGCAGGCTTCCCGCGTGCGTGTGCGAGAGGCCGCGGCGTGAGCGCACGAACACCTCCCACAGGGGCCAGTTCTGCGTCATACCCGTGCCTCCTCGTCCTGTCCGGCGGACTTCGCCGATTGCTGTGCCGCCTGCTTCCCCGCGTACGCGGCGGCCGCGTCGCGCACCCAGGCGCCTTCCTCGTGGGCCCGGCGCCGCTGGCCGATCCGCTGCTCGTTGCAGGGGCCGTTGCCCTTGAGCACGTCCCAGAACTCAGACCAGTCGATGGCGCCGAAGTCGTGGTGGCCGCGCTCCTCGTTCCACTTCAGGTCCGGGTCGGGCAGGGTCAGGCCGAGGGACTCGGCCTGGGGGACGGCGATGTCCACGAACCGCTGGCGCAGCTCGTCGTTCGAGTGGCGCTTGATGCGCCAGGCCATGGACTGCGCCGAGTGCGCCGACTCGTCGTCCGGCGGGCCGAACATCATCAGCGAGGGCCACCACCACCGGTCGACCGCGTCCTGCGCCATGGCGTGCTGGGCCTCAGTGCCCTGGGAGAGGGCCATGAGGAGCTCGAAGCCCTGCCGCTGGTGGAAGGACTCCTCCTTGCAGATCCGTACCATGGCGCGGGCGTAGGGGCCGTAGGAGCAGCGGCAGATCGGCACCTGGTTGGTGATCGCCGCGCCGTCCACGAGCCAGCCGATGGCGCCGACGTCCGCCCAGGTCAGGGTGGGGTAGTTGAAGATCGAGGAGTACTTCTGCTTCCCCGAGTGGAGCTTGTCGAGGAGCTCGTCGCGGCTGGTGCCGAGGGTCTCGGCCGCGCTGTAGAGGTACAGGCCGTGACCCGCCTCGTCCTGCACCTTGGCCATCAGGATCGCCTTGCGGCGCAGCGAGGGCGCACGGGTGATCCAGTTCGCCTCGGGCTGCATGCCGATGATCTCCGAGTGGGCGTGCTGCGCCATCTGCCGGACCAGGGAGGCGCGGTACTGCTCGGGCATCCAGTCGCGCGGCTCCACGCGCTCGTCCGCCGCCACCGCGGCATCGAACGCAGCCGCGAGCTGTGCGCCCAGGTCAGCCGTCATGCCCGTTCCGTCCGTCCCGTCTGTCCCCAGGGCCGTGTCCGGGCCCGTCTCCGGGGTCACTGCCACCATGTACGGCCCCTTGTGAGAGTCTGCCGTCCGCCCGACCGACCGATCGTTCGGTTCTGTCGCTTCAATGGTGAGACTGCGGCCCGTAGGGTGTCAACCTCTGTGGTCAACCCTGTGGACGCCGGACGATCGGGGCGGGATGGATTCGAACGGGCACGAGCTCGCCGAAGAGGCCGCTCCGCCACTCCCGAGGCCGCCCGGAATCGCCGGTCTGTCCACCCCGTACCGGGTCGTGACCGCCCTGGCGCTGGGCGCCGCCGGTCTTGCCGCGTGCACGCACCTCGCGCTGGTCTTCCTGCACGTGGCCCCCTCCAACACGCTGAGCAAGCAGCACGCCCGGACGGTCGACGGCTGGATCTACCCCGAATTCGAACAGAACTGGAAGCTCTTCGCGCCCAACCCGCTCCAACAGAACATCGCCGTGGAGGCGCGCGCCGAGGTGCGGACCGCCGGCGACGAGCTGATCACCACCGGATGGCGGGACCTGAGCGCCGAGGACGCCGCCGCGATCCGGCACAGCCTGCTGCCGAGCCACACCGCCCAGAACGAGCTGCGCCGGGCCTGGGACTTCTACACCGGCTCCCACGACGAGAACGAACAGCCCGTCGGCGAGCGTGGCGAGCTCTCCGAGGAGTACCTGCGGCGGATCACCGTGAACCGGATCGCCCCGCACCACGAGGGCGGGCGCATCCTGCGGATCCAGCTGCGCTCGGCAACGACCGCCGTGCCGGCGCCGAAGTGGAGCACCGAGACCACCGACACCCAGACCTACTACCGGGAGCTGCCGTGGTGGAAGGTGTGAGACGGGTCCGCGCCGCGCTGGCCCGGGCCGTCGCCGCGGTCAGCGGGCAGGCACTGGGCCCCTACCAGAGCGCCGTCGTGCGCATCGGCTTCGCCGGCACCTGGCTCTTCTTCCTGCTGCGGGAGTTCCCCCACCGCGCCGAGCTCTACGGTCCGGACGGGCCGTGGAGCCAGGAGCTGGCACAGCGGCTGATCGACTCCAACGGCGCGTTCACCGTCCTGACGTGGTCCGGGTCGGCCCTGTGGTTCGAGACCGTCTACGCCGTGGCCGTGCTGGCGAGCGCCGGCCTGCTGCTGGGCTGGCGGACCCGGGCGACGTCCGTGGTGTTCATGATCGGCGTGTTGTCCCTGCAGAACCGCAGCGTGTTCATGGGGGACGGCGGGGACAACGTCATCCACCTGGTCGCGATCTACCTGGTGCTGACCCGGTGCGCGCAGGTGTGGTCGCTGGACGCCCGCCGGGCGCGCAGGCGGGGCACCGCGACGGCGGGAGCGGCCGGGCCCCTGCTGTGGGGGGCGCTCGGGGCGGTCTTCGGCTACGGGGCGGCCGCCGGGCGGTTCAGCGACGGCTGGCTCGCAGCGTTCGCCGCGCTGTGGGTGTGCTGCGGTCTGTGGTGGCTGGCCGACCGATACCTGCCCGGGGGCGAGGGGCGGGCGGTCCTGGACGTCCTGGCGAACCTCGTGCACAACGCCACCATGGTGGTGATCATGGCGGAGGTCTGCCTGATCTACGCGACCGCCGGCTGGTACAAGATCCAGGGCTCGCGGTGGCAGGACGGGACGGCGCTCTACTACCCCCTGGGGCTGGACTACTTCACCCCCTGGCCTGCGCTGTCCGAGCTGCTGGCGGGCAGCGGGACGCTGGTGATGCTGCTGTCGTACGGCACGGTGGCGGTACAGGTGGCCTTTCCGTTCACGCTCTTCAACCGGCGGATCAAGAACGTGCTGCTGGCCGTGATGATGGTGGAGCACGCGGGGATCGCGGTGCTGCTGGGGCTGCCGTTCTTCTCGCTGGCGATGATCGCCGCCGATGCCGTCTTCCTGCCGACCGGGTTCCTGGTGTGGCTCGGCGCGCGGGTTGCCTCCCGGAGCCGCGCTGCCGGGCGCGGCCTCGGGGTCCGCCCGCCCGGTGCGGTGCCGGGAGCCCGCGCCGAGCCGGAGCCGCGGGCTGAGCCGGAGCCGCGGGCCGAGCCCGAGCCGGAGGCTGGTGCGGCGCCGCGCTGAGCGTGCCGTGCGGCACCGCCTCCGTGCACCGGCCCCCGCACCCCGGACCCCGGCGGGGCCGGGACCGGGCGTCGCGGGCCGTAGGGTCGGGGGATGGACGAGCGGGCAGGTGCGGACGAGACGGTGCGGCAGTGGCGGGAGGACGCCGGGCGAGAGGGCCTGGTGCTCCTCGACGGGTTCCACGCGCTGAAGCACGCGCTGCGCTTCGGGGCCGATGTGCGCAGGGTGGTCGCCGACGACCCCGGCGCCGTACGGGAACTGGCCCGCGAGCTGGCTCCCGACGTCGAGGCCGACGTGGTCCGCCTGGCGCGGCCGGCCGTGCTCAGGGATCTGCTGCCCCGCGTCCACCCCACCGGTGTCGCAGCGCTGGCGGTACGGCCCGACCGGGCGGCGGGCCTGGCGGACCTCGGCCGGCTGCCCAGGCCCGCGCCCGTCGTCGTCCTCGACAACCCCCGCAACCTCGGCAACGTCGGAGCCGTCGTCCGCCTCGCGGCCGGCTTCGGCGCCACCGGCGTGGTGACCCGCGGCGACCTCGACCCCTGGCACCCGAACGTGGTCCGGGCCGGGGCCGGGCTGCACTACGCCACCACCGTCGAGCGCCTCGCGCTGGAAGAACTGCCGCCGGGGCCGCTCTACGCGCTCGACCCGGAGGGCGAGGACATCCGCGGCCTCACCCTCCCGGACGACGCACTGCTGGCCTTCGGCTCGGAGCGGCACGGGATCTCTCCCGAGCTGCGCGCGCGGGCCGACCACCTGGTGTCGCTGCCGATGCGCCCCCAGGTCTCCAGCTACAACCTCGCCACCAGCGTGGCCATGGCCCTCTTCCACTGGGGCGGCCCCCGGGCGGTCGCCCCCGGGCAGGACGGCGCCACGCCTTAGCGGTTGCGCCGTGACGGCCCGGCCCCGGCCGACGAGGTCTTGACGTCCTGCGCGGACGGCTCGCGCGGACGGCTCGCGCGGACGCCGCCGGGTGACGACGCCCGGCGGCCACGCACGGCGACTACGCCTGGCGGCGGACCTCCACCACGCGGAAGCGGTTCGAGACGAAGGCGCCGTCGCACAGCGCGGCGTTGGCCGCGGGGTTGCCACCGGAGCCGTGGAAGTCGGAGAAGGCCGCCGTCTGGTTGACGTAGACCCCGCCGGTCAGGTTCAGGGAGAGCTGCGCGGACTCCTCCAGGCAGACCTCCTCGACGGCCCGCTCGGTGTCCGCGGAGGTGGTGTAGGCGCCTACGGTCATGGCGCCCTTCTCGCGCACGGTCCGGCGCAGCAGCTCCAGCCCGTCCGCGGTGGAGTCCACGGCCACCGCGAAGGAGACCGGGCCGAAGCACTCCGAGAGGAACGGCGCCTCCGGGTCCGGCTTGGCGGCGTCCAACTTGACCATCACCGGCGTACGGACGACCGCGTCGGGGAACTCGGGGTTGGTGACCTCGCGGGAGGCCAGCGCGACCTCGCCGAGCCCGGCCGCCGCCTCCAGGCGGGCCTTGACGTCCGGGTTGACCAGCGCGCCCAGCAGCGCGTTGGCCCGGGCGTCGTCGCCCAGCAGGCCGCCGACCGAGGCCGCGAGGTCGGCGACGACCTCGTCGTAGGACTTGTGGCCGGCGTCCGTGGCGATGCCGTCGCGCGGGATCAGCAGGTTCTGCGGGGTGGTGCACATCTGGCCGCTGTAGAGCGACAGGGAGAAGGCCAGGTTGGCCAGCATCCCCTTGTAGTTGTCGGTGGAGTCCAGGACGACGGTGTTGACGCCCGCCTTCTCCGTGTAGACCTGCGCCTGCCGGGCGTTGGCCTCCAGCCAGTCTCCGAATTCAGTGGAGCCGGTGTAGTCGATCAGCTTGATCTCGGGGCGGACGGCGAGGTCCTTGGCGATGCCCTCGCCCGGACGCTCGACCGCGAGCGCGACCAGGTTCGGGTCGAAGCCCGCCTCCGCGAGGACCTCCCGCGCCACCTGCACGGTCAGGGCGAGCGGCAGGACGGCCCGCGGGTGCGGCTTGACCAGCACCGGGTTGCCGGTGGCCAGCGAGGCGAACAGGCCCGGGTAGCCGTTCCAGGTCGGGAAGGTGTTGCAGCCGATCATGAGGGCGATGCCCCGCGGGACCGCGGTGAAGGTCTTGCCGAGCTCCAGCGGGTCCTTCTTGCCCTGCGGCTTCGACCAGTCGGCCTGCCCCGGGACGCGGGTCTGCTCCTCGTAGGCGTAGGCCACGGCCTCCAGGCCGCGGTCCTGCGCGTGGGGGCCGCCCGCCTGGAAGGCCATCATGAAGGCCTGGCCGCTGGTGTGCATGACCGCGTGCGCGAACTCGTGGGTGCGGGCCGAGATGCGGGCCAGGATCTCGATGCAGACCAGGGCGCGCGCCTCCGGCCCGGCGTCGCGCCAGGCGGCCATGCCGGCCTTCATCGCGGGCAGCAGCACGTCCGGGTCCACATGCGGGTACTCCACGCCCAGCTCCGGGCCGTACGGGGACTTTTCGGCGCCCGTCCAGCCGTCGGTGCCGGGCTGGCCGAGGTCGATACGGGTACCGCGGAGCGCCTCGAAGGCGGCGAGCCCGTCGGCCGGGGCGGTCTCGCCGTACGCCTTGGGGTGCTCGGGATGCGGGGACCAGTAGGCACGGCTGCGGATCGCCGACAGGGCCTGGTCCAAGGTGGGCCGGTGCTTGGCGGACAGCTGGGGGACGGTGAGCTCGGCGGCCATCAGGGACCAACTCCTCGTTGAGCCGGGCGAAGGAGAGCAGACTGGAGTTAGAGTAACCGAACGATCGGTCGGGACAAGAGGGCCCGGCGGACCTGTGGACAAGTCGGTGCGGGAGGATCAGGACATGACAGCAATCGAGCGGTCCCGCACTGTGGCGGTCGTCGGCGCGGGCACCATGGGCCAGGGCATCGCCCAGGTCGCCCTTCTCGCAGGTCACCGCGTGCTGATCTACGACATCGACGCCGCACTCGCCGCCGACGGCGTCGGCATGGTGCAGGACCGTGTCGAGCGGATGGCCGCGAAGGGCCGTCTGGCTCCGGCCGAGGCCGAGGAGACGGTTGGCCGGATCACGGCCGCGGGCGCCCTCGCGGACCTCGCCGGGGCCGCCCTCGTCATCGAGGCGGTCGTGGAGAACGTCGGGATCAAGCAGACGCTCTTCGCCGCCCTCGAAGAGGTGGTCGGGCCGGACGCGCTGCTCGCCACGAACACCTCCTCCCTCTCCGTCACCGAGCTCGCCGCCGGGCTCGCGCACCCCGGCCGCTTCCTCGGCCTGCACTTCTTCAACCCGGCCCCGCTGCTCCCGCTCGTCGAGGTGGTCAGTGGCTCCGCGACCGACCCGGATGCCGCCGAGCGCGCCCACCGTACGGTCCTCGGCTGGGGGAAGACGCCCGTCCGGTGCGCCGACACCCCGGGTTTCATCGTCAACCGGATCGCCCGCCCCTTCTACGCCGAGGCCTTCGCGGTGTACGAGGAGCAGGGCGCCGACCCGGCCACCATCGACGCCGTGCTCCGCGAGAGCGGCGGCTTCAAGATGGGCCCCTTCGCCCTGACCGACCTGATCGGCCAGGACGTCAACGAGGCCGTGACCCGCTCGGTGTGGGAGTCCTTCTTCCGCAGCCCCAAGTTCACGCCGTCCCTGGCGCAGCGGCGGCTGGTGCAGTCGGGCCGGCTGGGCCGCAAGTCGGGGCACGGCTGGTACCCGTACGGCCCGGACGCGCCCGTCGCTCAGCCGCACACCGCCGGGCCCGAGGAGGCCCCGGACAAGGTGACCGTCGTCGGTGACCTCGGTCCGGCCGCCGAGCTCGCCGACCTGCTGGAGGAGGCCGGGATCGCGGTCACGGCCACCGAGCACGGCGGCCCGTACCTCCAGTTGCCCGGCGAGGGCCAGCTGGTCCTCGCCGACGGCAAGACCTCCGTCGAGTTCACGGACGTCGTCTACTTCGACCTCGCGCTCGACTACCGGGGCGCCACCCGGATCGCCCTGTCCGCCAGCGCGGACACCAGCGAGCGCACCCTCGCCGAGGCGATCGGCCTCTTCCAGAAGCTGGGCAAGCAGGTCTCCGTGATCGGTGACGTCCCCGGCATGATCGTCGCCCGGACCGTCGCCATGCTGATCGACCTCACCGCCGACGCCGTCGCCCGCGGCGTGGCCTCCGCCGAGGACATCGACACCGCGATGCGGCTCGGCGTCAACTACCCGCTGGGCCCTTCCGCATGGCACGGCCGACTCGGCCCGGACTGGGCCTACGACCTGCTGCACCACCTCGACGAGCGCTGCCCCGGCGGCCGGTACGCGCCCTCGCTGGCGCTGTTCAAGCTGGGATACGCGGCGGGCGACCAGGAGGGCGCGCGGTGACCACGGCCAAACGCGACACCTACACCCCCGAGACCCTGCTGTCCGTGGCCGTCCAGGTCTTCAACGAGCGCGGCTACGACGGCACCTCGATGGAGCACCTCTCCAAGGCGGCCGGCATCTCGAAGTCCTCGATCTACCACCACGTCACGGGCAAGGAGGAGCTCCTGCGGCGGGCGGTCAGCCGCGCCCTCGACGGTCTCTTCGCGGTGCTGGAGGAGCCGGGGGCGACCCGCGGCCGGGCCGTCGAACGCGTCGAGTACGTCACGCGGCGCACCGTCGAGGTCCTGGTGTCCGAGCTGCCCTACGTGACGCTGCTGCTGCGGGTGCGGGGCAACACCCGCACCGAGCGCTGGGCACTGGAGCGCCGCCGCGAGTTCGACCACCAGGTCGCGGACCTGCTCAAGGCCGCCGCCGAGGACGGCGACCTGCGGGCGGACGTGGACATCCGGCTCGCCACCCGACTCCTGTTCGGCATGGTGAACTCGTTGGTCGAGTGGTACCGGCCGCACTCGGGCACGGGTCCCGGGCAACTGGCCGACGCCGTCGTCCATATGGCCTTCGACGGCCTGCGCACGGCCCGCTGACCCGACACCGGCCCACCGAGCGCCGGGCGCGGTGCCGGCGCCGGCGCCCCGGGACGGTCCGCACGGGCTCCCCGGGGCGCCGTCGCGTGACCGGGCACCCCGCTCACCCGTAGGGCCTACTCCTCCGCGATCGCGGGGCCCCCGGCCGGGCCGGGGCCCGGGTCGAGCAGGTCCGTCTCCTCGAAGACCAGCAGGGTGCGCGTGGAGAGGACTTCCGGGATGGCCTGCAGGCGGGTGAGGACCAGTTCGCGCAGGGTCCGGTTGTCCGGGGTGTGCACCAGGAGCAGCACGTCGAAGTCTCCGCTGACCAGGGCGATGTGCGCGGCGCCGGGGAGTTCGCGCAGCTGCTCGCGGACCGTGCGCCAGGAGTTCTGGACGATCTTCAGGGTGATGTAGGCCGAGGCGCCCTGGCCCGCCCGCTCGTGGTTGACGCGGGCCGTGAACCCGCGGATCACCCCGTCGTCGATGAGCCGGTTGATCCGCGCGTACGCGTTCGCGCGCGAGACGTGCACCTGCTCGGCCACCGACCGCACGGACGCCCGGCCGTCCGCCTGGAGCAGCCGCATGATCGACCGGTCGATCGGGTCCAGGGGGCGCGGTGCGACCGGCGGGACCGCGGGGGCTCCCGGTGCGGCACCCGGTGGGACCGGTGCGGAACCCGCTGCGGCCATTTGTTCATCTGGCATGGCCCGATGCCTCCCTCTCCTGGACGTCCTGCGTCCATCCCAGGTCCCCGGCGCCAGTTTGTCCACAGCCTGGAGTCGCATGTAGCCAAATTGCGCGGACAACCGAACAATCGGTAGGTGAGGGGCCTCACACCCGGGGCACCCCCTGCCCGCTTCCCACGAGGAGGTGTACGCCGCCATGACGGTCCAAGAGCTGCCCGGTGCCGGTGCGTCCCACCGTTCCACCCCGCCGCCCGCCTGGAGGCCCCGCACGGACGCCGCGCCGCTGCTCCCGGACGCCGAGCCCTACCGGGTGCTGGGCACCGAGGCGGCCGACCGGCTCGACCCCGCGCTGATGCTGCGGTGCTACGCCGAACTGGTGCGCGGACGTCGCTACAACGCCCAGGCCACGGCGCTCACCAAGCAGGGCCGGCTCGCCGTCTACCCCTCCACCGTCGGCCAGGAGGCCTGCGAGATCGCGGCGGCCATGGTCCTTGAGGAGCAGGACTGGCTCTTCCCGAGCTACCGCGACACCCTGGCGGCCGTGGCGCGCGGACTGGACCCCGTACAGGCGCTCACCCTGCTGCGCGGCGATTGGCACACCGGCTACGACCCGCGTGAGCACCGGATAGCCCCGCTCTCGACCCCGCTCGCCACCCAGCTGCCGCACGCGGTGGGCCTGGCGCACGCGGCGCGGCTGCGCGGCGACGACGTCGTCGCACTCGCCATGGTCGGTGACGGCGGCACCAGTGAGGGCGACTTCCACGAGGCGCTGAACTTCGCCGCCGTCTGGCAGGCCCCGGTGGTCTTCCTCGTGCAGAACAACGGCTTCGCGATCTCCGTCCCGCTCGCCAAGCAGACCGCCGCCCCGACGCTGGCCCACAAGGGCGTCGGGTACGGCATCCCGGGTCGGCTGGTCGACGGCAACGACATCGCGGCGATGCACGAGGTGCTGGCCGAGGCCGTCCGGCGGGCCCGGGCCGGCGGCGGCCCGACCCTGATCGAGGCCGTCACCTACCGCATGGAGGCGCACACCAACGCCGACGACGCGACGCGCTACCGCGGTGACGCCGAGGTCGAGGCGTGGAAGGCGCACGACCCGATCGACCTGCTGGAGCGCGAGCTGACCGCGCGCGGGATCCTCGACGAGGCGGGCATCACGGCCGCGCGCGACGAGGCCGAGGCGATGGCGGCGTCCCTGCGCGACGGGATGAACGCCGATCCGGTGGTGGACCCGATGGACCTGTTCGCGCACGTCTACGCGGAGCAGACCGGCCGCCTGCGCGAGCAGGCGGAGATGCTCCGTGCCGAGCTGGAAGCCGAGGACCAGGCGTGACGACGGTGGCGGCGAAGTCCGCGAAGACGGGGGCCAAGCCCGCGACGATGGCGCAGGCCCTGACCCGGGCCATGCGCGACGCGATGGCGGAGGACCCGACGGTCCACGTGATGGGCGAGGACGTCGGGACGCTCGGCGGTGTCTTCCGGATCACGGACGGCCTCGCGAAGGAGTTCGGCGAGGACCGCTGCACGGACACCCCGCTCGCGGAGGCCGGGATCCTGGGCACGGCCGTCGGCATGGCCATGTACGGGCTGCGGCCCGTCGTGGAGATGCAGTTCGACGCCTTCGCCTACCCGGCCTTCGAGCAGCTGATCTCGCACGTGGCGAAGATGCGCAACCGCACCCGCGGCGCCATGCCGCTGCCGATCACCATCCGCGTGCCCTACGGCGGCGGGATCGGCGGTGTGGAGCACCACTGCGACTCCTCGGAGGCCTACTACGTGGCCACCCCGGGCCTGACGGTGGTCACTCCGGCGACCGTCGAGGACGCGTACGGGCTGCTGCGCGCGTCGATCGCGAGCGACGACCCGGTGGTCTTCCTGGAGCCGAAGCGGCTGTACTGGTCGAAGGCGGACTGGTCGCCCGAGGCGCCGGCCACCGTCCCGGGCATCGGGAAGGCTCTGGTCCGGCGCACGGGCACGAGCGCCACCCTGATCACCTACGGGCCTTCGCTGCCGGTCTGCCTGGAGGCGGCCGAGGCGGCCCGCGAGGAGGGCTGGGACCTGGAGGTCGTGGACCTGCGCTCCCTGGTCCCCTTCGACGAGGAGACGGTCGTGGAATCCGTACGCCGCACCGGTCGAGCGGTCGTCGTCCACGAGGCCGGCGGCTTCGGCGGGCCGGGTGCGGAGATCGCCGCCCGCGTCACGGAGCGGTGCTTCCACCACCTGGAGGCCCCGGTGCTCCGGGTCACGGGCTTCGACATCCCCTATCCGCCGCCGATGCTGGAGAAGCACCACCTGCCCGGAGTGGAACGGATCCTGGACGCCGTGGCCCGCCTGCAGTGGGAGAACTGATGGCGCAGGTAATGGAATTCAAGCTGCCCGACCTCGGCGAGGGCCTGACCGAGGCCGAGATCGTGCGGTGGCTGGTGGCGGTGGGCGACGTCGTCGCCATCGACCAGCCGGTCGTCGAGGTCGAGACGGCCAAGGCGATGGTGGAGGTGCCCTGCCCGTACGGCGGTGTGGTCACCGCCCGCTTCGGCGAGGAGGGCGAGGAGCTGCCGGTCGGCGCCCCGCTGATCACCGTCGCGGTGGGCGCGCAGTCGCTGCCCGCCGGGGCCGCGGAGGGTGCGGAGGGAGCGGAGGCCGAGGGTTCCGGCGAGGCGCCCCGGCCGCTGATCGGCTACGGCTCGGACCACTCGCGCCCGGCGCGTCGGCGGCGGGTGCGACCCGTCACCGCCGCGGTGTCGGCGCCCGCCCCGGCCTCCGCCCCCGCCCCCGCCTCCGCCCCGGCTCGGGCCTCCGCCCCGGCTCCGGTCGCGGTGGCTCCGGCCGCTCCCACGGCCCCCGCCGGGCCGGTGCCGGTCATCTCGCCGCTGGTGCGCAAGCTGGCCAGGGACGGCGGGGTGGACCTGCGCGCGCTGCACGGTTCGGGGCCGGAGGGCCTGATCCTGCGGGCCGACGTCGAGGCGGCCCTCGCGGCGCTGCGGGCGCCCGCCCCGGCTGCCGCCCCCGCGACGGCTCCGGTGGCGGCGCAGGGCGAGCGGATCCCGCTGAAGGGGCTGCGCGGTGCGGTCGCCGAGAAGCTGTCGCGCAGCCGCGCCGAGATCCCGGACGCCACCTGCTGGGTCGACGCCGACGCCACCGAGCTGATGGCCGCCCGGGCCGCGATGAACGCCGTGGGCGGACCCAAGATCTCCGTGCTCGCGCTGCTGGCGCGGATCTGCACGGCCGCGCTGGCCAGGTACCCGGAGCTGAACTCCACCGTGGACCTCGCGGCCAGGGAGATCGTCCGGCTGCCGGCGGTGCACCTGGGCTTCGCCGCACAGACCGAACGGGGCCTGGTGGTTCCGGTCGTCCGGGACGCGCAGGACCGCAACCCGGAGTCCCTGTCGGCGGAGTTCGCGCGGCTGACCGAGCTCGCCCGCGCGGGCAGGCTGGCCCCGGCCGACCTGACGGGCGGCACCTTCACCCTGAACAACTACGGGGTGTTCGGGGTCGACGGCTCCACGCCGATCATCAACCACCCCGAGGCGGCGATGCTCGGTGTCGGCCGGATC
Organism: Streptomyces sp. PCS3-D2; assembly: GCF_000612545.2. Classification (GTDB taxonomy): domain Bacteria; phylum Actinomycetota; class Actinomycetes; order Streptomycetales; family Streptomycetaceae; genus Streptomyces. The sequence continues at coordinate 3,770,492 of NZ_CP097800.1, read as the reverse complement.
ATCGACAAGCCGTGGGTCCACGAAGGCCAGTTGGCGGTCCGCAAGGTGGTCCAGCTGTCGCTGACCTTCGACCACCGGGTCTGCGACGGCGGTACGGCGGGCGGCTTCCTGCGCTACGTCGCCGACTGCGTGGAAGCCCCGGCGGTGCTGCTGCGCAGCCTGTAGGGAGTGTGCCGGGGGCGGGCTCGAAGATCGGGGATCCGGCCCCCGCGTCCCCGCCCCCCGGCCTCCCGCCCCGGTCCGCGAACCCCGGAGGGGCCGGGAGACGGGCCCGCCGGCGTTCGCGGCGCGCGGGGTTCACACCGTGAGCAACAGCTTGCCCACGTGGGTGCTGGATTCCATGACCCGGTGAGCCTCGGCGGCCTGCGCCATCGGGAACGACGCGTGCACCACCGGCCGGACGCGCCCCGCGGCCACCAGCGGCCACACGTGCTCCCGGACGGCGGCGACGATCGCCGCCTTCTCCTCCAGTGGCCGCGCCCGCAGCGAGGTGGCGGTGATCGCGCCCCGCTTCGCCAGCAGTGCGGCGAGGTTCAGTTCGGCCTTGATCCCGCCCTGCAGGCCGATCACCGCGAGCCGGCCGTTGACGGCCAGGGCGTCCACGTTCCGGGCGAGGTACTTGGCGCCCATGATGTCGAGGATCACGTCCGCCCCGGCCCCGCCCGTGGCGGCCCGCAGCGCCTCCACGAAGTCCTGCTCGCGGTAGTCGATGAGGATGTCCGCGCCCAGCTCCTTGCAGCGGGCCAGTTTTTCCGGGCCACCGGCCGTGACGGCGACCGTCGCGCCGACGGCCTTGCCGAGCTGGATCGCCATGGTTCCGATGCCGCTGGACCCGCCGTGCACCAGCAGGGTTTCGCCGGGGCGCAGTCCGGCCACCATGAACACGTTGGACCACACCGTCGTGACGACCTCCGGCAGCGCGGCCGCCGTCACCAGGTCCACTCCGGCCGGAACCGGCAGCAGCTGGCCGGCCGGCACGGCGACCCGCTGCGCATATCCGCCGCCGGCCAGCAGGGCGCAGACCTCGTCGCCCACCGACCAGCCGGACACCCCCGCCCCGAGCGCGGCGATCCGCCCGGAGCACTCCAGGCCCGGATGGCGTGAGGCGCCGGACGGCGGATCGTAGAAGCCCTGCCGCTGGAGCACGTCGGCGCGGTTCACGGCGCTCGCCGCGACCTCGACGAGGACCTCGCCCTCGCCCGGTACCGGATCGGGGACGTCGGCCCAGACGAGGGCCTCGGGGCCGCCGGGCTGCTCGATGGTGATCGCATGCATGGCCCGGAGGCTACGCCACGGCGCGGCTACTCGGCAGGACCCAACGTCGACTTCGGAGCGGTGGGCGGAATCGCTCGCACGATGGTGATGAGACGGTCCGTCAGCTGGAGCGGGCTCGCGTGCGGATCGTCGTACGGGAGCAGCCGGTGGCCGCGCAGCACGTTCACGACGAGGTCGTCGGTGTCGCGCACCGACTTGCCGACCTCCGACTTGCGGACGGGCCGTTCGATCAGGTCCAGGCCGCTGCCCTGCTGGATCAGGTCCTCCATCACGGTGCCCGCGCTCGGGCTGAGCACCGACAGGCCCAGCAGCCGGCCGGCCGCGCTGGCGCTCGTGATGACCGCATCCGCCCCGGACTGGCGCAGCAGCGGGGCGTTCTCCTCCTCGCGCACCGCGGCGACGATCTTCGCTCCGCGGTTGAGCTGCCGGGCCGTCAGAGTGACCAGGACCGCCGTGTCGTCGCGCTGGGTGGCGATGACGACCTGACGGGCCTTCTGGAGCTCGGCACGGAGCAGTACGTCCGAGCGGGTGGCGTCGCCGACCACGCCCGTGAACCCCTCGGCGTTGGCCATGTCGATGACCTTGGCGCTGGGGTCGACGATGACCACCTGCTCCCTGGAGACGCCGGTGGCCAGCAGTGTCTGGAGGGCCGAGCGGCCCTTCGTGCCGAAGCCGACGACGACCGTGTGTTCGCGCAAGTTCTTCCTCCAGCGCTTCAGCCGCCACTCTTCCCTCGTCCGTTCCGTCAGGACTTCGAGGGTGGTACCGACGAGGATGATCAGGAACAGCACGCGCAGCGGTGTGATCAGCAGGATGTTGATCAGCCGCGCGCTGTCGCTGTAGGGGACGATGTCGCCATAGCCGGTCGTCGACAGCGTCACCGTCGCGTAGTAGAAGCAGTCGAGGAGATCGACCGTCTCGTTGGCGTTGTCGTGGTAGCCGTCGCGGTCCAGCCACACGATGAAGACCGTGAGGAAGAGCACGAACAAGGCCATCAGGAGACGCTTGGCGACCTGCCGCAGCGGATGCTCGACGATGCGTTTGGGCAGCTTGATGCGCCGCGAGACGAGCTTCTCGTCCGCGCCGCGGGCCATGGCGTCCTGTCCGGGCAGTTTCACGTGAAACATCCTCCAGAGGCCCACGGCAGATCGAGGACCTCAAGCTCCTGTCCGGACCGGGCGCCCCCCGGTGGTACGACGGCCAGCGCGTCCGCGGCCGCCACGCCGCGCAGCATCGCGGGGCCGTGGTAGCGCAGCGGTACGGCCTGCTCGTCGTCGAGCCGGACCGGGACCAGCCGGGTGTCGTAGGGGTGCCCCTGTACGGCGCCCTGCACGGTCGCCGTGTAGCGCGGGCGCGGGCGGCGCCCCGCGAGGGCGCGCAGCAGCGGCTCGGCGAGGGTCAGCAGCCCGGATACGGCGGCGAGGGGGTTTCCGGGCAGCCCGACCACATGCCGCCCGTCCGCCCGGTCGCCGATCCGTGCCAGCAGCATGGGGTGCCCGGGCCGCACCGCCACCCCGTCGACGAGCAGCCGGGCTCCGGCCTTCTCCAGTACGGGGCGGACGTGGTCGACGGGTCCGGATGCGGTACCGCCGGTGGTGACCAGGACGTCGGCGGTGGTGGTGGTGACGGCCTTCAGCAGGGCGGCCGCACCGGCCGGGTCGTCGCCGAGCGTCCGGGTGCCGATGACCTCGGCCCCCAGGCGCGTGAGCCAGGGGGCCAGCATCGGGCTCAGGGCGTCACGGATCAGCCCGTCGTGCGGGCGGCCCTCGGTGAGCAGTTCGTCGCCGAGCACCAGGATCTCCACGCGGGGGCGGGGCCGAGTGGTCAGCTCGTCGTAGCCCGCGGCCGCGGCGAGTCCGAGCACCGCGGGCGTGACCAGCGAGCCGGCGGGCAGCAGCAGGTCACCCGAGCGGCACTCCTGCCCGCGCGGGCGGATGTCCTGGCCGGTGACGACGGGCCGGCCGGCGAAGAGCTGTCCGCCCGCCTCGCGGCAGTGCTCGCTGCGGATGACGGCGGTGGTGTCGGCGGGGATCCGGGCACCGGTGGCGATCCGGACGGCCTCGCCGTCGGCGAGGGGCTCTGGAAGGCCGGAGCCGGCCAGTACGCCGTCGCCCTCGCTGACGTGCCACGGGCCGGGGCCGGCCACGGCCCAGCCGTCCATGGCGGAGGTGTCGAAGGACGGCAGGTCGGTCAGCGCCTCCAGGGAGGCGGTGAGGACCTCGCCGAGGGCGTCCGCGAGGGGGACGTCATGGCTGCGGGCGCGCATCTCGGCCCCGGCGTGGGCGGCAGTGTCCCGGGCGCGCGGCCAGGCGGCGGCCCGGTGGCTGCCGCCGGCGCCGCCCCCGGGGGCGCGGCTGACCAGGGCCAGGGCCTCCTCCAGGGCCTGTTCGGCGGAGTTCGCGGGGGTCATGCCGAGCCGTTCTCTCGGGGGGCGGCGCCATCGGCCTCCGCCTCGGCTGCCCAGCGCAGCGCCAGGTCCGCGGCCCTGCGGGAGGCCTCGGCCACGGCCTGCGCGGGGTCGGCGCCGGTGGCGGCCGCGTGGGCGGCGGCGTACCCCACCAGGAAGGTGGTCAGGGGCGCGGCGGGCCGGGCGACGCCGTGGGCCGCGTCCCGGGCGAGGTCGAGCAGGGTCGTGGTGTCGACGGCGAGGTCGATGCCCAGCTCGTTCTTGACTGCGGTGATCCATTGGTCCAGCACGGTTCCATGCTCCCTGATCCGGGCGCGGGCGGCGGCGAGATCCTCCCAGGTGTCGCAGTCGAACGCGGCGAGTGGCTGGGCCGCGACGGGAGCCAGCCGCAGTTCCGCAGTGAGCGCGCGCAGCGGGAGCCCGGCGAGGCCGCCGTGTTCGGCGGCGAGCAGCGCGACCTCGCGGCGCAGGGGTTCGGCCCGGTAGGCGGCGACCAGTGGCTGGTCGCGCCCACCGGGGTCCCGCAGCATCGCCCCGTCCGTGCCGTGTTCGTCGGGCGCGGCCAGCAGGGCCGCCACGGTCTCCCGGTCCAGGAACGGCAGGTCCGCGGAGAGTACGAGGACCAGCCCCGCGGTGGTCCCGCGCAGGCCGGCGTCCAGCGCGGCCACCGGGCCGCTCCCGGGCGGGTCCTCGCGGGCCCACTGCACGGGGCGCGCGGTGGGCCTCCTGCCGCCGACCACGACGGTGCGCAGGGCATCCGGGCAGGCGTCGAGGACGCGGTCGAGGAGCGCTCGCCCGCCGACGCTCAGCGCGGGCTTGTCCGCCCCGCCGAGTCGCCGCGCGGCGCCGCCGGCCAGCACGATCGCGTCGTAGCTCATGCCCATGAGTATGCGCGGACGGTGTTTCCGGCGAGGAGCCGCCCTTGCCCGGTGCTTGTTTCCGCCGGTGCTTCGTCCTGGCGGCGCCGGGGAAACGGGCGGGCCCGCGCCCCTGGGGGCGCGGGCCCGGACCCGTGCTTCGTGCGGACGGTCGGAGGCTAGAGGTAGGGGCCCGAACGGATCGCGCCGTGGCCGCCGTCATCGTCGTCGTCGTGCGGACCCCCCGCCGGGAGGGCGCGGCGCATCTGCTCCAACTGGGCCCGCGCTGCCATCTGCTGCGCGAACAGTGCGGTCTGGATGCCGTGGAAGAGGCCCTCCAGCCAGCCCACCAACTGGGCTTGTGCGATCCGCAGTTCCGCCTCGGAGGGGATGGTCTCCTCGGTGAACGGCAGGGACAGGCGCTCCAGTTCCTCCACGAGCTCCGGGGCCAGGCCGTCCTCCAGCTCCTTCACGGAGGCTGCGTGGATGTCCTTGAGCCGGACCCGGCTCGCCTCGTCGAGGGGCGCGGCGCGTACCTCTTCAAGGAGTTGCTTGATCATGCTGCCGATCCGCATGACCTTGGCGGGCTGTTCGACCATTTCCGTCACCGGGACCTCGCGCGACTCGTCATCGGCGTCGCCGACCGCCGACCCGTCCTGTCCCACGATCAGGACGTGCGGGGGACTGTCCTGCGACCGTTCACTCCTCGGCATCTCCATGCCGTCATTCTCTCGCACACCTTCGTTCTCACACGGTGTGCCCCCGTACCGTCGTGATCCACCCTGTACGGGGGCACCGGACCGGGGAAATCCCCCCCCTGCTCAGCCCGCGGCCCGGCGGGCCAGCGCGCCGCTGGAGCGGGTGACCAGCGCCGCCAGGAGGGCCGCGCCCAGCGGGACGATGACGAGCAGTCCGGCGAGGGTCTCCCACGGCACGGCGATCGGCACGAACGGCACGGACTCGCCCGCCGCGGAGTAGCCCTCCTCGACGGCGCGCTGGGCGAGCGCCTCCAGTTCCCGTCGCTGCGTCAGACGCAGGCCGATCGCGGGCAGGATCCCGGCGGCCGAGCCCAGGACGACGCCCATCAGGGCCACCACCCCGCACTGGAAGCCGCTCAGCGTCCGGCGCACCCGCGGCGGGGCGCCCACCGCTGCCAGCGTCTTCAGGTCGGCTTCGGCGTCGGCCTGGGACAGTCCGGTGGCGATGCCGGCCGCGCCGATGGTGACCAGGCCGGCGAACACGGACAGGGCGAGCAGGGCCAGGCTGTCGTTGCCCTGGTAGCCCGCTTCGATCCGCAGAGAGGCGTCCACACCCATCCGGTCGATGTCCGCGGCGATCCTCTGCAGCTGCTCGGAGGCCGGCGTCCCGTCGAGGGCGAAGTACGAGCCGACCGGGGCCGTGGTCAGCCCCGTGGCCTGCACCGCAGCCGGGGGCAGGACCAGTTCGATGCCCCATCCCTCGGTGCCCTCCGGGACCAGGTGGACGGGGATGAGCTTGTCCACGCCGACCGGTTCCCTCGCCGGACCGGCGATGCCCTCGGCCTCGTCCGGCCCGGTGATGATCCGCAGGGTGAGTGTGCCGTCCTTGACCTGCCTCTTGTCGAAGGCGACCGCCCGGCCCTGCCGGAGAGCGGACACGGAGCCCGGGTCGGTGACCGCGAGCACGCTCAGCAGCTTCTCGTCAGCGACGACCGTGGAGTACTGGGTGCCCCGCGTGGCGCCCTGGCAGCGCCAGTCCTGGCGCAGTCGGCGGGCCTCCTCCGCGCTGAAGGCCTCGGGGTCGGGGCTTTCGTAGAGCGGGCACCGCTGGTCCTTGGGGGTGATGATCTCGGCGCGGCCGCAGGCCGGGTCCCGGGAGAACGGCTCGCAGCCCGGCTTGCCGACGACCAGCCGGTCGACGTCCGCCCGGCGGGCGACCGGGAGCTGCTTGGTGAGGGACTCGCGCAGGGCGGGCACGTCCCGGTAGGCGCCGTTCTCGGAGGTCAGCAGCGAGCCGGTGCCGTGCGGGAGGTCGGCGACGTACTCGTGCCGGCTCTGGATGTCGCTGCTGTGCTGGTACGTGGCCACCGCCACGGTGCCGGCGACGGCGGCCAGCACCGCTGCCACGGCGGGCGCCGTACGGCCCCGGTTGCGCACGGCGTCGCGCAGCGCGAGCCGCGGGGAGAGCGGCAGCCGGCGGCCGAGCCGTCCGAAGACGCCGACCAGGACCGGGGTGAGGGCGACGATGCCGAGCTCGGCGAGCGCGCTGCCGCCCGCCACGACGGTGGAGCCCAGGTCCGACACGCTGCCGTAGAGGGCGATCCCGGCACCGGCGGCGACGGCGACCAGGCCGACCACCGGCAGCACCCGGTTGGACCTGCGCACACCGCGGCGGCCGGTCAGTGAGGCCAACACCGTCTGCCGGGAGGCGGTGACCGCGGGGACGATCGCGGACAGCAGTCCGGTCACCACCGCGAGCAGGGCGATGCCGGCCAGTTCGAGCGGGCGGAAGTCCAGGTCGCCGAAGCGGTTGCCGAGCTGCTCCTCCAGCACCGGCTGGAGGGCGACGGTCAGGGCGATGCCGATCGCGGTACCGGAGACGGCGGCCGCGGCGCCGATGACCAGACCGCCGGAGAGCACGATGGAACGGACGTGACGGCGGTCCCCGCCATTGGCCCCCACCAGGCCGAGCTGGCGGCGCGAGCGGCGGGCACCGACGGCGAAGGCCGGTCCGGCGAGCAGGCAGATCTCCAGCATGGCGAGGCCCACGACCGTGGCCAGGATGGCCATTTCGGTGGCGCTGCCGGAGCCCCGCTCGAACTGCTCCTTGGGTTCCTGGCGGTAGAGGGGTACGTCGGCGTCGGCGGGCGGGTGGTTGGCGACGGCACGGGAGACGACGACCAGGGACCTGGCGTTGGCCGCCTGGACCATGTTCCACGTGAAACCTTCACCGCCCACGGTGACCAGATAGGAATCATCCGGGTGCAACCCGGTGCCCCCGGAGGCCTGGAGTGCCTGGTCGAGGGGGCCGATCAGGCTCCCGGGCGGGCCGATGACCTGCACCTTGCCGAGTTCGCTCGGCAACTCGTACGCACCGACGATCTTGTAGGCGGAGGTGGCGCCGCGCGGGGTGACCGAGGAGCCGACGAACAGGCCGGAGTTGTCCAGGAAGGCGTTCGTCGCGACGACCTCGCCCGCCTGCTCGGGCAGCCGGCCGCGGTCGAGCGTGACCAGGCCCTTCGCCAGCGGGTCGTGCAGGTCGATCTCGCGCAGGTCGGTGTCGAGCAGCCCGTGCCGGGTGCGGACCTTGCCGTAGCCGGCCGAGTCCTTCAGGATCCTGCTTCCGGGCGGGAACCCGGCGGCCACCTGCTCCGGGGACTTCTTCTCGGGTTCCGTCGGAACGTCGGCGCTGTCGTAGCCGCCGACGGGTACGTAGCGCGACCCGTCGGGCAGTTGGTAGATGGCCTTGCCCGCGTACGAGGTGCTGACCCGGGCGTCGGAGGCTCCGACCACGCGGCTGACGGCCTGGTCGGGGGAGAGCTCGGCGCTGCGCAGGGTGAGGTCGGCGGCGCTGACGCCGACGATCGGCAGGGCGATCATCGCGAGGACCAGGGAACTGCGGCCCTTGGCGCGCCAGGCGTCACGGCGCGCGATGCGCACGGCGGCGACCCAGGAGTGGTACCAGCCTTGGAGCGAGGAGATCACTGGCCGCCCGCCTGCCCGGACAGGAGGGAGTCGGCGTGGCTGCGCGTGGTCTCGTCGACCACGGTGCCGTCGCGGAGGAAGACCACGCGGTCGGCCCACGCGGCGAAGCGCGGCTCGTGGGTGACGAGGACCCCGGCCGCGCCCGCGTCGCAGCGGGAGCGCAGCAGGCCGAGGACGGACTCGCCGGTCTCGGAGTCGAGGGCGCCGGTGGGCTCGTCGGCCAGGACGAGGCGGCGGTCGCCCACGAGGGCGCGGGCGATGGCCACGCGTTGCTGCTGGCCGCCGGACATCTCGTCGGGGAAGCGGTCGGCGAGGACGCCCAGGTTCATCTCCGTGAGCGCCGCGAGGGCCGCCCCGCGGGCCTTGCGGGCGGAGGTCCCGTCGAGTTCGAGCGGCAGGGCGACGTTCTCCGCGGCGGTGAGGGCCGGGATCAGGTTGTAGTCCTGGAAGACGTAGCCGATGCTGCGGCGGCGCAGCGCGGCGAGCTGGGTGCGGCTCGCCGTGGTGATGTCGGTGCCCTCGACCAGTACTCGGCCGCTGGTGGGGACGTCGAGGCCGCCGGCGAGGGTGAGCAGCGTGGACTTGCCGGAGCCGGAGGGGCCCATGACGGCGACGAGTTCGCCGGGGTGGACGGCGAGGTCGATGCCGCGCAGGGCGTGCACTTCGGTGGCGCCGCTGCCGTGGGTGCGGACGAGCCGCTCCAACTGCAGGACGGGTTGCCGGGGTTGGCGCTGGTCGGGCATGGAGGATCCCCCTGGGAAGGCGGTTCAGGCGCGCCGCGTGCGGGCGGTGCGGGAACGGGCGGTGGTCGGGGCCGGGTTCTCGGCGGCGGCCTGGGGCGGTTCGGGCGCGGCGGCTCTCCGGTCGGCCGGCAGGGAGAGCCGGACGAGCCGGGCCTCGCAGTGGTCGAGCCAGCGCGCCTCGGCCTCGGTCTGGAAGATGAGCTGTTCCAGGACGAGCAGCCAGGCGACGTCGTCGCGTTCGCCGGACCGGCCGCTCTCGACCGCCGCCAGGGCGGTGGCCTTGAGCCGGGTGTAGTCCTGCATCGCGCGGATGGTGGCGTGCCGCTGGGACTGGATGACGGCGCGGATGTCCACGCCCGGGGCGCCCACGGCCATGGCGAGCTTGATGGACAGTTCGTCCCGGGGCGGGTTGGCGCGGTCGACGGGGCGTTCGTACCACTGGCGCAGTTCGGTGCGCCCGGTGTCGGTGATGGCGTAGAGCGTGTGCCCCGCGGTGTCCTCGCCGTCGGGTGCGACGAGGCCGTCGCGTTCGAGCCGGGCCAGGGTCGTGTAGACCTGCCCGACGTTGAGGGGCCAGGTGGAGCCGGTCCGGGATTCGAACTCGGTGCGCAGCTGGGAGCCGTACCGAGGGCCCCGTTCCAGGAGGGCGAGCAGCCCGTGACGGATCGACATACTCGGTATATATACCGAGTATGTTCACGGTGGGCAACCATCCCGGGGCGTACGCCGGAAGGGGGACGGCGGAAGGAGGACGGCGCTACGCTCCCCGCCGCAGCCGCACGCCCAGATATCCCAGCCCCAGCCCCATCAGGGCGAATCCGGTGCCCAGCGGCAGTATGTGCGCGGCCAGGTCGGCGGCGCGGTCATTGGGTTCGGTGCCGAGGGCGGTGACGGCGTCACGCGCTGTCGGGGCGGCGGTGGGGCGTGGCGGCACGGGCGGCGAGGGCGGGGGCGGCGCCGGCGGCGTGGGCTCGGTGCGGGGGTGCACCGGCAGCGGCCGGGAGGCGATCAGCAGCTCCGGGTCGGCGGGCTCTCCGGCCGGCCGGCCGGGCCGTTCGCGGCCGACCCCGGCGGCGCTCCCCGCAAGCTCCTCGCGGGCGTCGTCGCCCCCGTCGGCCTCCTCGGTCCGGGCGGCCGCGAGGTGCGCCGCCCGGTCCGTGGACGGTGCGACACGGTGGACGGGCGTGCGGTGGACGGGGGTGCGGTCGGGGTGGGCCGGGGCGGGCGGGCCTGCGTACGCGGAGGCGGCGGGTGCGAGGGCGGCGGCGGCCAGCGCGGCGCACGCCAGCCAGCGCGAAGGACGGAAGCCTTGGATCACGGGGAGCCCCTCCCGTCCCGAGCGCCGGCGTGCTCGCTGGGGTCAGCGATACGCGCTCAGATTTACATAGTGGGGCAAAAACGGCATCCCGGGCGCCCTGGTGGGTGCTCGGGATGCCGGTGTGTCGTGCGGGCGGTCGTCGTGCGGGCCGGTTGTCCCGCGGTTGCCGCGGGCCTACTCCGGATTGCCGGTGGACACGGTGAGCGTGTACTCCGTGCCCTCCTTGTCGATCTTGTCGCCGGCGGCCGGGGACTGGCTGAGCACCGTGTCCTTGCCGTACACGGCCTCGTCCTTCTCGACGATCGTGTACTTGCCACCCGAGGCCTGGATGCAGGCCTTCACGGACAACACGTTCTTGTACTTGAGGTCCGGCGCCTGGTACTTGCCTGCCTCGCTGTAGTGCTTCGTGGGCTCCGAGCACTTCTTCGGGTCGATCGTGCGGGTGACGTCGGGGCCCTTGTAGCCGGCCTTCGCGGACGCGGACGCCGAGCTGCCCGGATCGGCGGTGGTGCCGCCCTTGTCGTCCCCGTTCATCGAGATCGCCGCGATCAGGCCGCCGACGGCCAGCACCGCCACCGCGATCGCCCCCACGACCACGGGCGTGTTCCGCTTGCCGCCGCCACCGGAGCCGGACGCGCCCGCCCCGCCCGCCGGGGAGATCGTGTACGGGGGCGGCGTCTGCGGCGCGTAGCCCTGCTGCGGCGGGGCCGCGTGCGGGTAGGCGTAGCCGCCCTGCGCGTGCGGCTGCGGGGCCGGCGTCGGGGCGTACGGGGCGGGCGTCGGGGCGTGCGGGGCGGGCGTCGGGGCGTGCGGAGCCTGGTACGGCTGCTGCACCGACTGCGGCGGGGCCTGGAAACCGGACTCCACCGGCGGGAACACGGCGGAGGACACCCCCGCGCCGCTGCTCAGCGGCCCCTGGCCCGGCACGATGACCGGAGCCCCGGTCTGCCCGGAGCCCAGCACCCGCGCGACCTCGTCGCCCATGGCCGCTGCCGTGGGGAAGCGCTCGTTCGGGTTCTTCTTCAGCGCCCGCGCCACCAGCGCGTCCATCGCCGGGGTCACCGACCGGTTGATGGAGGACGGCGCGACCGGCTCCTCCTGCACGTGGGCGTACGCGATGGCGAGCGGCGAGTCCGCGTCGAACGGCAGCCGTCCCGTCAGCAGCTGGAACAGCATGATGCCCACGGAGTACAGGTCGGAGCGGGCGTCGACGCCGCGCCCGAGGGCCTGTTCGGGCGAGAGGTACTGCGGGGTGCCGACGACCATGCCGGTCTGGGTCATCGAGGTGACCCCCGACTGCATGGCGCGGGCGATGCCGAAGTCCATCACCTTGACCACGCCGCGCTTGTTCACCATCACGTTGCCGGGCTTGATGTCGCGGTGGACCAGGCCCATCTCGTGGCTGGTCTCCAGGGCGGCCAGTACGTCGGCCGTCACCTTCAGCGCCTTCTCCGCGGGCATCGCGCCGTACTGCCGGATGTCCGCGTCCAGCACCGAGCCGAGCGGCTTGCCCTCCACGTACTCCATGACGATGTACGGCATCACGGCACCGTCGTCCGGGCGGCCGCCGCCGAACGTCACCTCGCCCTCACCGGTGTCGAAGACCGAGACGATGTTCGTGTGCGACAGTTTCGCTACAGCCTGGGCCTCGCGGCGGAAACGCTCGCGGAAGGACTGTTCCCGGCCGAGGTCGCTGTGCAGGGTCTTGATGGCCACCTGCCGGTCGAGGGCGGAGTCGTACGCGAGGTACACGGAGGCCATGCCGCCGGCACCCAGCAAGTCCCTTAGCTGGTAACGGCCACCGGCCAGAGAGCCGCCCGCGTACTGGCCCTGAGTGCCGTCCTGGCTCATGACTGTTGCTTCCCCTCGGAATGTGCCTTCCACGCCTCCGGCCGGGCGCATGTGGCGCCCAGTCTGCCCCAGGGCAAGCACACGTCAAGCCGGGTGCCCGTTCCGTGACCACACGTGCACAGGGTGGCCTTGTCCGAACGGTGACCGGTTCCGAGGCTGTAGCGTTCACCGGAGCACCAATAAAGAGGACTACCGCTGAGCGGCGGCCGAGAGAGACGACGGCGAGGACTGATGGCACCCGAACCCGAGGGAAACGGCGCCGGGATGACCGACGGTCCTGAGCACTGGGGCGACGGCGGCCTGGTGGGCGACGGCCGTTACCGGCTGACGCACCGGCTGGGCCGCGGCGGCATGGCGGAGGTGTTCGCCGCCGAGGACGTGCGGCTGGGCCGCACCGTCGCGGTGAAGCTGCTGCGCGCGGACCTCGCCGAGGACCCGGTGTCCAAAGCCCGCTTCACCCGCGAGGCGCAGTCCGTCGCCGGGCTCAACCACCACGCCGTCGTGGCCGTGTACGACTCGGGCGAGGACCGGGTCGGCCCGAACACCGTCCCGTACATCGTCATGGAGCTGGTCGAGGGCCGCACCATCCGGGACCTGCTGATCAGCGCCGAGGCCCCGGGCCCCGAGCAGGCGCTCATCATCGTCTCGGGCGTGCTGGAGGCCCTCGCGTACTCGCACCAGCACGGCATCGTCCACCGCGACATCAAGCCGGCGAACGTCATCATCACCGACGCCGGCGCGGTGAAGGTGATGGACTTCGGCATCGCCCGCGCCCTGCACGGCGGTCAGGCGACGATGACCCAGACCGGCATGGTCATGGGCACCCCGCAGTACCTGTCGCCCGAACAGGCTCTCGGCAAGGCGGTGGACCACCGCAGCGACCTGTACGCGACCGGCTGCCTGCTCTACGAACTCCTCGCGCTGCGACCCCCGTTCACCGGCGAGACCCCGCTCTCCGTGGTCTACCAGCACGTCCAGGACGCGCCCGTGCCGCCCTCGCAGCTGCCGGAGGGCCACCACATCCCGCAGGAGCTCGACGGGCTCGTCATGCGCTCCCTCGCCAAGGACCCGGACGACCGGTTCCAGAGCGCCGAGGAGATGCGCGGGCTGGTCCAGTACGCACTGCAGATGCTGCACGACCAGGGCCCGAACACCGGTACCTGGAACACCGGCCCGATCACCATGTCGCTGCCGCACGGTCGCGGCGGCGTCGCCGCCACCACGGCCATGCCGCCGGTGGGCGGAAACGGCGGCGGGCCGCGCTACGGCTCGAACGCCTCGACCTCGCAGTTCCAGCAGCCGATGGTGCCGCCGCTGAACCCGGACGACGGCGCGGCCTTCCCCGGCGCCCCGGGAGGCCACTCCGGCGGTCACAGCGGCGGCTACGAGGTCTACGACGACCGGCGCGGCAACGGCGGCGGCCGCTGGAAGATGTGGCTGTTCGCGGTCCTCGCCATCGTCGCGATCGCGGGCGGCGTGGCCTACGCGGTCAACGGCGTGGGCGGCGGCAAGGGCGGCGAGAAGCAGGACCCGGGAACGACCCAGACCGTCCCCAGCGACAAGCCGAGCGCGTCCGACTCGCCGGACCCGACGCACTCGCGCCAGCCCACGGACAACACGCCGACGAGCAACGAGACCCAGCCGCAGCCGGTCCGTACCCGCACACAGACCGCCAGCCAGTCCCCCACGGCGACGGCGACGCAGTCGCCGACTCCCACGGCGACCAAGAGCGCCACCGCCACCGCCACCGCCACGGCGACGAAGACGGCCACGGCGACCGCGACGGCGACCAAGTCCGCGCCGCCGCCGGGCCCCGACAGCGCGGAGTGAGCGCGGGGCGAAGACGCAACGGGCCCGGCGGAATCGACTTCCGCCGGGCCCTTTCGCATGGATGCCCCGTCAGCGGGCGGGCCGGCGGGGGCGGTCGGGATTCGGGTTCTCGGCGAGCGGGCTAACCGTTCTGAGCCGGGAGTTCGATTCGCGTGGGGGCGGAGTCGAACGCCCCGCTGTGGCGAACCGAAGCGAACCGACCGGACCCGGGCATAAGGGGAATTGAAATTGCCCGCCCGCCCTAGCGCTTCTCGGCCTGGAGGCGGGCGACGTAGGCGGCGGCCTGGGAGCGGCGCTCCATGCCCAGCTTGGACAGCAGGCTGGAGACGTAGTTCTTGATCGTCTTCTCGGCCAGGTGCAGCCGCTCGCCGATGACCCGGTTGGTCAGGCCCTCGCCGATCAGGTCGAGGATCTTGCGCTCCTGCTCGGTCAGGTTGGCGAGGCGGTCGTCGCCCCTGCCCCCCTTGCCGTCGCGCAGCCGCTCCAGCACCCGGGCAGTGGCCACCGGGTCCAGCAGCGACTTGCCGGCGGCGACGTCACGCACGGCGTTGAGCAGCTCGTTCCCGCGGATCGCCTTCAGGACGTAGCCGGAGGCACCGGCCATGATCGCGTCGAAGAGGGCCTCGTCGTCGGCGAACGAGGTCAGCATCAGGCACTTGACGTCCTCGGTCTGCGAGCGGACCTCGCGGCACACTTCCACCCCGCTGCCGTCCGGCAGCCGGACGTCCAGGACGGCCACGTCGGGGCGGGTCGCGGGGATCCGGACCAGTGCGTCGGCGGCCGTGCCGGCCTCGCCGACGATCTCGATGTCCTCTTCGACCGACAGCAGCTCGTGGACGCCCCGACGGACCACTTCGTGGTCGTCCAGGAGGAATACCTTGATTTTTCCGTCTTCGCGCACGAAGTCAGTTTCACACACCAACCCCTTCCCTGCCGGAGTTACCCGGGATAACGTGCCGTTGTTCCCGGCCCCTGCAAGGCTGTGACCAGTGGTTGTTCCCGCTCCTGCGGATTTACTTGGAAATCCAAGCAAAAACGCAGGTCAAACGGGGTTTCGCAGTTATGCGGCGCACTGGGTAACGTGCATTGCGCAGGGCACTCGCCGGGACGCCTGTCACGCCTGAATCCCGAACGCGATGCGCACCCACCCCGTGCGCTCGTCACGGACGCAGGTGAGCCGCACTGGACCCCGGAGAACCCGGGTGCCGGACCGACGGAGGAGCACAAGTGACCGTGGAGAGCACTGCCGCGCGCAAGCCGCGACGCAGCAGCGGCACCAAGCGGGCGGCAGGTGCGGCGAGCGCCGCCAAGCCCGCCGCTGCCACCGCGCAGACGCAGGACGCTGAACCTCAGCTCGTACAGCTGCTGACGCCCCAAGGGGAGCGGGTCGACAACGCGGAGAACGCGGAGTTCGCCCCCTTCGTCGCAGACATCACCACAGAGGACCTGCGCGGCCTGTACCGCGACATGGTCATGACCCGCCGCTTCGACGGTGAGGCGACCGCCCTGCAGCGCCAGGGCGAGCTGGGGCTGTGGGCCTCGCTCCTCGGCCAGGAGGCCGCGCAGATCGGCTCCGGCCGGGCGCTGAACGACGCGGACTACGTCTTCCCGACCTACCGCGAGCACGGCGTCGCCTGGTGCCGCGGGGTCGACCCGACCAACCTGCTCGGGATGTTCCGC
Source organism: Streptomyces sp. PCS3-D2 (assembly GCF_000612545.2). Taxonomy (GTDB): domain Bacteria; phylum Actinomycetota; class Actinomycetes; order Streptomycetales; family Streptomycetaceae; genus Streptomyces. The sequence goes on along the minus strand of NZ_CP097800.1, from coordinate 3,754,848 downwards.
GGTGTGAACCACGGCGGCTGGGACCCCAACCTCAACAACTTCCACCTCTACACGATCGTCATCGGCTCGCAGACGCTCCACGCGACCGGGTACGCGATGGGTGTGGCCAAGGACGGCGCGGACGCGGCCGTGATCGCCTACTTCGGCGACGGCGCGTCGAGCCAGGGCGACGTGATGGAGGCCTTCAACTTCTCCGCCGTCTACAACTCCCCCGTGGTGTTCTTCTGCCAGAACAACCAGTGGGCGATCTCCGAGCCGACCGAGCGCCAGATGCGCGTGCCGCTCTACCAGCGCGCGCAGGGCTTCGGCTTCCCCGGTGTCCGTGTCGACGGCAACGACGTCCTGGCCTGCCTGGCCGTGACCCGCTGGGCACTGGACCGGGCGCGCCGGGGCGAGGGCCCGACCCTCGTCGAGGCGTACACGTACCGCATGGGCGCGCACACCACCTCCGACGACCCGACGAAGTACCGGCGGGACGAGGAGACGGCGGCCTGGGAGTCCAAGGACCCGATCCAGCGCCTGAAGGCCCACCTGCTGGCCACCGGCGGCGCCGACGAGGCGTTCTTCGCCGAGCTGGAGGCCGAGAGCGAGGCCATGGGCAAGCGCGTGCGCGAGGCCGTGCGCGCCATGCCCGACCCGGACACCATGGCGATCTTCGAGAACGTCTACGCGGACGGGCACGCGCTCGTCGACGAGGAGCGCGCCCAGTTCGCCGCCTACCTCGCGTCCTTCGAGTCGGCCGAGGAGGGTCACTGATGGCTGCCCAGAAGATGTCGATCGCGAAGGCGCTCAACGAGTCGCTGCGCAAGGCCCTGGAGCAGGACCCGAAGGTCCTGATCATGGGCGAGGACGTCGGCAAGCTGGGCGGTGTCTTCCGGATCACCGACGGCCTGCAGAAGGACTTCGGCGAGGAGCGGGTCATCGACACCCCGCTGGCCGAGTCGGGCATCGTCGGCACCGCCATCGGCCTGGCCCTGCGCGGCTACCGGCCGGTCGTGGAGATCCAGTTCGACGGTTTCGTCTTCCCCGCGTACGACCAGATCGTCACGCAGCTCGCGAAGATGCACGCGCGCGCCCTGGGCAAGATCAAGCTGCCGGTCGTCGTGCGCATCCCCTACGGCGGTGCCATCGGCGCGGTCGAGCACCACTCGGAGTCCCCGGAGGCGCTGTTCGCGCACGTCGCGGGCCTGAAGGTGGTCTCCCCGTCGAACGCCGCCGACGCCTACTGGATGCTCCAGCAGGCGATCCTCAGCGACGACCCGGTGATCTTCTTCGAGCCGAAGCGCCGCTACTGGGACAAGGGCGAGGTCGACACCGAGGCCATCCCCGGCGAGCTGCACACGTCGCGCGTGGTGCGCGAGGGCACCGACCTCACCCTGGCCGCCTACGGCCCGATGGTGAAGGTCTGCCTGGAGGCGGCCGCCGCGGCCGCCGAGGAGGGCAAGTCGGTCGAGGTCCTGGACCTGCGCTCGATGTCCCCGGTCGACTTCGACGGGATCCAGGCGTCCGTGGAGCGGACCCGCCGGCTCGTCGTCGTCCACGAGGCGCCGGTCTTCCTCGGCGTGGGATCGGAGATCGCCGCCCGCATCACGGAGCGGTGCTTCTACCACCTGGAGGCGCCGGTACTGCGCGTGGGCGGCTTCCACGCCCCGTACCCGCCGGCCCGCCTGGAGGACGAGTACCTGCCGGGCCTGGACCGGGTGCTCGACGCCGTCGACCGCTCGCTGGCGTACTGAGGAGCCACGTTCCATGACCATCCGCGAATTCAAGATGCCCGATGTGGGCGAGGGCCTCACCGAGGCCGAGATCCTCAAGTGGTACGTCCAGCCGGGTGACACCGTCACCGACGGCCAGGTCGTCTGCGAGGTCGAGACGGCCAAGGCCGCCGTCGAGCTGCCGATCCCGTTCGACGGTGTCGTGCACGCCCTCCTCTTCGACGAGGGCACCACCGTCGACGTCGGCCAGGTGATCATCTCGGTGCAGACCGGTGACGCCGGCGCCGAGGCCCCGGCCGCCGCCGAGGCCGCTCCGGCGGCCACCGCCCCCGCCGCCGAGGAGGCCGCCCCGGCGGCCCGCCAGCCCGTCCTGGTGGGCTACGGCGTCGCCGAGTCGTCCACCAAGCGGCGCCCCCGCAAGGCCGCGCCGGCTCCCGCCGTCGCCGCGCAGAACGGCACCGCAGCGCCCGCGGCGGCGCCCGCCGCCCCCGCCGCCCCCGCGGCTCCGGCCGCGCCGGTGCAGCCCGCGGTCCCGGCGCAGCCGACCGGTGAGCGTCCGCTGGCCAAGCCGCCGGTGCGCAAGCTCGCCAAGGACCTGGGTATCGACCTGGCCTCCGTGGTGCCGACCGGTGACGGCGGCGTGGTGACCCGGGAGGACGTCCACGCGGCGGCCGCCGCGGCGATCGCCCCGCAGGCCGCCCCCGCGGCCGCGGCCCCCGCCGCGGCCCAGGCCCCGGCGGCCGAGGCCGTCGCGGCGGTGTCCACCGTCGCGCTGGCCGAGCCGTCGGCGCGGGAGACCCGTATCCCGGTCAAGGGTGTACGCAAGGTCACCGCCCAGGCCATGGTCGGCTCGGCCTTCACCGCGCCGCACGTCACCGAGTTCATCACCCTCGACGTGACGCGCACCATGAAGCTGGTCCAGGAGCTCAAGGACGACCCGGACCTCGCCGGTCTGCGGATCAACCCGCTGCTCCTGATCGCGAAGGCCGTCCTGGTGGCCATCCGTCGCAATCCGGACGTCAACGCGTCCTGGGACGAGGCGGCCCAGGAGATCGTGCTCAAGCACTACGTCAACCTGGGCATCGCGGCGGCCACCCCCCGCGGGCTGATCGTCCCGAACATCAAGGACGCCCACGCCAAGACCCTGGGCGAGCTGTCGGAGTCCCTGTCCTCGCTGGTCGCCACGGCCCGCGACGGCAAGACCTCCCCGGCCGACATGCAGAACGGCACCATCACCATCACCAACGTCGGCGTCTTCGGCGTCGACACCGGTACGCCCATCCTGAACCCGGGCGAGTCCGCGATCCTCGCGGTCGGCGCGATCAAGCTCCAGCCGTGGGTCCACAAGGGCAAGGTCAAGCCGCGCCAGGTCACCACGCTGGCGCTGTCCTTCGACCACCGCCTCATCGACGGTGAGCTCGGCTCGAAGTTCCTCGCCGACATCGCGGCGGTGCTGGAGCACCCCCGCCGGCTGATCACCTGGTCGTAGCGGACACGAGGACGAAGCCGACGGCCGGTCTCCCCCGAGGAGGCCGGCCGTCGGCCTTCTGCGCCCGCCTCCACGGGCGGCAAACCCCTGGCCGTGCCCTGCGCCCCGTGTGATCATCTGCGCATGCTTTTCCGTGCCGCCACCGCAGGTCCCGCAGACCTGGCCCGTGCCGTCGCCCACCCTGCGGCCGGCCCCGTCCCCGCCCTCACCGCCGGAAGGATCCGCGAGGAGCTCGCCGGGAACCGCATCCGCCCCGAGTGGATCTGGACCGCCGAGGACGAGGGCGGGCGGATCCTGGCCCGCGCCCTGTGGTGGGGGCGGGCCGACAGCGAGCGGCCCATCGCGCTCGACTGCCTCCAGGTGGCCGCCGGCGTGGCCGACCCGGCCGGGGTCGCCGCCGGGCTGCTGGACGCCGGACACAAGGCCTTCGGCGGGCTCCCCGGCTACACCATCTCCCTGCCCCGGGGCTGGCGGGACGCCCCGGAGCTGGCCGCGGCGGTCGGCTGGCGCCAGGAGGCCGCGTACCGCACGGGACTGACCCGCGAGATCGAGCGCCTGCGCTACGAGTGGACCCCGGCCGCCGGGATGCCCGCGCCCACCGACCGGCTCGTCTTCCGCGAGGGCACCGACGAGGAAATGCTGGACGCCTTCGCCCGGCTGTCCCGGGGCAGCCTCGACCTCGCCACCCGGCACGAACTGGAGGTGATGGACGCCGAGCAGCTGGCCCGCGAGGACTTCGACTTCTACTTCGACTGCCCCGGCGAGCGCTCCTGGTGGCGCCTCGCCCATCTGCCGGACGGCCGCCTCGCCGGTCTGGCCGTGCCCTCGGCGACCCCGTACCACCGCAACGTCGGCTACCTGGGCGTCGTACCGGAACAGCGCGGCCGGGGGCTGATCGACGAGATCCTCGCCGAGATCACCCGCTTCCACGCCTCGCAGGGCGCCGAGCGGATCACCGCGACCACGGACACCGTGAACAAGCCGATGGCCGCGGCCTTCGACCGCGCCGGCTACGAGGTCACCGAGATCCGCCTCGTTCTGGAAGCGCCGGGGCGGTGAACCGGGCCGGCCCGCGAGCACCGGGGCGCGCCGGGGTGGGTACGGCTCCCTTCCCCGAGGGGTAACCTGCCGCCCGGGGAAGGGGGCCGGGGTGTCCATCGCCGAACTGCAGGTCTACTCCGTCGAGGAGGCCGACGTCACCGGTGGCGTGTGCGTGGTCCGCTGCATCGGCGGGGTGGCCCGCGCGGGGCAGGTCTACGCCGTCGGGGCGTCGCGGATGGGCCTGCGCCACATCGAGCGGTACGGACGGACCGTCGGCTCCTTCGACGCCGGTCACACGGCGAAGGTCCACTTCAGCGGCGCCATCGTCGCACTGCTCTCCCGCGGACAGGTGCTGACCTCCGTGCCGCCCGGCGGGCACGCGCTGGAGGATCTGGAGGCCTGGCTGGCCGCTGACCCGCCGCTGCGGGACGAACCCCATCCGCGGACGCTGCGCGTTCTGGCCGGGGTGCGGATGCGCGACGAACGGCTGCCGGACGGGATCCGGCTGCGCTGGGGCCGGGTGGCACTGGCCGCCACCTACCGCTGCGCGGCGGCCGAAGACACGGCGGAGCTGGTCCGTGCCCCCGAACTGGCCTGTGTGCGGGCCTACTTGATCGAACAGTTCGGCCCGGACCGCGGCGGTGACCCGGCCGCCCTGTGCCGGGACCTGTTCGCGCTGATCGACCTGACCCCGGAGCAGGCGGCGGCCCAGGGCCGCGTCTGGCGCGACCTCCCGCACCACCGCATCCGCCACCTGCGCCGTATCAAGGCGCTGATCCCGTGGCTGACGTCCCTGCGCCGCCACCTGCCGGACGGCACCCCCGCGGCGACCGCGGTCGACGCCTGGACCCGGGTCAGGCCCCTGCTTCCGTAGGCGGCGCAGCCCCGGCCCGCACGTATCGCGGGCCGGCGCGGCCTTCCGTACGCCGGCGTTCAGCCCTGGCGGGCGGCGTTGCCGAGGACCCTGGTCGGGGTGATGCGGACGACCACGCGGACGTTCTCGGGCGGGGCGTCCTGGTACTCCTTGCCGGCGCCCGGTCCCATGTACTCCTCGGCGATGCGGACGGCCACCGCGCGGCCGGCGTCCTCGGTGACCGTGGCGGTGCCGCGGATCTCCGCGTACAGGAAGGGGTTGGCCAGGTCGAAGACGGTCAGCCCGACCCGGCCGTCGCGGACGATGTTGCGCTCCTTGCGGCGGCCCTGCTCGGTGGAGATCAGCAGGTCGCCGCCGTCACGGGTCACCCAGATCACGGAACTCTGCGGGCTCCCGTCCGGGTTGATGGTCGACAGGACGGCGGGGTGCGGTGCGTCGAGCAGCCCGCGCACGGTTTCGTTCATCTCGACAGTCATGGGAACGAGGCTAGTTCGGCCGGGTGCGGTCCGCGGGCGGATGTCGGCCGGGCCGCCGACTACCCGAGGTCGCTCACTTCCACGGGATGTTGCGCCAGGGGCTGGCGGGGTCGGTGGTCAGCGTGACGTGGGCGGCGAGGGCGCCCGTGTACCAGGTGCCGAACTCCTCCTCGTCGAAGTGCAGGCACCGGCCGAGGACGTACCCCGCGGAGAACTCCTGCCACGAGCGGTAGGTCTCGCGGGCGGCCTCCCCGGCGCGGAGCACGGCCCTCTCCGCCTCGTGCAGGGTGCCGTAGCGGCAGCCGATGCCCCAGCGGGCCATCTGGGAGGCGCGGCCGAGGTCCCAGGCCTCGACCGAGCGGACCCAGCCGTCCTCGGGGAGGAGGCCGTCGGCCCGGAAGCGCTGTTCGTAGCGGGCGATCCGGCCAATGAGGCGCTTGACGCCGGCTATCTCCCCCTCGACCTCGGCGCTCGGGCGCGGCCGGGCGACGGTGACGCCGTCCGGGGTGAGCTGCGGTTCGGCGGAGCGTTCGGCGTTGCGGCGCAGGCTCGCCTCGGCGGCGTGCCGCCAGTGCTCGACGTCGACGGGCCCCGCGAAGTCGGAGGCGAGGACGCGGCGGACCCGGAGCGCGAATTCCCAGACGGGGCTGACGACCGAGGTGCTCAGCAGCTCTTCCAGGACGGCGAGCCAGTCGGCCCGGTCGGTGATGCCCCAGCTCTTCGCGACGCGGCGGCGCTCGTGCCGGTAGCCGCTGCCGTGGTAGGCGAGGGCGTTCCAGAACTCGCCGTTCGTGACGGCGAGATGCCCGCCGACGGCGAGCCCGTGGGCGATGTCGCCGTGCAGCGGCCCGCCGGTGAAGAGGGCGTGGACCCGTCCCTCGGGCAGGCCGTAGTGCGGTGCGGCGTCCGCGTGCGCGCGCCAGCGGGCCAGGTCGGCGGGGGTGGTGGTGAGGTACGCCTCGGCGGGGGAGCCCGGGTTCACGGCGAGGAAGGCGGGGTCGTCGGCGGCCCACACCTTGGAGAACCAGCCCAGGCTGCGGGACTCGAAGACCGTCTCCGGGCTGGGCGCGGGCAGCATCCCGGCGGTGAGGACGACGAGCATGCGGTTCGCGGTGGGGTGGAAGAAGACCGCATCGGGGTGCGCGTCGGACTGCACGCGGGGCTGCACCAGGTAGAGCTGGGAGCGTGCGAGCACCTCGAAGTACGCGGTCCAGTCCCCGGCGCCCTTGGCCTCGTACAGCTCTCTCTCGATGACGCTCGGCGCGATCCAGGTGCCCATACGGGGACCCTATACGGACCCCCCGGCGGGCGAGCCGGCCCGTTCTGCCTTCCCGCGGGTACTGTCGTCCGGGTCGGGCGGGGGTCGGGCGGGGGTCGGTCAAAGGGGTTGTGACATGGAGAGGTTCGTTTCGAAGGGGTCCGGCCGTGGTGCCGTCACCGTGTACTGGCGGCCCGGATGCGTCTTCTGCATCAAGCTCTTCACCCAGCTCCGGCTGGCGCGGATCCCCTACCGGAAGGTCGACATCTGGCGGGACCCGGACGCGGCGGCCTTCGTCCGCGGCGTGGCCGACGGCAACGAGACCGTCCCGACGGTGGTCGTCGCGGACCACCCGCCGATGGTGAACCCGTCGCTGGCCCGGATCAGAGCGGCCCTCGCCGACGACTGACCGGTAGGGGGCGACCTCTGTGGGAACGCCCCCTCGTGCCACCGCGCGACCGTGCGGACCCCCTTGACGGTCCCCGGCGGCGGAGGGAAGCTCCCCGGATCTCTGATCCGCACGGGTGCAGCCGGGGGGCCGCCATGCCGCAGGAGTCCGTTCAGACGGTGGGGGAGCTGCGAGCGCAGCTGATCGCGCAGGGGGCGCGCTGGTCGGTCCTGGAGGACCTGGCCGACGAGGAGCCGGTGCCGCGGCCGGCACTCGGTCTGGAGCCGGGGGCGAACCTGACGCCCGCCGAGGACGTGGGCACGATCGACCTGCGGGGGATCATCGAACACCCCAGCGGCAACCCGCACCTGACCCGGCGCCGGGCCGCCCACGGACTGCTGGCCGGGGCCCCGGCAGGGGAACCGGCCCGCCGGGCGAGGCCGGCCGCCGTGGACTGGCGCAACCGCTGGGGCCTGCCCTGGATCACCAAGGTCAAGGACCAGAACCCGTGCGGTTCCTGCTGGGCCTTCGGCGCCACCGGCCTGGTGGAGTCCATGACCCGCATCGAGCACGACGTGTGGGCGGAGCGCTCCGAGGGGGACGTCCACGACGGCCTGCGCTTCACCTGCGGCCAGGGCAGCAATCCGGAGACCGCCCTCGACTGGATCAAGGCCAACGGCGGGCTCGCCGACCCGGACTGCTGGCCGTACAGCACCCCGCCCGCCGGGCTGCCGGCCGCCCGCCGGGACGCCTGGCGCGCCGAGTACAGGCCCAGCTGGGACCGGTCCGGCCGGACCGTCCGGATCTCCGACTACGTCCGGCTCGGCGACGTGGAGCAGCAGAAGGTGTGGCTGGACACGGTCGGCCCGCTGACCGCCTGTTTCGACGTGTACGACGACTTCTTCGGCCTCGGCGCCGGGGTCTACCACCGCACGAGCGACCGCCTCGCGGGCGGCCACTGCGTCCTGGTCGTCGGCTACGACGACGCGGCGGGCTGCTGGCTGTTCAAGAACTCCTGGGGCACCGGCTACCACGTCGGCGGCTACGGCCGGATCGCCTACGGCGAGGTGAACGTCGACCACTGGGCCAAGTGCGGACTGCGCGGCACCAACCCCGATCCGTGGACCAAGCGCCGCCTGCACACCGGCAACGTCTACGAGAGCGGCAACGGCCGCGCCCACCGCAACTTCGAGCTCCTCGCGACGACCACGGGCGCCCGCCTCCAGCACTGGTGGCGCGAGGGCGACGCGCCCTTCGCCTGGGCCCGCGCGGGCACGTTCGCGGGCGACGCCTCGGGCCAGCCGGCGTTCACCGGGACCACCTACAACCGGAACATGGAATCCCTGCACGTGACCACGGGCGGCAGGCTGCGCCACTGGTACTACGAGCAGTCGGCCGGGGTGTGGCGCGACGGCGGCGTCTTCGGGCCGGGGGACGCGGCCGTCGGCTCGACCCCGGCGTTCATCCAGAGCGACTACGGCAAGCCCGGCAACTTCGAGGTGGTCGTCCGCACCGCCGACGGCCGGCTCAACCACTGGTGGCGGATCAACGGCGCCCCCTGGACCTGGAACGACGGCGGCCGCTTCGCCTCCGGCATCGCCCACTACGGCCCGGCCCTCGTCCAGACCCGCTCCCGTCACCTCGACCTGGTCGCCGCCCGTACCGACGGCCGCATGCAGCTGTGGTGGCGCGACGACCCCAACGGCTTCGTCTGGCGGGCCGGGGAGGTCTTCGGCAGCGGTGCGCCGGCCACCTCCGCGCCCTGCCTGATCGAGGGGCAGTACGGAGCCGCGGACGAGGACACCGCCGGGAACTACGAACTGTGCGTGGCCGTGGCCGGCGGGCAGGTGGAGCACTGGTGGCGCGGCAACGCGGGCGGTTCCCCCTGGCGGCGCAGCGCGGTCTTCGGCCACGACGTCACCGCGGTCACCGGGATGCTCCAGGGCAGCTTCGGGTTCAACCTGGAAGTCGTCGTCCTGCGCACCGACCGCCGCTTGCAGCACTACTGGCGCGACGGCGCGGGCTGGCACGAAGGGCCGGTGATCGGCCCCGTCTGAGAGGACCGGGCGGGCGTGGAGGTACGCAGGGTCGTGCTGGGCCCCGGTGAGCGCTACGAGCTGCGGCTCACCGGGCGAGGGGCGCGCGGATACGTGTGGACCTGGCAGGTCACGGGCGACACGGACGCGGTGTCGGTGGCGCCGGGGCCGACCGTCGCGGGCGCCGCGACGCCCGGGGCGGCGGTGGAGCTGAGCTACGTCGTCAGGGCCCTGCCCCCGGGCGGCGGCCGGGCGGGGATCCGCTTCGCCCAGGTCAGGCCGCCCTACCCGGACGAGGCGCCGTACGACGAATTCCTGCTGGAGGTCGAGGTCACGCCGGGGAGCGGCGGCGCGGGCTGAGTACCGCGTGCTGCAAGCCCTCCAGGGGGCCGCGGTCGAAGCGGCGCAGCCACAGCCACGACCCGGCGGCCAGCGTCAGGCTCACGCCCGCCCACAGGCCCATCACCCACCAGGGGCCGCTGCCGCCGAGCCGGGCGGCCAGGCCCAGCCCGAAGCCGTAGCAGAGCAGCACGCAGAGGAGGTTCTGGGCGACGTAGCAGGACAGGGCGGTGCGGCCGATGCGGCCGAGGGCGCGGGTCACGGGTGCGGGGACCCACAGCCGGTCCAGGGCGATGCCGATCAGGCCGATGTAGCCGAGGGCGAGCAGCGGCGCCGCTCCGTAGCGGCCCAGGAGGTAGAAGTCGCCGCCGCCGAGGGTGGTCGCGCAGTTCAGCGGCAGTCCGAGGCCCAGGCCCCAGCCGGCCAGCCGGATCCTGATGCGGCGGCCCTCGGCGGTGGCGGTGAAGGCGCCCGCGCGGTGGAGCCGTACACCGAGGAGGAAGAGGAAGACCAGCAGCCCGAAGGAGATGACGGGCTCGATGCGCAGGGCGGCGACGTGCTCCAGGCGGAAGGCGGCCTGCGCCGGCCAGCTCCCGTGGGCGTACAGATCGACGGCCGCCGGGTCCGGGGCCTTCGGCGCGCCGTCCGGCCGGCTCAACGCGTCGAGGGTCAGCAGGCCGACGAGCGCCAGGTGCATCCCGGCCGCCGTCCACAGGGCCGCCCGCCGGACCTTCTCCGAGCGAGCCAGCAGCCAGGCGACGAGCAGGGCGGTCACGGCGTACCCCATCAGCACGTCCCAGGCGAAGACGAGGACGAAGTGGACGGTTCCCTCGACGAAGAGGAAGGCGGCGCGCTTCGGGTAGCGGCCGGGCCACCGCTCGCCGCGCCGGGCGGCGGCATCGAACTGGATGGCCAGGCCGACCCCGAACAGGACCGTGAGCAGAGCCAGGAACTTGCCGTCCGCGAGGAAGCGGAAGACGGCCTCGGCGAGGGTGGCGGCGGAGGGGTCGGCGAGGGCGTCGGGCGCCTTCATGCCGCCCTGGAGCACGCTCCACTCCGAGCCGGGGGAGGCGAAGATCCAGACGTTGGTCATCAGCGTGCCGAGGATGGCGGCGCCGCGCAGGATGTCGAGCAGGGGGAGCCGGGTGGTCGTGCGGACCACCGGGGCGAGGGTGTCGGCCATGACTCCAGGCTTCCGGCGCGGCGGACCGGGTACGTCCTGCGGCCGGACGAAGACGCCGTACATCCTTCGGTGCAGGCGGTACCGGGCGGGGTCGGAGACGGGCCGCTGCGGCCTCCTGCCCGGGGCGGATGTCCCGCAGCGGTCCTCCTCGCAGCGGTCCTCCTCGCCGGGAGGTCCATATCCCGGACCGGTCCACTGGCTGCACCCCTGTTGTATCTATGCTGTGCGCATGCCTGCCGTCACCAGCACCGCGACCGCCGCCGAACGCGTCTACCGGCACGTCAAGCACGGTGTGCTCGACCGGCACTACGAAGGAGGCACCCTCCTCACCGAGGGCGAACTCGCCGAGGCGGTGGGGGTGTCCCGGACCCCGGTCCGCGAGGCGCTGCTGCGCCTGGAGACCGAGGGGCTGCTGAAGCTGTACCCGAAGAAGGGTGCGCTGGTCCTGGCGGTCTCCGCGCAGGAGATCAGCGACGTCCTCGAAACCCGCCTGCTCGTCGAGGAGTTCACCGTGCGCAGGGCCGTGCCCGCGCCCCCCGGCCTGCTGGACCGGCTGGAGGCGCTGCTCGGCGAACAGCGCCGGCACGCCGCCGCAGGCGATCTCGCCGCGGTGATGGCGGCCGACCGGGGCTTCCACGCCGAGATCGTGCGCAATGCCGGCAACCAGATCCTGAGCCGGCTCTACGACCAACTCCGCGACCGGCAGCTGAGGATGGGCGTGGCTCTGCTGCACGCCCACCCCGACCGGCTGGAGCGGACGCTGGCCGAGCACGCCGAGATCCTGGACGCGCTGCGGGCCGGGGACGCAGCCGCGGCCGCAGCCGCGGTGCGCGGGCACATCGGCCGCGTCGAGTCACTGGTGCGGGGGCCGGGCCGGTGAGCGCCGGCCCGTCGAGCACGACGCCGGGGGCGGCGGGGGCCACCGGGGCGGCGGGGGCCCGGAGCGCCGGGCCCGGGGACCCGCCGGGCGGCGGGAGGGCCGTCGCCGTCTGGGGCATCGGCGTCGCCGTCTACTTCGTGGCCGTGATCTTCCGCACCAGCCTGGGCGTGGCCGGTCTGGAGGCGGCGGACCGCTTCCACGTCAACGCCTCGGCCCTCGCCACCTTCTCCCTGCTCCAACTCCTCGTCTACGCGGGCATGCAGGTCCCCGTCGGCCTGATGGTGGACCGGCTCGGCACCAAGAAGGTGCTGACGCTGGGCGCGGTGCTCTTCACCGCGGGGCAGCTCGGCTTCGCGCTCTCCCCCTCGTACGAGACGGCCCTCGCCGCCCGGGCGCTGCTCGGCTGCGGCGACGCGATGACCTTCATCTCCGTGCTGCGGCTCGGCACCCGCTGGTTCCCGGCCCGGCGCGCGCCGTTGATGGCGCAGCTCGCGGGTCTGGTCGGCATGGCGGGCAACCTCGTCTCCACCCTCGTGCTCGCCCCCGTGCTGCACGGGGTCGGCTGGACCGCGGCCTTCGCCGGCAGCGCGGCGGCCGGGCTGGTGGTCCTGCTGCCGCTGGTGCTGTTCCTGCGCGACCACCCCGAGGGGCACGAGCCGCCACCGGCGGCGGCCCGCAGCGGCGGCGCGGGCTTCGTGCGCCGCCAGATCAAGGCCTCCTGGAGCGAACCGGGCACCCGGCTCGGGCTGTGGGTGCACTTCACCACGCAGTTCCCGGCGATGGTCTTCCTGCTGCTGTGGGGCATGCCCTTCCTCATCGAGGCGCAGGGGCTGACGCGGAGCACGGCGGGCGGGCTGCTGACCCTGGTCGTCGCCTCGAACATGGCGCTCGGGCTGGTCTACGGCCAGATCATCGGCCGCCGCCAGGCCGCGCGGATACCGCTCGCCCTGGGGACGGTGGGCCTGACGGCCCTCATGTGGGGGGCGGTCCTCGCGTATCCGGGCGGGCACGCGCCGATGTGGCTGCTGATCACCCTGTGCGTGGTGCTGGGCGGCTGTGGCCCGGCATCGATGATCGGCTTCGACTTCGCCCGCCCGGCCAACCCGGCCGAACGCCAGGGCACCGCCTCCGGGATCACCAACATGGGCGGCTTCATCGCCTCGATGACGACCCTGCTGACGGTGGGCGTCCTGCTGGACGCCACCGGTGACGACTACCGCATCGCCTTCTCCACGGTCTTCGTGCTCGAAGCGATCGGCGTCACCCGGATCCTGAGCCTGCGCAGGCGCGCGCTCTTCCGGGAAGCGGCCCGCGGCCGCGTCGCCGTTCCCGCGCAGGCGAGCGGGCCGGAGGCGGACCCGCGGCCGTGGTCCGCCGTGTGTCCGCTGCCGGGGACGACGGCGCGCGAGACGTCGTAGGCCGCTTCCGGGGGTCGGGGAGTCCGGGGGTCGGGGAGTCAGGGGGTCGGGGAGTCAGGGGATCAGGGGGGCAGGGGTTTGCAGGGGCAGTGGGGCCCGGCTCACGGGGTCACGGCGAACTGGGTCAGGATGGCCTCCGCCAACTGAGCGTCGCCCTCCACCTTCACCCGGTCGGCGACCGCGTGCGCCCGCACCCGGCCCGCCGCGAGCCGGACGTAGGTCTCCCAGTCCAGGGCCAGCGTCACCGCCGGACCGAGCGAGGGGGACTTGTCCATCGTGCCGCGGCCGTCCGCGTCCACCCGAACGGTCCGCATGAACTCCAGCTGACCGTGCACGTCGATCACCACGGCCGAGCCCGCCGGGGCACCCGCACGCTTCGCCACCACCTTCGGCAGCCCGGCCAGCAGGAGGTCCTGCGCCACGTACGCGCCCGGCGAGTCCCAGTTCCCCGGCGCACCCAGCGCCCAGCGCAGGTCCTGCTCGTGGATCCACACGTCGAAGGCCCGCAGCCGCAGCGCCTGCTCCAGCGTCACCTGGTCGCCCAACGGCCCCCGCACCATCGTGCCGGGATCCCGCTTCTCGTTGCGCAGTTGCCGCGCGCGGCGGATGACCGTGTACTCCAGCTCCGAGGTCATCTCCGGCGCGGTGTGGTGGCGCCGTACGTCGACCTGGACCTCCATGTACCGGCTGAACTCGTCCACCACGTGCCGCAGGTCCCGCGCCACGGTGTGGATCGGCCGGGGGTCCCCGAGCTGCTCGCACTCGATGCCGATGATGTGGGAGACGACGTCACGGACCGACCATCCGGGGCACGGGGTCGCCCGGTTCCACTCGCCCTCCGCCAGGGGGAGGACCAGCTCGGATATCGCCTCGATCGAGTGCGTCCACGCGTCGGTATAGGGCTGAAGACTGGGATGCGGATGGACGGTCAACGGGACCCCTCGCGGTGCTGTTCAGTGGCGTCGTTCAGTGGCGCGTTTCGGAAGCGGTGGACTCAGTTTCCAAAACTACGCTGCCCGTGAGCACCCCGGCAGTGCTTTCGTGTGACGATTCATAGGCCGAGTTGACGGCTTGAACACCAGGACGGTGGTAATGTGCGCGCCTCGCTGATCCAAATCGCAGTGAACGAGGGCGAGTCGGTGTCTTCCCGACGCGCCCGCGTGGCCGATCTCGTACGGGAGCAGGAGGAGTCGGACCTCGTCGTGCTGCCCGAGCTGTGGACGGTCGGCGCCTTCGCGTACGAGCAGTTCGAGACCGAGGCCGAACCACTGGACGGGCCGACCTTCGAGGCCCTGTCCAAGGCCGCGCACGATGCCGGGGTCTGGCTGCACGCGGGCTCGCTCGTGGAGCGCGCGGGCGACGGCTCCCTCTACAACACCGCCCTGGTCCTCTCCCCGGCCGGCGAGCTGGCCGCCACCTACCGCAAGATCCACCGATTCGGCTTCGACCAGGGCGAGGCGGTCCTCATGTCCGCCGGGGACTCCCTGACCACGGTGGAGCTGCCGGAACAGACCCTCGGCATCGCCACCTGCTACGACCTGCGCTTCCCGGAACTGTTCCGCGGCCTGGTTGACGCCGGGGCCACCACGATGGTCGTCGCCGCCGGCTGGCCCGCCCGCCGGCGCTCGCACTGGACGCTGCTGAACCGGGCGCGCGCCGTCGAGGACCAGTCCTACGTCCTGGCCTGCGGGCTGGCCGGCACCCACGCGGGTGTCGAGCAGGCCGGACACAGCCTGGTCGTGGACCCGTGGGGCGAGGTCCTGGCGGAGGCCGGCCCCGGCGAGGAGGTCCTCACGGTGGACCTGGACCCGGCCAGGGTCGCCGACACCCGCGCGCAGTTCCCTGCGCTCAAGGACCGCCGCCTGGGCCGCTGACGGTCGCCCCGGCGGGTCAGCCGGTGAGGAACCACAGCCACACCGCGAGGACGGTGGGGACGGGGCAGGCCAGCGCACCGAGCAGGAGCACCCGCGCGGACCCGGTCAGCCTGCGGACACCGGGCGCGCGGGCCAGCGCGGTGAGCCCGAGGGCGCCCGCCGGGAGGGGAAGGAACCACAGGAGCAGCTCGCCGATCGGCTGCCCCGCCGCCGCCCCCAGACCAGCGCGACCGACAGCAGGCCGCCCACCCAGGCGACCGACAGGACGGTGACCGCCCACACCAGGGCCGCGAGCGCGACGACGCCGGGCCGATCCCTGCCGACGGGGACGTGGACCTGCTGCGCGGGCTGCCACCGCCCGTAGAGGGCCGCGTAGGCGTCAGGGCGCACCGTGGGGTTCCTTCCGTGGTTGCCGAGGGGGGACGCCCACGATCCTCGCCGCCGGCTGCCGCCCCGGCATGAGCGCGGATGCTCAGTCTCCGATGGGTCGCGTACTCACGTCCGCTCAGTCCTGCGGGGAGTCCTCCCGCTCCTTCTCCGCCATCCGGATCACGCACACCGCGACCGCGACCAGCAGCGCCGCGTCCGCGTCCTCCCGGACCACGTCCACCGCGTACGTCTCCCGCACCCGGTACCACTGCCGGGAGACCAGCGCGAGCAGCTCGCCCTCGTACTCGACCTTGAACTCCCGGTCCAGGATCCGCCCGCTCACATCGAGCTCCGTGCCCTCGACCAGCGTCACCCGGAAGTGGTTGCGCAGCAGCGAGAAGCGCTTCCTGCGGATCACCGCGAGCCGCTGCTCGTCCCGCTCCAGGGTCATCGCGTCGCGGAACCCGAAGAGCCTTTCCCGCAGCGTGATCAGGATCCGACCGTCCGGGTCCTTCAGCTCCAGCGTGTCCCGGAACCGCAGTGCCTTCCCGTCGACGAGGAAGGCGTGCCGCCCGTCCTCGTCCTCGATCCAGTAGTCGTCCCCAATGGCAAGCATTTTGTCCCGAACGAGGTATTTCATGCCCTCATCAGTGCCCGCGATAGGTTGCCCTCATGCCCCTGCTCTACGTGACCGACCTGGCGTACCCCGCACGCGGCCGCCGCTACTGCGACGAGGACATATTCCTCACCTCGCGCCTGCGCGAGCACTTCGACCTGGCCCTGTGCCATCCCGCCGACGCCCGCACCCTGATGCCCGGCTTCGACGCGGTGATCGTCCGCAACAGCGGCCCGGTCCTGCACTACCAGGAGGAGTACGACGCCTTCCGGGCCGCCGCCCTCGCCGCCGGCACGCCCGTCTACAACCCCCTCACCGGCCGCGCCGACATGGCCGGCAAGCAGTACCTCCTCGACCTCACGGCCGCCGGCCACCCGGTCATCCCCACGATCGACGACCCGGCCCGGCTCGCCGAGCTGCCGCAGGTGCCCGAGTACGTGGTCAAGCCGAAGCAGGGCGCCGACTCCATCGGCCTCACCTTCACCGCGACACCGGGCGGTGAGGCCGGGGCCGTGCTGATCCAGCCGCGCATCGACTTCGCGTACGAGGTCTCCTTCTACTTCGTCGACGACACCTTCCAGTACGCGCTCCACGCCCCGGACCCGGCCCGCCGCTGGGAGCTGCGCCGGTACGAACCGACCGGCGAGGACCTGGCGTTCGCCCGCGCCTTCGTCGAGTGGAACACCCTCTCCCACGGCATCCAGCGCGTGGACGCCTGTCGTGCGCCCTCCGGCGAACTGCTCCTCGTCGAACTGGAGGACCTCAACCCGTACCTGTCCCTCGGCCTGCTCCCGGCGGAGGTCCAGGATGCCTTCGTCACCTCGCTCACGGCATCCCTGCGCTCGTTCCTGGGCTGATGTCAGTGCCGGGTGCCAGGCTTCTCCCCATGGACCAGCAGACGTTCTGGCAGTTGATCGAGACGGCCCGCGCGGACGCGGCGGCGGCGCCGACGGCGGGCACGGGCGAAGCGGAGAGCGCGGTGGCGCGGCGCGCCGCGGAGCTGCTCGCGGCGCGCCCGCAGGCGGAGGTGGCCGCGGCCCAGCAGGTGCTGTGGGACCTGCTCGCGGAGTCCTACCGCAGCCCGCTCTGGGCAGCGGCCTACATGATCAACGGCGGCTGCTCGGACGACGGTTTCGACTACTTCCGCGGCTGGCTCCTCACGCAGGGCCGGGCGGTCTTCGACGCCGCCGTGGCCGACCCGGACTCCCTCGCGGAGCACCCGGCGGTCCGGGAGGCGGCGGCGGAGGGCCTGGAGCTGTGGGACGAGGAGGCCCTCTCCATCGCGTGGACCGCGTACGAGAGCGCCACGGGCCGCGAGCTCCCGGCGGAGTCCTTCACGATCGGCTACCCGCCTCTGGATCCCGCCTGGGACTTCGACTTCGACGACGATGCCGAACTGGCAACCAGGCTGCCGCGCCTGAGCGCCCTGTTCGGGCCGGCGTAGCCATACGGCGGCGCCTCGCCTTCCCCGGCCTTCGCAGCGGGCGGCCGGAGCCCGTCGGCGTCGGGACCGGTCCCGACTGGGAACGCGGACGTGTGCACCGCCCTGTGCATCCGGCACACCGGCCGGACCGGTCACATGACCTTCCTCCGGGAGTTTTCGGAAGTCGCCGTGCTGGAGCGCATGCCCTGAGCAGGCGCTTCGTACGGGCGTGATGGGTCGTCCACGGGCGGATGGCAAGCTGTGAGGATGAACGATGCTGCCCCGGCGCCCACCCCTGCGCCCGCGCCCCGCCGTGCCCGTGTCCGCGCTCCCGAGCTGATCGGCAAGGGCGGTTGGCTCAATACCGGAGGCAAAGAGCTCACCCTCGCCGACCTGCGAGGTAAGTGCGTTGTTGTAGATTTCTGGATTTCCTGAATCAATGTGCGCACTCCTCGCTAGCGTGGGGACGTGCACCAACACATCACTGCTGACCTGTACTTGCGCCTGTCCCTTGACCGGGAAGGCAAGACCGCGATCGACCGGCAGGAAGCCGACTGCCGTGCGTGGGCGGAGCGCAACGGACTGACCGTCCGCAAGGTCCACATCGACCGTGGACGTTCCGGTTACAAGAACGTCAGCCGCAAGGGGTTCGATGCGGCGATCACAGCAGCCACGGCCGGCGTCGTGGGCGTTCTGATCGTCTGGAAGCTCGACCGCCTGTCCCGCAAGGGCATCGGCGAGGTGGGCAAGGCGCTGGACGACATAGGCCGGGTCGGCGGACGGCTGGTCTCCGTCATGGACGGCCTCGACACGAAGAACGACAGCGCCCGGGTCACCATCGCGATGCTGGCGGAACTGGCGCGCAACGAGTCCCGCAACCTTGGGATGCGCGTCGGCAACGCCAAGCGGTACCTACGGCAGCGGGGCCAGTGGATCGGCGGACAGCCGCCTTACGGGCTGCTGGTGGACCCGGAGACGAAGAAGCTCGTCCACGACCCCGAGACCGCCGTCTACGCCCGCCTGATCGCCGACGAAGCACTGTCCGGGAAGGCCCTCGTCCACATCGCCCGACTGCTGAACGAGCACGGGGTGGAGTCGGCCCGCGGAGGCGAGTGGAACTCGTCCAGTGTCATGCAGCTCCTTCGCTCACCGGCCTTCGCCGGACTCATGCCGCAGACCGAGTACGAGGAGCAGCCGGACGGGACCCGCAAGTACATGAACCGGGTCTCCCCCTACCGGGACCCAAAGACGCTGGAGACCGTGAGCATCGGTGAGGGGATCATCACGGTCGGGGAGCGTGAGCTCATCCTCCGCCAGCTCGAAGCGCGCACGTTTCCTCTGGCGGGGAAGCGGCACGGTCACAAGCAAGGGAAGTCGCTGCTCACCGGGATAGCGCGCTGTGGGCTCTGTGGGGCCCGGATGAGCAAGGCCGGCACGTCGTACCAGTGCTCCAGCCACCGGATGGGGCGAGGATGCTCCGGCGTCTCGGTTCGGGTGGAGAGCATCGACGACTACGTAACCCGGGCATTCCTCTCACGCCTGCCGTCCCTGGAGCCCCAGGACCCGCTGCTCGCCGTGATCGCCGATCGCTGGGTACAGAGGGAGGACCCGGAGGTTTTCGCGAAGCGGGACGCGATCGAGGCGGAGATCGCGGACGAGGGGGCCCGTCTGGCGGACCTGGAGGAGGCCAGGTACGTCCGTGGCGAGTTCACCGGCGCAGACGCGATCGACCGGTACAACCGGCTCGCCGGACGACTTCGTACCCGGATCGAGGGGCTGCGCGCGGACCTACTGCGGATGCCGACCCCTTCCGTGGACATCTCTCCTCTCCTGGATGCGGGCCTGCTTCGTGAAGCTTGGGAAGCCGACGATGCGGCCGGAAGACGTGAGCGCCTTGGCCTCGCAATCGATCGAGTGGAAGTCCGGCGAGGCAGGGTGGGCGTGAGGTTCGACGGCGACGAGCGCTGCCGGATCGTCTGGGCGTCGAGAGACGGTGTTGGGGAGGAGCCGGCGGGTGACGAAGTGACGAAATGACGGTCGAAGTCCATTACCTCCTTAAGAGATGTTCTGAGTCTCTATGGATGGAATAGAACTAAACGTCATTCCGTCACTTCGTCACTGGGGCGGCCCGAGCGTCGGTGCGAAGTTGCCCTGTGGTCGCCATCCCGACCCCGGCCCCAGCTCGGAAGGCGCACGCTGGGTGTGACTCCGTTTTTCGGGCCCACGGTGGCTCTGACCAGCGCATATCGATCACCGAAGGCGCGAGAGCGGCACAGTTGACGCCCTGCAAATCCCGCCGCAGGCCCCACGAAGCCACCCGGCGGGCCTTGGAACACCATGGGCCCGTGCTCGTCGGCCCCGATGGGTGCGGTGGGTGCGGGGGTGCGGGGGCTTTGGTCCGTTCGATTGCAGCCCAACCGCCTTGTGCAAAGGCCCTCTTGCGCGGCTCAGCCGCCAGGGTGAGGCTCGTGCACGCCGGTGCAAGGCACTCGACGGCGGGAGCGACCATGACCCTAAAGTTCCTCGGCATCATCCCGAACACGCCGACTGACGAGTCTCCGACGATCTGGCTCCACGAGGAGACCGGCGACCTTCTGATCCAGTCGTACAAGGCGACGGAGGACGAGGTGAAGGCGTGCCAGGAGATCGGTTCGATCCCGGGTCACTCCACGGACGTTCCGGACCACGAGACGATCATCCGGCTGCCCGCGGTGATGCTGAAGTACATCCCGCGCCCGGACGACAACTGAGAGGCAGGCCGTGCAGCCACCCGCCCGTCATGCACTCGCACGAGCAAAGCACTCGGCGGTGCACCTTGAGTTGCGTGACAGCTACATGCTCGGTGATCCCGAGTTCATCGCGTGGCAGCAGGGGAAGCGCCTCGACCCCGCTGACCGGTCTTCGTGGTGGGGCGGCTGGCACGATGCGGTAAGCGAAGCGACGGCCCGAGGGGTCGTGGTCCGGCGGCTTCGGATCGTGTCGGAGCCGATCAGCGACTACGTGCGGTACGAGTACGACTGCACCTTCACGAACATCGCGGCGGGCGAACTGGTCCGGTGGCTGCCACGGCGGCAGACGACGGACTTGGCCTTGCCGGGTACCGATTTCTGGCTGTTCGACAGCACGCAGGCGCTGTTCCACCACTTCACCGGGAACGGGCAGCTCGACCAGGACGGGCGGGAGTACACGGACGAGCCCGAGCGGGTGAAGCTGTGCGCCGTTGCGTTCGAAGCAGCCTGGCAACGGGCCGTCCCGCACGAGCAGTACCGACCGCGCTGAGCTGTCACCACCATGGCCGTCTCACCCTCATCAAGCGCACAGCAGGCCCGGCAGGCTCTGGCGAATCGACTTGCTGAGCTGTGCCGGGATGCCGGCCTCACCGGACGGGACATCGCCCGTCTGTGCTCCTGGCATCCGTCCAAGTCGTCACGGATCATGAACGCGCGCACGCCCCCGTCCCCTGACGACATCCGGGCTTGGTGCCAGGCGTGCGGGTCGGAAGATCAGACGGAAGACCTCTTGGCCTCGCTGCGTACCGCCGAAGGCATGTGGGTCGGGTGGCGGCGCATGGAGCGCGCCGGGCTCAAGCAGGCCCAGGAAGCCCGTCTCCCGCTCTTCGAGCGAACCCGCCGGTTCCGCGCGTACTCCTCGTGGTTCGTTCCGGGCCTGATCCAGACCTACGGTTACACGGAAGCCGTCTTGCGCGCGGTCCAGCGCAGACGGGTCGAAGTGGACGACGTTGCCGATGCGGTCGCCGTCCGCATGGAGCGTCAGCGCGTGCTCTACAAGGGTGATCGGCGGTTTGCGTTCCTGGTTGAGGAATCGGTCTTGCGGAACGGGCTCGGTGGGGCGGAGGTACAGGAGGAACAGCTCTGCCACCTCCTCACGGTCGGCTCTTTGCCCAGCGTCAGCCTGGGCGTGGTCCCCACACGAACCGAACGCTCCCGGATGCCGGTGGAAGGGTTCTGGATCTTCGACACCGGACAGGTCAACGTCGAGCTGGTCTCGGGCTACCTCACGCTGACCCAGCCCAGTGAGGTTGCCGCTTACGCGGACACGTTCAGGGAGCTGGCTGACATGGCGGTCTACGGAGCGAAGGCCCGAGCGCTGATCACGAGCGTCATTCAGACCCTGCGGTGATAGCCGTGCAACCTCATGCAATCTCATGGCGAGTGCGACCTCGGCGTTCCTAGCGTGGTCACCATGCGGACGACACGAGATCGGGCCGTGAAGCCGATCACCTATGCGCAGCCCGCAGTAGAGCTGCCGCTGCGAACGGATCCGGAGCCCGTACCGGCAGCCGGCTGCGGAGTCTGCGCCGCCCTGGTTGCGCAGCGTCGAGAGGCCCGCCTCGAAGGCGACGGCTCCGTGGTCAGTGACTGCAACGTGGAGCTCCGGAACCACCCGCACCCCGGGGAGTCGACGTGAGCGTGAAAGCCGTGATGCGATACGTGAGCTACGTCATGCGCCGCCACCCATCGGCCGAGACCACGGCAACCGCGCGGTGCCTGAACCCGGACTGCCAGTGGACCTCCGAGCCGACCGGGAACGCTGACGTGTGCACCGACATGTGCATACAGCACACCGGCCGGACCGGTCACATGACCTTCCTCCGGGAGTTCTCGGAAGTCGCCGTGGTGGAGCGGGTGCCCTGAGTCGCTTCGTACGGGCGGGATCCCGCCTTCACACGCGGATGGCAAGCTTGAAACATGAACGATGCTGCCTCGGCGCCCACCCCTGCGCCCGCACCCCGCCGTGCCCGTGTCCGTGCCCCCGAGCTGATCGGCAAGGGTGGATGGATCAACACCGGCGGCAAAGATCTGAAGCTGGCCGACTTCCGAGGTCGCACATTGATCCTCGATTTTTGGACCTTCTGCTGCATCAACTGCCTGCACGTCCTCGACGAGCTGCGCGAGCTGGAGGAGAAGCACAGCGACACCGTCGTGATCGTCGGCGTGCACTCGCCGAAGTTCGTGCACGAGGCCGACCACGCGGCCGTCGTCGACGCCGTCGAGCGCTACGAGGTGCACCACCCCGTCCTGGACGACCCCGAGCTCGCCACCTGGAAGCAGTACGCCGTGCGCGCGTGGCCCACGCTCGTCGTGATCGACCCCGAGGGGTACATCGTCGCCCAGCACGCCGGCGAGGGGCATGCGCACGCCATCGCGAAGCTGGTCGAGGAGCTGGAGGCCGAGCACCAGGCCAAGGGCACCCTGCGGCGCGGGGACGGGCCGTACGTGGCGCCCGAGCCCGTCGCGAGCGACCTGCGCTTCCCCGGGAAGGCGCTGCTCCTGCCCAGCGGGAACCTGCTGGTCTCGGACTCGACGCGGCACCAGCTGGTCGAGTTGGCCGCCGACGGGGAGAGCGTCGTACGCCGCATCGGCAGCGGCGAGCGCGGCTTCACCGGGGACAGCTTCAGCGAGCCGCAGGGGCTGGCGCTGCTGCCCGACGGGCGGCGGGTGGTCGTCGCCGACACCGTCAACCACGCGCTGCGCGTCCTCGACCTGGAGACCGGGGCGGTCGAGAGGGTCGCCGGCACCGGACGGCAGTGGTGGCAGGGCTCGCCGACCTCCGGCCCGGCCCTTGAGGTGGATCTGTCCTCGCCGTGGGACGTGGCCTGGTGGCAGGGCAAGGTGTGGATCGCCATGGCCGGTGTCCACCAGTTGTGGACCTGGGACCCGGCGGAGGGGACCGTCGAGGTGGCCGCCGGCACCACCAACGAGGGGCTGCACGACGGGCCGGCCGCGGAGGCCTGGTTCGCCCAGCCGTCCGGGCTCGCCGCCGCCGGGGACCGGCTGTGGATCGCCGACTCCGAGACCAGCGCCCTGCGCTATGTGCACGCCACCGACTCCGGCTACGCCGTCACGTCCGCCGTCGGCACCGGCCTGTTCGACTTCGGGCACCGGGACGGGGACGCGGCCCAGGCCCTGCTCCAGCACCCGCTCGGGGTGACGGCCCTGCCGGACGGCTCGGTCGCGGTGTGCGACACCTACAACCACGCGCTGCGCCGCTACGACCCGGCTACCGGGCAGGTCTCGACCCTGGCGACCGACCTGCGCGAGCCCAGCGATGCCGTCCTGGTCGGAGAGGACATCGTGGTCGTCGAGTCCGCGCGGCACCGCCTGACCCGGCTGCGGCTCCCGGAGGAGGCGGTACGGGTGGACGCGGTCGCCCACCGCACCCAGCGGGCCGCCACCGAGGTGGCGCCCGGCACGCTGCGCCTCGACGTGGTCTTCCGGGCCCCGAGCGGGCAGAAGCTCGATACCCGCTACGGGCCCTCCACCCGCCTGCTGGTCTCCTCGACCCCGCCCGAGCTGCTGACGTCGGGGGAGGGCGCGGGGACCGACCTGTTCCGGGAACTGGAGCTGAACCCCGACCTCACCGAGGGCGTGCTGCACGTCTCGGCGATGGCGGCGTCCTGCGACGACGACCCGGCCAACGAGTACCCGGCCTGCCACGTCCACCAGCAGGACTGGGGCGTGCCCGTCCGGGTCACGGCCGACGGCGCCGCCCGGCTCCCCCTCGTCCTGGCCGGGATGGACGAGGAGGGCTGAGGCCGCTCCCCGCCTTCCTGGGGGGCGGCCTTCGGGCCCGGCCCGCGGGCTCAGCTCTCCAGGAAGGCGACCAGGGCGTTGGCCAGGAGGTAGGGGTCGTCCGCGCCGCACAGTTCGCGCGCGCTGTGCATCGAGAGGATCGCGACGCCGATGTCCACGGTCTGGATGCCGTGGCGGGCGGCCGTGATCGGGCCGATCGTCGTGCCGCACGGCATCGCGTTGTTGGAGACGAAGGTCTGCCACGGGACGCCGGCGCGCTGGCACGCGGCGGCGAACACCGCGCGCCCGCTGCCGTCGGTGGCGTACCGCTGGTTGACGTTGACCTTCAGGATCGGGCCGGCATTGGCACGCGGGTGGTGCGTCGGGTCGTGTCGCTCACCGTAGTTGGGGTGCACGGCGTGCCCGGTGTCGGAGGACAGGCAGATGGTGCCGGCGAAGGCTCGGGCGCGGTCCTCGTAGGTACCCCCGCGGGCGAAGACTGAACGTTCCAGCACGTTCCCCAGCAGCGGGCCGTCCGCGCCGGTGTCCGACTGCGAGCCGTTCTCCTCGTGGTCGAAGGCGGCCAGCACGGGGATGTGGTCGAGCTTCTGCGCACCGGAGACGGCGGCGAGCGCGGCGACCCCGGCGTGTACGGACAGCAGGTTGTCCATCCGGGGGCCGGCCACGAGTTCGCGGTCCCGGCCCAGGTAGGCGGGCGGCTCGATCGAGTGGACCATCAGGTCCCAGCCGGCCACCGAGCCGTGTTCCAGGCCCTCTTCCTCCTCCAGGAAGGCGATGAGGTCGCCCTCGTGCGGATCGCCCAGACCCCAGATCGGCTGCATGTGCCGCTGCTTGTCGAGCTTGAGGCCGTCGCTGTTCACCGATCGGTCCAGGTGCACGGCCAGTTGGGGCACGCGCAGCAGCGCCCGGTCGATGTTCACGAGTCGCTCGGTGCCGTCGTGCAGTGTCAGCCGTCCGGCCAGGCCCAGGTCCCGGTCCAGCCAGGTGTTGAGCAGGGTGCCGCCGTAGATCTCGACCGCGATCTGCCGCCAGCCCTGCGAGCCCATGTCGGGGAGGGGCTTGACCCGCAGGTTCGGTGAGTCGGTGTGGGCGCCGACGATGCGGAACGGGGTGTGTGCCGAGGCGCCTTCGGGGACGTACCAGGCGATGAGCGCGCCGCCGCGGAGCACGAACCTGCCTCCGCTGCCCGAGTCCCATGCGTCCGTCTCCGACAGCTGCCTGAAGCCGGCCTTCTCCAGCCGCTCGGCCGCGTTGGCCACGGCGTGGTACGGCGTCGGACTGGCCGTCAGGAAGGTCATCAGATCGTCGGTGTGGCCGCGGTCGAAGCGGGCGGGAGAGCTCATCGTATTTCCCTTGTGTGGAAGCCCCCGGCTTCAGCCGGGTGAGGAAACGCAGTTCCGGCTCGGAGCCTCGTTGCGGCGGAGCGCCGCAGCGTCAGGCTGTGACCTGTGCTTGTGTTCGGATCATGACCGACCGCGCCCTCCGCGGTGCGGGGTTCCCTTCCGCGAAGCGGTCGTTCACCTACCGTTTCTATCCGACGGACGCGCAGGCCGGGGAGCGGTCCTGGGCGTCCGGGTGTGTGCGAACGGTCCACGGGAGGTCCTCCTCTCGGTCGGGGCGGTCCGTGGCGAAACAGGCCCACTCGTGAGTGTGGGCAGCCCCTCCCGCCGGGGAGGGGAGGAAACCAGGTGGTTCACCTTAACGAGGGTCGGGTTCCTGTTCGTCATGGCCGGACCGGGCGGGTCGCCGGGGGAACGGTTCCGTGTCCGCGGGGGTCCGCGTTCCCGTGCGTGCTCAGCCCGGCGGACGCTCGAATCTGCGCTGCAGTTGCCTGCGCTCGCCCCGGCGGATGCGCGGGAGCATCTCCGGGGTCTGCGGGGAGCGCTGCGCGCGCCTTCGGCGTCCGGCGCAGAAGATACAGGCTTCGCCGGGAGGTGCGTCGGGGTCGATCGGTGCGCCGGGGTGTTCGGAGCAGCCGGAGGCGTTGCGGGGGCGGGACAGCTCGCGGGCGACGATGAAGGCGCGGTGGAGGTCGTCGGCGATGCGGACGAAGTCCTCGGCGGGTGAGGACAGGCCCAGGTGGAACCGCTGGTCCTCGACGGTGCGCAGGTGGGTGCGCAGGGCGTGCAGCGTGTACGGGCCGTCTGGTACGGGGTAGCCCAGGCGGCGCTGCTCGGCGGCGGGGGCGGCGCCGGGTCCGCCGCGGTGGCGCTGTCCGAGGCGCCGGCGGTCGTTGCAGATGAGGCAGCGGCCCCAGCCCTCGGGGGCCTCGGGGTCGAGGGCGCCGTTGGGGTGTTCGGGGCAGCCGGTGTAGCTCTTGGCGGGGGCGAGTCCGGCGGCCGTCTGGAAGGCCACGTACAGCGCGTCGGCGATGGTGTCGTACTCGGCGGGGTGGGCGCCGTCGTAGAGCTCGCGCAGGTGGTCGCCGAGGCTGCCCAGGCTCGCCTGCAGCTCCTTGAGGGCGTACGGCCGCCCGGTGGGGACGGAGTACCCCCTGCTGCCGTGCTGATCCTGTGGACTCATGCCTACGAGCGTCCCATGAACGACTGACATCGGGGAAAGCCGCAGTACAGGGCCCCTGTGGCGGTGCCCGTGCACGCGGCAGCGGCCGGGTCCCCGTGCGGGGACCCGGCCGCTGTGCGGGTGCGGCGCAGTGGTGCCGCGGGCGGGGCGCCTTAGAAGGCGGCCTCGTCGAGCTCCATCAGGGAGTTGTCGACGGCCTCGGCCAGCTGGCGCTGGACGGAGACGCCCGGGAGGACCTCGGCGGCGAAGAACTTCGCGGCGGCGATCTTGCCGGTGTAGAAGGGGACGTCCTTGGCGGAGGCCGTCGCGAGCTTCTCGGCGGCCACGGCGGCGCCCTTGAGCAGGAGGTATCCGACGACCACATCGCCGGAGGCCATCAGCAGGCGGGTGGTGTTCTGGCCGACCTTGTAGATGTTCTTGACGTCCTCGCCGGTGGCGGTGAGGTCGACGATCATCTGGCCGACGATGGCCTCCAGGTCCACGGCGGCCTTGGCGAGCGCGTCGCGGGCGCCGGCCAGCTCCTCGCCCCCGACGGCCTCGGCCAGGAACTTCTTGATCGTCTCGGAGAGGATGTTCAGCGAGGCGCCCTGGTCGCGGACGATCTTCCGGAAGAAGAAGTCCTGGCCCTGGATGGCCGTGGTGCCCTCGTACAGGGTGTCGATCTTGGCGTCGCGGATGTACTGCTCGATCGGGTACTCCTGCAGGTAGCCGGAGCCGCCGAAGGTCTGCAGGGACTGTGCGAGCTGCTCGTAGGACTTCTCCGAGCCGTAGCCCTTGACGATCGGCAGGAGCAGGTCGTTCAGGCCGACGAGGGAGGAGGCGTCCTCGCCCGCGGCCTGCTTGACCTGGATCTCGTCCTGGACGGTCGCGGTGTAGAGGACGAGGGCGCGCATGCCCTCGGCGTACGCCTTCTGCGTCATCAGCGAGCGGCGCACGTCGGGGTGGTGGGTGATGGTGACCTTGGGCGCGGTCTTGTCCATGAAGTTCGCCAGGTCCGGGCCCTGCACGCGCTCCTTGGCGTACTCCAGGGCGTTCAGGTAGCCCGTCGAGAGCGTCGCGATGGCCTTCGTGCCGACCATCATGCGGGCGAACTCGATGATCATGAACATCTGGCGGATGCCGTCGTGCTTGTCGCCGATCAGCCAGCCCTTGGCGGGGTGCTGGTCGCCGAAGGTCATCTCGCACGTGTTGGAGGCCTTGAGGCCCATCTTGTGCTCGACGTTCGTGGCGTAGACGCCGTTGCGCTCGCCCAGCTCGCCGGTCTCCCAGTCGAAGTGGAACTTCGGGACGAGGAAGAGGGACAGGCCCTTGGTGCCGGGGCCGTGGCCCTCGGGGCGGGCGAGGACGTAGTGGAGGATGTTCTCCTCCATGTCGTGCTCACCGGAGGTGATGAAGCGCTTCACGCCCTCGATGTGCCAGGAGCCGTCCTCCTGCTGGATGGCCTTGGTGCGGCCGGCGCCCACGTCCGAACCGGCGTCCGGCTCGGTGAGGACCATGGTGGAGCCCCAGCGCTTCTCGACGGCGATCTGGGCGATCTTCTTCTGCGCCTCGTTGCCCTCCTCGTGGAGGACGCCGGCGAAGGCCGGGCCGGAGGAGTACATCCACACGGCCGGGTTCGAGCCGAGCAGGAGCTCCGCGTAGGCCCAGACGAGGGAGCGCGGGGAGACGGTGCCGCCGATCTCCTCCGGGATGCCCAGACGCCAGTACTCGGAGTCCATGAAGGCCTGGTAGCTCTTCTTGAAGGAGGCCGGGACCGGCGCCGTGTTGGTCTCCGGGTCGAAGACGGGCGGGTTGCGGTCGGCGTCCGCGAAGGACTCGGCCAGCTCGTTCTCGGCGAGGCGGGCTATCTCGGACAGGACGCTCTTGGCGGTCTCGGTGTCCATCTCCTCGAACGGACCGGTGCCGTAGTGCTGGTCGCGGCCGAGCACCTCGAAGAGGTTGAACTCGATGTCGCGGAGATTCGACTTGTAGTGCCCCATGGCGACGGCTCCGTTAAGGCTCGGGGAGACAGGTTCCTCGTACATACCAATCGGTAACAACATGATGCTACCCGCCGGTAATAACGGCAACCCTTCCGAGTCGACTGTGACCAGGGTCAAGCTCGCACCACACCGTCTTGGTGCCGTGCCCCTGCGTGACCCCCCATCGCGCGGCCAGGGCGTCGAGCAGGGCGAGCCCGCGCCCGGACTCCTCGTCCCCGGCAGCCTCCCGTCGTACGGGCCGGGCCGCCGGTGCGGGATCGGTGAGCTCGACCCGCGTACGGGTTGCCCTTCCGCTGATCCGCAGGGTGACGGGCGTGCCCTCGCCGAGGTGGCGGACGACGTTGGCCAGCAGCTCGGTGACGCACAGCTCGGCGTCGGGGTGCCCCTCGGGCCCGAGGTGCTCGCGCACGGCGTGCCGCAGCACGGGGGCCGCCTGGGGCGTAGCGAGCAGCCGGATGATGAGTTCGTTCACCGCTTCGCCAGTGCGGAGGCGATCCGCTGCGCGGTGGCGGCGCTGCAGTTGCCGAGGGTGATCAGTGGCGGCGTCCCGTAGCGCCCGGCGTAGGAGGGCAGGTGCAGGTCCAGCGAGGGCAGGGTGATCCCGTGCGCGGCGAGCGCGCCGCGCAGTGCGTCGAGGGCCGCGAAGGCCTCGCGGTCGTGGGGGTGGTCGCTCATGGCAGACCCTTTCGTGGCGGAGTGTGACGAAGCCCTCACAGGCTGGCGCCCTGCCGCGTACCTTGGGAAGGGTTTCCGGTTGCGCTGGACAAGTGGCAAATGGCGGTGGTGGGTTGTGCCGGCTCGCAAGGACCCGGACGCATCGGCGAACGTGCCGTCGTTCTACGGAGCGGAACTCCGCTACAAGCGGGAGGCCGCCGGGCTCACGCTCGACCAGCTGGCCGAGGGCAGCTTCAGGGGCGTGCCGTTCCTGAGCCAGATCGAGCGCGGGGAGCGGCGGATGCCGCTGGACCTGGCCCGGCACGTGGACGCGCGGCTGGGGACGGACGGGTTCTTCGAGCGCCGCTGTGAGGACGCGCGCCGCGCGAGGCAGTCGGGCCACGCCGAGTACTTCGCGGACGTGGCGGAGATGGAGCCGTTCGCCGAGACCATCGAGGAGTGGGCCCCGATGCTCGTACCGGGGCTGCTCCAGACCCCCGCCTACGCACGGGCGATCAGCCGTGCCGCCATGCCCCGGGCGGCCGACGAGACGATCGAGAAGCTGGTGGCCGCCCGGATGGGGCGGGCGAAGCTCTTCGGCGGAGAGTGCCCGCCCGACTTCTGGGCCGTGCTGGACGAGTCGGTGATCCGCCGCCCGGCCCTGCCATCCGCGCAGATGGCGGAGTTGCTGGAGCACATCGCGGCCGTGGTCCGCCGGACCAGGTCCATTCTGCAAGTCGTCCCGGAAACGACCGCCGCCCACGCCCTCATGATGGGGATGGCGAAGCTGATGACCTTCCCGGACGCGCCGCCCGTGGTCTACGTGGAGAGCCTGCACAGCGGCCAACTCATCGACTTTCCGGCCCTCGTGAAGGAGTACCGCAGGTCCTACGATCTGTTGAGGGCCGCCGCTTTGCCGCCGGAGGCGTCCCTGGCCCTCCTCGACGCCGCGGCAGAGGATTACCGACATGGCAAGCAGCGGAACTGACCTGAGCGCCGCGACCTGGCGCAAGAGCAGCTACAGCAACGGCACCGGCGGCGACTGCGTCGAAGTGGCCGACGGTCTCGCCGGGGTCGTCCCCGTGCGTGACTCGAAGCGGCGCGACGGCGCGGTCGTCACCGTCGCGGCATCGGCCTGGGCCCCGTTCGTACGGGCGCTGAAGGCGGGGGACCTGCCCGGCTGAGGCCCCCGCCGGGAAGCCGTGGCCGGTACCGGCCGGTACGGCTTCGGCCGCTCGGTAGGGTGGGCCGCATGTACGGCTACGACCAGAACCCGGGCGCCCAGCAGCAGGGCTACGCGCAGCAGCCTCCGCCGCAGCAGGGCTACGCGCAGCAGACGCCGCCGCTGTACCCGGAGCCGTCCCCGCCGTCACTCACGGACGCCGTGCGTGCCTTCACCACCGGTCAGCTCGCCGCCGAGGACTTCCAGCAGATCTTCGCGACGTCGAAGGTCTACTGCCCGCGCGGTGAAACCCCGGGCTTCCTGGCACTGCACAACACGCAGCACCCGGTCATCCCCATGTTCTCCACGCTGAAGGAGCTGCGCCGGTACGCCGGCAAGGAGTCCAAGTACTTCGTGATCACCGGCGCAGAGGTGATCGACCTGCTGCCGACCGGGTACGGCTTCGTCCTCGACATGGAGGGCGACCACCGGATGGTCTTCGACGCGAAGGCGGTCGAGCAGATGGTCGACTTCGCGATGCGCCGCATGTACGGCTAGACGCCCTGGCTGCGCCGACGGCCGGGAGCCGTCCGGCCGGCCGCCCGGTCCGCATCCGCACGTAGGCCCGCGTGGCCGCCACGGACGCCGAAGACTGCCGGTACCCGGCAGCGTCCCCGTATCCGCCGCCCTGCGAGGATCCGGCTGCGGGCGGGATCGGCGGAGGTGGGCGATGGCCGGATTGGGCAGCCGTACGGCAGCGGAGTGGCCGTGGCAGGGGCGCGTACTGTGCGTCGTCTGCGCCCTGGTGTCCTTCTTGACGGCGCCCCTCACCGGCGTACTTGCCACCGCCGCCCTGGGCTGGACGGGGACCCCCGGCCTGCTGACCGCCGTGAGCTGTCACGAGCGGGCCACGGGCAAGGGAGTGACCACGAGCTGCTACAGCACGTTCGTCCCGGACGACCGGCACGTGCTCCCCGAGGCGGTGAGCGTCGACTGGCCGCGCGGCACGGAGGGTGCGACGAAGCACGTACGGACGACCGTGCTGGGCGTCCACCAGAAGGAGGACGCGCTCGACGCGCTCCTGCTCCTGGCCTTGACCGCGAGTCTGGTCGCGCTGGGCACGGTCGCCCTGCGCCCCCTGCTGCGGAGTCCGCAGGGGGCGGACCAGCCGGTGGGGATGAGCGCCCGCCGCCTGCCGTGACGGGCCACCGCATCGCTCCGCCGGAGACTGGAGCCCTATGGCCGTCCGCTGGTCCAGTCGCGGCCCTCCAGGCGGGAGAGGACCTTGGCGTACACCGTGGTCGCCGCTGCGACGACGGTCGCTATGGAGGCCAGCGCGAGGATCCCCAGCAGTGCGGGCCACTCACGCAGTGCGTCGCGGCACGAGCGGTCCTCGGACAGCGGGCCGACCAGCGGGCCCCGGCACTCGGGTCGGCCCCCGTACTCGGGGCCGTAGTCGGCGAGCATCAGGAAGAGGAACCATCCCCAGACGGCCATGGCCAGGAGCATCCAAGCGATCGACCACCCCTCGATACGTCCTGCCCGGCGCGGCTCCTCGGAGCGCGCCGGTGGGGCGGCCGCGGGATCGGGCGTGTGCTCGGCGGGGGCGTCGGCAGTCATGTTTCTCCTTGACGGTTCGGTTGGTCGCCGGTGGGCAGGGCGTGCGGGGGAGGCCGAGAATCCGGTCCACCCCGCACCCCATGCAGTCGTCAGCCGTGCGGAAGCCGCACCGAGGGCACGGCTACCGCTTGCCGGCTGCGTCGACGAAGGTCTGGAAAATCTGCTGTGGCGCGGCGCAGCCCCCGGCGTCGAGCACGTCCCGGTACCGGTGACGCGCCGTCCGGGACGTACGCCATGGCGGACGGGTTCTTCCAGGCCTCGGGCGGGAACGCGAAGTCCGGCTCATGCGGCCCGGTCCGCGTCTCGATCTCCAACGGCTTCCCGCCGAAGAGCCTGCCCTTCCGCCGTCAGCTCTTCGGCGTCCCGCAGCCGCGCTCCGCGGTCACGGCGTTGGCGAAGGCTTCGAAGAGTTCCGTGCGGGCCTGCGACGCCTTGTCCATTCCCTCGTCGAGGAGCAGGTCGCTGTAGGCGTCGTTGAGGCTCATACCCAGGTACAGATCGCCGTCCTTGCAGGTGGTGACGGTCCGGCTGCGCTCGCGGGTGGCAGCCTTGTCCTGGCGTACCCCCTGGGTCACCACGGGATCGTCGCTGACCGCGAAGTCGATCCGCGGTGCTCCGGACCCCTGCAGGTCGAGGCTGCACACCCGGGTTCGGGACTCCTTGCCGGTGACGCGCTCCGTGCCCTGCTCCGCCTTGCCCTGGACCAGAGCCGCTTCCGGCAGCCGGAACCCCGGAATACCGCATGCGTTGGCCGGGTCGGTGGGCTTCGGCGCACCGGCCGGCCCCTGCAGGCGGGCGGGGTCCTTCAAGGCGCCCGTGTCCTTGCAGCCGAGGCCGTCGGCCACGTGCCGGGCCCCGGACATCGCGACACGGGCGAGCGCCTCGGGTGTGGTGCGGCCCTGTGCCAGGTTCACCTTGAGGACCGAGACCTCGGATTCCTTGGAGTTGGGCCGCACCGCGCCGGGGCAGCCGCCCGGAAGCAGGACCCATGCCTGCGTCTCGGAGGCCGCACCGGTCGCCCCACCGACGAAGTAGGAGAAGGCGGAGGCGTCCTTCCACAGCGCGGAGCCGGCCCAGGCGAAGTCTGCGCTGTCGAAGGACAGCTCGGCTTCTAGACCGGGCTGGTCCTCGCTCA
Source organism: Streptomyces sp. PCS3-D2 (assembly GCF_000612545.2). Classification (GTDB taxonomy): domain Bacteria; phylum Actinomycetota; class Actinomycetes; order Streptomycetales; family Streptomycetaceae; genus Streptomyces. The sequence continues at coordinate 3,721,839 of NZ_CP097800.1, read as the reverse complement.
GGAACTTGTTCGTGCGCTGCACCTTGCACGAGAACGAGTAGTACGGGTCCGACCCGTCCTGCAGGCTCTTCTGGACGATCCGGCCGGGGCCGGAGAGCACGGAACCCGCCTCGGACGAGGGGAGGGCGCCGGCGCAGAAGTGGTCCGGACCCAGGGCATCTGTGTTCCACCAGGTGAACAGCCCGGCGCAGCCGGCCAGGGCGGCCACTGCGGCCAGTACGGCGACCGCCCGCCCGGGGCGCGTACCTCGTGTGCGTATGGGCATGGATTACTTCCGTTCCCGCAGTGCGTCGTAGGCGCTCTCGCGCCCGCTCGTGTAGCTCTGCCGTGCTTCTCGCTGGGCGGCGTCGATCATGGTCTCCGACTGCCGCGTCTGCGTGCCCCAGCTGTCGAAGATGCGGTTGAGGTCGTCCTGGGCAGCGTCGTTGCCGGAGCTGATGCGGTCCCGGGCCAGCAGGCCCTGTTCCGCGGTGACGCCCTTGAGCCACTCGTTCCAGTAGCCGTCGACGACTCGCTGGGCCATGTCCCCGACGACCGGGATGCCGGTGATGGCACCGCCGATGACGTGGTAGCCGTAGACGCGCTGGTCGCCGGCGGCACTCAGCTTGGAATCCCGCTCGCCCAAATGCACGTCGCCGCCGACCGCGTTGTACGCGCCGTTGGCCTCGCCGATCTTCGCGGCGAGGTTTTTGACGGCCTCGGGGTCGGACAGGTCCTGTGTGGTGAGCTGATGTGCCGTGTAGCGGCGCTCGGCCTCGTGCAGGAGGAAGAAGTTCTCGGGGTCCTCGGAGACGCCGCGCATGATGCGGAGCATGCTGCTCCGGCTGTTTTGGATCCGGGATTCGTTTCCGTCGGAACCGGAACCGGGCTGACCGCTCATGGTGCCATCGCCGACGATCGTGTCCACCATGTCCGGCGTGTACGAGGCCAGTGCCCTTGCGAGGGAGCCGCGCATGCTCGCGTAGCCCGGCTCCTTGAGCAGGTTGTCGCCGTTCGCCTTCGAGTCGTCGCCGTCCCTGCCGGTGGCGCTGCCGTAGTCGAGGAGGTTGATCGTGTCGTGCATGATGCGGGCCTGGGCCTCGCTGTGGCGGCCGAGTTCCGCGCCTGGCGAGCCGGCCGCGCGGCCCGTCGTGGCGGCCTCGATGGCCAGGCCGAGGCCGGTGCGGGCGTCCTTGTCGAAGGTGTCGGAGCCGGAGATCTCCATGTTGCCGCGCCAGTCGACGGTGTTGACGACGTCCCAGTCCCGCTTCGTCGTCAGGTACTCGAGGCGGTTCTTGTCGCCGTCGTTCGCGGGGTCGAGGTAGCCGGTCGCAGCCTCCGGGTTGCGGCTCATGATCCCCAGCGTTGCGTCGACCGGATCGTTCTTGAACCAGCCGTCCTTGCTGCCCTCGAACTTGCCGTGCAGGTCCCAGACGTCCTTGTCCTTCTTCTCGGCGTCGATCATCTGGTCCGTGAGGTCGCCGAGGAACTGGGGCGAGTAGCCGTCACCCTGCTGCATGAGGGTGACCAGTCCCTGGTAGCCGCGGATCTCCTGGCCCTGGCCGCGGGTCATGGGGGCCTTGTCGGCCGCTACGTCCAGGTCGAACCTGTCGAGTCCCGCCTTCTTCAGGTCGGCCATGAAGTCGTTGTAGAACTTCGCGTCCGGGGTCTTCGACCACTTCTCGAACGCCTGCTGGTACTCCTTGGTGCCGTAGGCAGGGTTCTTCTGCCCTTCGACGAAGACCATCTGTGTGGCGTTGGCGAGGGTGTTGGCCAGTGACTTGTTGGTGTCGCCGTAGAGGCCCTTGCGGCCGGAATCACCCGAGTGCGCGACGTTGTTGAGCGTGTTGGCCAGCTTGATCGTGCCTTCGGCGCCCAGCACGCCCACGAAGTCCCGGCCGAACTCCGTGTGGTGTTTGAAAGCCGGGTTGCTGTTGTCGCGCATGATGCGGTTGAACGCCTCGACGTCGGCGTTCGGTACGGGCGCGCCGCTGTTGAGCCGGGTGGCGACGTCCTTGACGTACTCCAGCTCGTATTCCTCGATGTCGCTCTTGGCGTCCGCGTTGAAGCCGTTCCGCGTGGCGTCCTTGCCCGTGATGGCGTCCTTGTTGCTGTCCTTCACGGCGCCCGCGAGGGCCAGCTTCACGCCGGCGTCGGCGTCCTCGAAGGCCTTGACGTACTTCTTGATCTGGTCGGCCCAGTCGTTGGCCGCCTTGTTCCACTCCCCGAGCAGCTTCTGGCCGTCGGGGTCGTGGACGTACGCGTAGCGTTCCTGGGCGGTCAGGTCGGGGCGGACGTTGCCCTCGTCGTCGACGGCCATCTTCGCCTTGCGGGCGTCCGCGACCACCGACTCCAGTCGCTGCTTCAGCTCCGTGAACTGCCCGTGCGCGTCCCGCAGCAGGTTTGCGACGGCCTTCGCCTGCGTCTGCGCGGCCCCGTACTCGTACTGCGTGCCCGCGAAGTTCGTGTAGGCGGCACCCTGGGCTATGCCCTGCCAGGTGGTGTTGCCCTGCGCCAGCCCCTGGGTGGCCGCCGCGTAGGCCGATTCCGCCTTCTTGAAGTCGCTCGCCATGTCGTCCCAGGCCTTCGCCGCGGCGGTGAGCTTGTCGTACTGGGTCGACATGACCTTCTTGTAGGTGAGTCCCATGGTCTACTGCTCCCCTCTCAGCGGTATGCCTCGACGCCCGGCTCGGGCGCGGGCTTCAGCAGCGGGCGGAAGCCGTTGTAGATCTCGTTGTCCTGACCCAGGAACATCCGCCGTGTGACGGCCAGGTTGTGGGACTCCGTGGCCAGGCGGCTCAGCAGGTTCTTGACCTGGTTGTCCCAGGTCGTCTCGACCGTCTTCAGGCCCGCCGCCGTGTCCCAGCCTGAGAAGGCGGTGATGGCGGAGGCCGTCTCCTCGTCGGCCTTCTTGGCGGCGGTCTCCGTCTGCGTCCTGACCTCGCCGCCGAGCTTTCCGGATGCGATCTTCTTCTTCGACTCGTCGCTGCCGAAGTCGGCCGAGCCGCCGCCTCCGCCTCCGCCGTCCGGTGCGGCGAGCTGGTTCAGACGCATGGCGGGGTTCTGACGCTCCGTCGCCTCCGCGCGCAGTTGGGCCCATTCCTCGTCGAAACCCATCGTCTCCCCCGTGGTGTCTTCGAGATCGTCGTGTCGCCGTGGACGTCAGTTCTATCAAGGTGTGCGGGTGTGAAGGGCGAGGCATCGGGTGCCGGAAGTGGATCGTGATCTTCAGGCCACCCTGTGTCGGTTGCGTGTCACGGACCGTGTGTCGCCGGGGCGGGTTGCCGCTCCGGGAATGGAGGACGGGGGGTCCGCGTTCTGACCGGTGGCAGAAAGTTCGAGTTTCAACTAAACTCGGATCAGAAGGAGGTCCTGACCATGCCCGCAGTGACTGTTGAGAACCCGTTGACGCTTCCGCGCGTGGCCCAGCCCCAGGCCGCCGTCCCGCGCAAGGTGCTGGCCGTCGTCACCGCACCGAGTGGGTTCGAGGGTGAGGGATTCCCGGTGCGCCGCGCGTTCGCCGGGATCAACTACCAGTACCTGGACCCGTTCATCATGATGGACCAGATGGGCGAGGTGGAGTACGCGCCGGGCGAGCCGAAGGGCACCCCGTGGCACCCGCACCGCGGCTTCGAGACCGTCACGTACCTGATCGACGGCACCTTCGTCCACCAGGACAGCAACGGCGGCGGCGGAGTCATCAACGGCGGCGACACCCAGTGGATGACCGCCGGTTCGGGCCTGCTGCACATCGAGGCCCCGCCGGAGTCGCTCGTCGTCAGCGGCGGGCTCTTCCACGGCCTCCAGCTGTGGGTGAACCTGCCGGCCTCGGACAAGATGATGCCCCCGCGCTACCAGGACATCGGCGGCGGCAAGGTCACCCTGCTGTCCACCCCGGACGGCGGCTCCCTGCTCCGGGTGATCGCCGGTGAGCTGGACGGCCACGAGGGCCCGGGGATCACCCACACGCCCATCACGATGATCCACGCGACCGTCGCGCCGGGTGGGCAGATCACCCTGCCGTGGCGCGAGGACTTCAACGCCCTGGCGTACGTGATGGCCGGCCGCGGGTCGGTCGGCGAGGACCGCAGGCCCGTCCACACCGGGCAGACGGCGGTCTTCGGCGAGGGCGGATCGCTCACGGTCCGGGCGGACGAGTCGCAGGACTCCAATGCACCCGACCTGGAGATCGTCCTCCTCGGCGGGCGTCCGATCCGGGAGCCGATGGCGCACTACGGCCCGTTCGTCATGAACAGCAGGCACGAGCTCCAGCAGGCCTTCGACGACTTCCAGGCGGGCCGGCTGGGCCGCATCCCCACCACCGCCCGCACCGGTCTCGGCCACCGCGGGGCGGGACGGGCGGAGGAGGACTGACGGCGTGAGGCCGTGACACGACTGCGGGCCGCGCCCCGGGAAGGGGGCGCGGCCCGCGGTCGTCGTACCGGAGTCCGGTCAGGCGTGCCCCGCGGGCTGCGGCTGTGCCTCCGGCTCGGGCTCCGGCTCCGCCGCGGCATAGCGGGCGCGGAGCTCCGACGCGACGCCGAAGACCGCCGCGGTCAGCGGCACCGCGAGGAGCATGCCGAGAATCCCGGCGACGCTGGCCCCGGCGGTGATGGCCAGCATGACCACGGCCGGGTGCATCTGCACCGTGCGGCTCTGCACCACGGGCTGCAGCACGTACCCCTCGATCATCTGGACCAGCAGCACCAGGCCGAGCGCCCACAGGCCGATCACCCACCCGCGGTCGGCGAAGGCGACCAGGACCGCGACGGCGCCCGAGAGGATCGCGCCGAGGTAGGGGATGTAGGCGGTCACGAAGACCAGGGCGGCCAGGCCCAGTGCCCCTGGCACGTCGAGGATCAGCAGACCCGCGCCGATCAGCACGCCGTCGATCAGGGCCACGAAGGTGGTGCCGCGCATGAAGCCCTCCACGGCCTCGAAGGCGCGCCGCCCCATCGCCTCCATCAGGTCGCCGGAACGGCTCGGCACGATCGAGCGCAGCGTGTCGACGGCCCGGTCGGAGTCGCGCAGGAAGAAGAAGATCAGCACCATCGCGAGCAGGACCATCGCCAGCATCGAACCCACCACGCTGAGCCCGGCGACCACGCCGGACGCGGCTGTGCCGCCGAACTTCGCCAGCAGGTCCTTGGAGTTCGCGGTGATGTCCTCCAGCGAGGTGCCCACCGCCCCGAAGTGCTCGGCGAGCATCCGGCCGGCCCGCCGCAGCGAGTCGACGATCTGGTCGCCGGTCTCGATGAGCGCGAGGACCACGATGTAGGAGGCTCCGCCGACGACGGCGACCACGGCGAGGCAGGTCAGCGCCGCGGCCAGTGAGCGGTTCGCCCCCATGCCCACCAGGCGCCGGTGCATCGGCCCGAGCAGGGCCGTGCCCAGCACGGCCAGCAGGACGGGCGTGACGACGGTCTGGAGGACGGTGCACAGCCATACGCCGACGGCGAGGACGGCAGCGGCCAGCAGGGCGACGGCGCACCAGGCGGCGAGCCGCCGCACCGGTTCGGGGAGCAGGGAGTTCGGCACGCCGTCATCCAACCACGGGGCCCTGAGGCGGCTCCCGGCTGCAGGGGGGCATCCGGCTCTAGGGGGTGTCCGGCTGCTTCGACTGCTCGTACAGCTCGAACCAGATCGACTTGCCCTCGCCGCGCGGGTCCACGCCCCACGCGTCGGCCAGCATCTCCATCAGCAGCACCCCGCGCCCGCTGGAGGCCATCTCGCCGGGGTGCCGCTTGTGCGGGAGCTCGTCGCTGGAGTCGGTGACCTCCACGCGCAGCCGGCGCTCGCCCAGCTCGCCGGCGGCCTCCGCCACCAGCAGGGCGTCGCCGTCGGTGTGCACCAGGACGTTGGTCACCATCTCGGAGACCATCAGCACCACCGCGTCGAGCTGCTCCTCGTCGGCCCAGTCGTGCAGCAGCTCCCGGACCTGCCGGCGGGCGCCGGCGATGCGTTCCGGTTCCGCCTGGGCCACGGTCAGCATCGTGCGGCGGACGGGGCGGGCCGGGTGCGCCACCGGAGTGCCGCAGCCGCAGCCGCCGCCCTCGCGGCACAGCAGCACCACGGCTATGTCGTCCTCGCGGCGGTCAGCCAGCGGGCCGGTGGTGTGGTGCGAGGACGGTCCGTGCACGGCCCGGACCAGCAGGTCGGCGAGCACTTCGAGATGCCCGCCCTCATGGCCCCCGGCCTCGTGCGTGTCGGCCTCCAGGACGGCGCGCAGCCGGGCCCAGCCGGTGTCCAGGTCGTGGCCGCCGGTCTCGATGAGCCCGTCGGTGCAGAGCATCATCGTCTCGCCGGGCTCCAGGGTGAATCGGGTGGTCGGGTAGTCGGTGTCGGGGACGATCCCGAGGGGCAGCCCGCCGGCGGTGGGCCGCGTCAGGACGGTGCCGTCGGTCATCCGGACCGCGGGGTCGGGATGGCCGGCGCGGGCCACCTCCAGCGTTCCGGTCCGAGGGTCGCACTCCACGTAGAGGCAGGTCGCGAACCGCGGGCTCCGGGCGTCGGCGTCGTCGTCGGCGCCGTCCCCGGTGTGGGGGTCCTGCGAGGCGCACAGCCCGGCGAGGAAGCGGGAGGCGCGCGAGAGCACCGCGTCCGGCCGGTGTCCCTCGGACGCGTACGCCCGTACGGCGATCCGCAGCTGGCCCATCAGCCCGGCCGCCCGGACGTCATGGCCCTGGACGTCACCGATGACCAGTGCGAACCGGCCCGACGGCAGCGGGATCATGTCGTACCAGTCGCCGCCGACCTGGAGACCGCCACCCGTGGGGACGTAGCGGGCGGCGATCCGCATGCCGGGGATCTCCGGGCCGAGCTGGGGCATCATCGACCGTTGCAGGCCGGTGGTGAGTTCCCGCTCGGATTCGGCCACCCCGGCCCGCTGGAGGGCCTGGGCGAGCATCCTGGCCACGGTCGTCAGGACGGACCGCTCGTCGGGCGAGAAGGAGGCGGGCTGCCTGAAGGCGGCCATCCACGCGCCCATGGTCCGCCCGGCCACGATCAGCGGCAGGAAGGCCCAGGACACCCGATCGAAGCGCTGCGCGAGCGGCCAGGTGGCCGGGAAGCGCCGTCTGTAGTCCTCCGGGGTCGGCAGGTAGATCGCCCGGCCCGTACGGACGACCTCCGCGGCCGGGTAGTCCGTCTCCAGCGCCATGTCCGTGAAGGGCCCCTCGTCCCCGGCGTCGTGCCCGTGGTGCCCGATGACCGACAGCCGGTCCCCGGCCACGCCGAAGACGGCCAGCCCGTCGGGGTTGAAGCCCGGCATGGACAGCGAGGCCGCGACCCGCAGCACCTCCGCCGTGGACCGGGCCTCCGCCAGCGCCCGGCCGGCGTCCAGCAGGAAGGCCTCGCGGGAACGCCGCCAGTCGCCGGTGATGGGCGTGTGCACGGCGGTGGTGCCCGGCTGCGGCTCGGCGACCTCCTGGATGGTGCCGATCAGCTCGTAGTCCAGGCTGCCGTCGGCCGACCACCGCTCCAGCGGTTTGGAGCGGCTGCGCACGGTCCGCATGACCCGTCCGTCCACGTCCATGATCCGCAGTCGAGCCTCGGCGAGGGTGCCCTCGGCGACGGCCAGGTTCACGATCCCGTTGACCTCGTTCCAATCCACGGGGTGGAAGCGCGACCGTACGGCGGCCTCCGGCAGCTCCACTGGTTCGGCGGGCAGCCCGAGCAGCCGGGCGGCCTCCCCGTCCAGGGAGACCGTCCCGGAGGCGTTGTCCCATCGCCACAGACCCGTCGCGACGGCGGCCAGGACATCCTCGGTACGCACTCGGTCATCTTGACAGGTCATATCCGTTACGTGCCTCTTCGGTGCCTGTCGCGCGCATTTGCGCAGGCGAGCGATACTGCCCGCCCCGCCGTCGCCCCGGACGGTAACCTTGGGACGGTTGAATCCACCCTGGTATCGCGTAGAACTGGATGACTGATGCATCGGTACAGGTCCCACACCTGCGGCGAGCTCCGCGCCTCTGACGTCGCCGCCGACGTCCGACTGAGCGGCTGGCTGCACAACCGTCGAGACCTGGGCGGCATCCTCTTCATCGATCTGCGTGACCACTACGGCATCACGCAGCTGGTCGCCCGCCCCGGCACCGCGGCGAACGAGGCCCTCAGCAGCGTGTCCAAGGAGACCGTGGTCCGCATCGACGGCAAGGTCGTCTCCCGCGGCGCGGACAACGTGAACCCCGACCTGCCGACCGGCGAGATCGAGATCGAGGTCGCCGAGGTCGAGGTGCTCGGCGCCGCCGCCCCGCTGCCGTTCACCATCAACACCGACGACGGCGTGAACGAGGAGCGGCGTCTGGAGTACCGCTTCCTCGACCTGCGCCGCGAGCGCATGCACCGCAACATCATGCTGCGCTCGGCGGTCATCGCCTCGATCCGGTCGAAGATGGTGGCCCTCGGCTTCAACGAGATGGCGACCCCGATCCTCACCGCGACCTCCCCCGAGGGCGCCCGTGACTTCGTGGTGCCGTCCCGCCTGAACCCGGGCAAGTTCTACGCCCTGCCGCAGGCCCCGCAGCAGTTCAAGCAGCTGCTGATGATCTCCGGCTTCGACCGGTACTTCCAGATCGCACCCTGCTTCCGCGACGAGGACGCCCGCGCCGACCGCTCGCCGGGCGAGTTCTACCAGCTCGACGTCGAGATGTCGTTCGTCGAGCAGGAGGACGTCTTCCAGCCGATCGAGCGCCTGATGACCGAGCTCTTCACCGAGTTCGGCGGCGGCCGCGAGGTCACCTCGCCGTTCCCGCGGATCCCGTTCCGCGAGTCGATGCTGAAGTACGGCAACGACAAGCCCGACCTGCGTGCCAAGCTGGAGCTCGTCGACATCACCGACGTGTTCGAGGGCTCGGAGTTCAAGGCGTTCGCCGGCAAGCACGTGCGTGCCCTGGCCGTCCCGGACACCGCCGCCCAGCCGCGCAAGTTCTTCGACGGCCTCGGCGACTACGCGGTCTCGCTGGGCGCGAAGGGCCTGGCCTGGGTGCGCGTGGGCGAGGACGGTTCGCTGTCCGGCCCGATCGCCAAGTTCCTCACCGAGGAGAACGTCAAGGTCCTCACCGAGCGCCTGGGTCTGGTCCCCGGCCACGCCGTGTTCTTCGGCGCCGGCGAGTTCGACGAGGTCTCCAAGATCATGGGGCCGGTCCGGGTCGAGGCGGCCAAGCGCGCCGGCCACTTCGAGGACAACGTCTTCCGCTTCTGCTGGATCGTCGACTTCCCGATGTACGAGAAGGACGAGGAGACCGGCAAGATCGACTTCTCCCACAACCCGTTCTCCATGCCGCAGGGTGGCATGAAGGACCTGGAGGAGAAGGACCCGCTCGACATCCTGGCGTGGCAGTACGACATCGTCTGCAACGGCATCGAGCTGTCCTCCGGCGCCATCCGCAACCACGAGCCCGAGGTCATGCTGAAGGCCTTCGAGATCGCGGGCTACGAGGCCGAGACCGTCGAGCGCGAGTTCGCGGGCATGCTGCGCGCCTTCCGCCTCGGCGCCCCGCCGCACGGCGGCATCGCCCCGGGCGTGGACCGCATCGTGATGCTGCTGGCCGACGAGCCGAACATCCGCGAGACCATCGCCTTCCCGCTCAACGGCAACGCGCAGGACCTGATGATGGGCGCGCCGACGGTCCTGGAGGAGGCCCGTCTGCGCGAGCTGAACATCGCGCTGCGCAAGCCGGTCGAGACGAAGGCGTCCGACGCCAAGCCGATCGCGGAGTCGGTGCACCCCGACGCCGCGCGCTGAGCGGTGGCCGGGTAGCGGTGTAGCCGTGCGGAAGGGCCCGGGGGCTGCCCCCGGGCCCTTCCGTTGTGCTCAGAACTTCTCCAGGACGCCCTTGAGGAGGGCCGAGGAGGTCAGCTCGGCGGGGGCGGGACCGGCGTGGAAGAAGCCGGCGTTCTCGGCGTCCAGCTTGCGCAGGAAGTCGAAGGCCTTGGAGTCGTGGTCGCCGAAGGCCACGAACTGCCAGTGGATGCCGGGGGCCCGGGTGGCGGCCTCGGCCAGCGCCTGCCGGGCGGGCTGGCGGTTGTCGGGGGCGCCGTCCGTCTGGAAGACGACCAGGGCCGGGCCCTCGCCGCCGCCCTTGAGGTAGTGCTCCACGACGGCCTCCACGGCCACGTGGTAGCTGGTGCGGCCCATCCGGCCGAGCTCGGCGTGGCGGCCCTCGACCCAGGAGCCGTAGTGGCTGTCGAGGGTCAGGTCGGCGGTGCCGTCCACCTCCGTGGAGAAGAACACGGTGTGCACGGTCGCCTCGTCGTCGAGGTGCGCGGCGAGGGCGAGGGCGTGGTCGGCGAGGTGCTGGGCGCTGCCGTCCTTGTAGAAGCCGCGCATCGAACCGGAGCGGTCGAGGACGAGGTAGACCGTGGCGCGGGCGCCGGCCTTCCCCTTGCCGCGGAGCACCGTTCCGGCGGCCTTGTACGCGGCGGACACCCCGGGCGCCCGCTTCCGCACGACGGCCGCCGCATACGCGGGCCCCGCCTGCGGTTCGGCCTCCGCCGCTGCCGGCGGCGCGTCCGCTGCGGGCTGCTCGGCGTGAGCCTGCGGTTCCGCCTGCGGCGCGGGCGCCTCGGGCTGCTCGTCCTGCGGTTCCGCCGTGACGGGGGCCTGTGCCTGCGCGGCGGCGGCATCGCCATCGCCATCGGCTTCGGCGGTCGCCGGCTCCGCGGGGGCGGTGGTGTCGGGTTGTTCGGTGAGGGGGGCCGGGGCTTCGGCTGCGGGCTGCTCGTTGTGAGCTTCGGCTTCGGCTTCGGCTTCGGCTTCGGCCTGCGGCGCGGGCGCCTCGGTTGCGACCTGCGCCTCGGCGGGTTCCGCCTGCGGCGCGGGCGCCTCGGGCTGCTCGTCCTGCGGTTCCGCCGTGACGGGGGCCTGTGCCTGCGCGGCGGCGGCATCGCCATCGCCATCGGCTTCGGCGGTCGCCGGCTCCGCCGGGGCGGGGGGTTCCTGGTCGGGCTTCGAGGAGGAAGACGGGCGGCGGGCCTCCGGGACCGTGGGGTCCGCTGCCGTGGCGGGGACCGTCAGGACCGTACCGGGCTCCGGGTCCCGCGGCGAGGACTGCGGGGGAACCGTCGGATTGTCGAAGGACGCCGCCACGAGGTCGGCGGCCGCATCCAGAGGGGTGCGTTCCGCCTGGTTCGGGACAGCGGCCGAGGTGGCGTCGGTGGTTTCCGGAACCGGTTCCGCAGACCGTCCGAACACCTTGCGCAACAAGCTCCGAATACCCATGGGCCAGGCCTTTCGCATGAGTGCGTGCGTCATTTGTCCGTGCTGCGCGGTTGATCCCTGCCCAGAGTGGACACGTAAGGTTATCGGCCGCCCGGCTGGATCTTCGGCAGGGGCGCCCTTCGTGGCGCCCGGCTCCCTGAGGTGATCATGCCGCTCCTGAACTGCCGCTCCGACGTGCCGGGTTCACCCATCGTTCATCCCCACGCCGCCGCTTCGGCGCAACCCGGGCCTACCGTCGCGGCTGGATTGTTCCGACACGTTGTCGGCGCCCACGCAGCCACTCGGAGGACACTCGTGCGCAAGCTCCTGCCGTTCATCGGCAACCCGCATGGGAGCGGCCGTTCCGCTCTCACCTGTCGTTACCGCTGTGGTGACGCCTGCTTCCACGAGGTGCCGAACACGAGCGACAACGAGTACGCGGGCGATGTGATAGCCCGCGCCTACTCCCGCCGCGCGATGCTCCGCTCCGCCGCCGTCGTGACGGTCGCCACCGCGGCCGGTTCCGCCGTCGCGCTCAGTGCGTCGGGCCAGACCGCCAGCGCGGCTCCCGTCGCCGACGCCGCGGCCGCCGGTGCGGGCCGGCGCGGCGAAGCCGCCCGCGGCCTGCGCTTCACGTCCGTCGCGCCGAACACCGACGACAAGGTCACCGTCCCCGAGGGCCATGAGCAGAACGTGGTCATCCGCTGGGGCGACCCGATCATCAAGGGCGCCCCGGGCTTCAACGCCGACAAGCAGACCGCCGCTGCACAGGCCGGCCAGTTCGGCTACAACAACGACTTCCTGAGCCTTCTGCCGCTCGGCGGGGGCTACGAACGCCAGCAGCTGCTCGTGGCCAACCACGAGTACACGGACGAAGTCCTGATGTTCAAGGCGTACGATCCGGCCAACCCGACCCGCGAGCAGGTCGAGATCGCCTGGGCCGCGCACGGCCTGTCGGTGGTCGTCGTCCAGGAGGACCACCGCAGCGGCAAGCTGACCGCCGTCTCCCGCCACCAGCTGAACCGCCGCCTGACGGCCACCAGCGAGTTCCGGATGACCGGTCCGGCCGCGGGCAGCGCCCTGCTCAAGACCTCCGTCGACCCGACCGGCACCAAGGTGCTCGGCACCCTCAACAACTGCGCCGGCGGCACCACCCCGTGGGGCACCACGCTCCACGGTGAGGAGAACTTCAACCAGTACTTCGGCAACGCCGGCCAGGTCACCGACCCTGCTGCCGCCGCCCGCCTGAAGCGCTACGGCGTGACCTCCGGCGCCACCGAGCGCAAGTGGGAGCGCTTCGACAAGCGCTTCGACGTGGCCCAGGAGCCCCACGAGTCGCACCGCTTCGGCTGGGTCGTCGAGCTGGACCCGTACGACCCGAACTCCGTCCCGCGCAAGCGCACCGCGCTGGGCCGCTTCAAGCACGAGGCCGCGCAGCCGCGTTTGACCGAGGACGGCCGCCCGGTCGTCTACATGGGCGACGACGAGCGCTTCGACTACTTCTACAAGTTCGTTTCGTCGAAGCAGATGAAGAAGGGCAATTCGCGCGCGGCGAAGGAGCACAACCTCACGCTGCTCGACGAGGGCACGCTCTACGTCGCCAAGCTCACCGGTGACAGCCCGGCCGCTGAGATCGACGGCACCGGCACGATCCCCTCCGACGGCGAGTTCGACGGCTCCGGCGTCTGGATCAAGCTGGCCACCGGCAACGTCTCGCACGTCGAGGGCATGACCGCCGAGGAGGTGTACGTCTTCACGCGCCAGGCCGCCGACAAGGTGGGCGCCACCAAGATGGACCGCCCCGAGGATGTCGAGCCCTCGCCGCGCACCGGCCGCGTCTACATCGCGCTCACCAACAACACCGACCGCGGCAAGCCCGGCAAGGAAGGCGCCACCGAGGCCAACCCGCGCAACCTGAACAAGCACGGCCAGATCCTGGAGCTCGCCGAGAACTTCGACGACCCGGCCGGCGACGGCTTCGCCTGGCGGCTCTTCCTGGTCGCCGGCGACCCGAACGATCCGGCGACCTACTTCGCCGGCTTCCCGAAGGACAAGGTCAGCCCGATTTCCTGCCCCGACAACGTGGCCTTCGACCCGCACGGCAACCTGTGGATCTCCACCGACGGCAACCAGCTCGGCTCCCACGACGGCCTGTTCGGCGTCGCCACCAGCGGTGAACGCCGCGGCGAGCTGAAGCAGTTCCTGACCGTGCCGCGCGGTGCCGAGACCTGCGGCCCGCTGATCCAGGACAAGCGCGTCCTGGTGGCCGTCCAGCACCCGGGCGAGATCGACGGCGCGTCCGTCGAGAAGCCGCAGTCGGTGTGGCCCGACGGTCCCGGCAAGATCGTCCGCCCGGCCGTCGTCTCGGTCTGGCGCAAGGACGGCAAGAACATCGGCGTCTGAGCGGCATCGCCCGTGTGGGGCCCGGTGTTTCACGTGAAACACCGGGCCCGCGCGATCAATCCCCGCCCGGCAGGCGTCCGACGGGGAACCTGAGCGTCGTCAACGCGCCCCCGTCCGGGGCGTTGGCGAAGCTCAGTGTGATCTCCAGGACCGCCGCCTGCCCCGCCACGATCGTCAGCCCCAGACCGTGGCCGCGCCCGCGCCCCGGGTCTCCCGTGCGGAAGCGCTGGGGGCCCTGCTCGATCAGCTCCGGCGGGTAGCCGGGCCCGTGGTCGCGGACCGTGACCACCGGGCCGTCCACGGTCACCTCGATCGGCGGCCTGCCGTGCTTGTGGGCGTTGGCCAGCAGGTTGGCCAGGATCCGGTCGAGGCGCCGCCGGTCGGTGAGCACCGCCGCGTCGCGGATCACCCGTACCGAGACGGCGGGTCCGGCTCCCGCCACGGCCCGTCCCACCGCCCTGCCGAGTTCCACCCGCGCGAGGTCGGCCCGTTCCACGCCCGATTCGAGCCGGGAGATCTCCAGCAGGTCCTCGGTCAGCAGGTGCAGCGCCTTCAGTCGGTCGTTGATCATCTCCTTGGGGCGGCCCTCCGGCAGCAGGGCCGCCGCGGCCAGCGAGCCGGTGAGCGGGGTCCTCAGCTCGTGCGCCACGTCCGCCGTGAAGCGCTTCTCGGCCTCCAGCCGTTCCTGGAGCGACCCGGCCATCAGGTCCAGTGCCTGCGCCACGTCCCGTACCTCGTCCCGGTCCCGGGAGCGGCGGCCCGGCCGCCGGTCGTCCGCGCGGGTGGGGAACCCCACCCGGGCGTCCAGGTCCCCGGCGCTGATCCGGCGGGCCACGGCGGCGGTCTTCGAGAGCCGCCGGCTGATCCGGTCGGCGAGGAAGAGGCCGGCCAGTGCCACCACCCCGGCGGCCAGTGCGGCCGAGGCGAGGATCGCGGCGTCGATGTCCCGCAACCGTTCGCGGGTGTCCCCGAAGGGGATCCACACGGCGAGGGCCTGCTGGTCGGCGGGCGCGGCGGCCCACATGACGGGCTTGCCCCCGTACGCGCCGACCATGCTGCCGGTGTCGCCGCCGGCGACCAGCTCGCGCAGCGGGCGGGGGAGCTGGGGCGGGTCGAGGACGATGTTCACGTCGCCGTGCGTGGTGCCGTACTCGTAGTGGCTGAGGGCGTGCTCCAGGGCCGTGTCCGCGTCCTTGCGGACCTCGCCGACGATCTGCGCCGCGACCACGTTGTGCACCAGCACCCCGAGCACGGCGGCGACCGCGCAGCACACCGCCGTGGTGGTCAGGGCGATCTTCCAGCGGAGGCTGCTCAGCGCGTGCATCGCTGCTCGTCCGTGCCGAGCGGAACGCCGGTGAGGGCGGGGCAGTCGTCGAGGGTGAGCTGGCTGAGGTTCATGAGCCCGCCCTTCGGGTCCCAGACGTAGTCGGCGACGGCGACGTAGGCGGGGTTCGAGGTCGGCTCGCGGACGGCCAGGTGTCCGGCGGCCACCTCCACCCCCTCCAGCACCGCTCGCCGGGACAGGATCCGGGCGATCCTCCCGTCGTCCCGGACGGTGTAGACGCGCAGCTCGCTGAGCCGGCCGTCGATGTCCAGGGCGGTGATCAGCTCCTCCCGGCCGTTGCCCGTCAGATCGTGGAAGACCGCGGGGCGCACCGGGCAGTCGGGGCCGCCGTCCACAGCCTGTGTGCAGAGCGCGAGCCGCTGGGCGGCCCGCTGGTCGACCAGCCGGCCCGTGCCGCCGTCCTCCTCGGTGGCGGAGGTGACGTCGGCGCGTACGACGCCCACCGGGTTCACCGCGCGCATGCTGAGGCCCGGCACCACGGGCAGGCCCGGGACCACGGAGGACGTGCCCGGCTTCGGGGGCGGGTCGGGGCGGATGTCCTTCCACAGGCTCTGCGGGGCGTGCACCGTGCCCAGGTCGCCCTCGCTGTGCAGCCCCTCCACGTCGGCGCACCCCGCCAGGGCCAGAGCGAGGGCCAGGACGGCCGGGGCGCGGTACATGGTCCGATGCTCTCCCGTCCGCCTTCCCCCGGCCCGGTCAGCGCTCCGGCCGGGTGATGGCGCGGGCGGCCGCGAGCTCTTGGTGGACGGGGGCCAGGACGCCCGACTGGTCGCCCTCCGGTTCGCCCTCGACCCGGACCGGGACGGTGCTGCTGCGCACCCGGCCGGCCAGTTCCCGCAGCTGTCGCGCGACGGCCGCCACCTCCTCGGCCGCGGGCGGCGGGGCGCCGTGGTTGACGCGGACCCGGGCGGCGGTGGACGCGTCCACGATCCGCTCGACGGCGACCACCAGCGGCCACCAGGCGGCGGCCCGGGTGCCGGTCGGCGGGGGCTCGGTCAGCGCCCGCTGGAACTCGCTGCGTACGCCCGACAGGTCGCGGTACAGCCGCCGCCGGGCCTGGAGGCGGGTGGTCCTGGCCGCCGCGAGGGCCGCGTCGTCCGCGGCCGGTGCGAAGGCCCGTTCCACGTAACGGGCGGCGTCGTCCACGGTGTCGGCGAGCCGGTCCCCGATGCGGGTGTGCCAGCTCTCCGGCCACAGCAGGTATCCGGCGGTCAGGGTGATGGCGCAGCCGATCAGGCTGTCCAGCAGCCGGGGGCGGATCAGGTCGAAGCCCTGGTGGTTGAGCAGGTCCGAGAGCAGCAGGATCACCGGGGTGATCGCGGCGGTCTGGAAGGCGTAGCCCTTGGCGGAGAAGACCGGGATCAGCGCGCCGAGCACCATCATGACCGGTACGTCCCACCAGCCGCGCGGTACTTCGGCGAGCACGGCGGCGGCGACGACCAGCCCGATCGCGGTGCCGAGGGCGCGCAGCAGGGCCCGGGAGAACACCGAGCCGAAGTCCGGTTTGAGGACGAAGGTGACGGTCAGCGCGATCCAGTAGGACCGTTCGAGCTCGACCACCGACACGAGGGACTGCGCGAGGCCGATGCACAGTGCGAGCCGCAGCCCGTAGCGCCAGGAGGCCTCGGACAGCATCATGTCGCGCACCGCCCGCCGGGTGCGCACGGTCAGCGCGGCGGGGCGGCCGAGGCGGTCGTCCACGTTGTGCGGGTCCGGTTCGGCGAGGTGGACGACCGACGCGGCGTGCCGCAGTGCGGCGTCCACGGCCCGTTCGGCGGGAGTACGGGCTTCGGGCAGGTCGAGCGCGGGTGCTGTGGTGCGGCCCTCCTCGACGGCCGCCGCGAGCTCCCGTACGGCCGCGGGGATCTCGGCAGGCAGCGGCCGCCCGCGCAGGTGGGCGGCGGGTGCGGCCTCCACCAGCGGGATCACCACGTTGAGCTGCGCGAGCATGCGGACGAGCGACGGGCTGCGCCCGTGCACGCGGGCCCGGCGGCCCAGGATCAGGTCATAGGCCCGGTTGAGTTCCCGGGTGACCCGGCGGCGCCGCTCGTCGTAGATGTCGCCGGGGCCGCCGGCGGCTTCCAGGGTGTCCGCCAGGGCCCGGTAGGTGGCGGCGACCGCGGTCCGTTCCGGTCGGCGGCCGTGCAGCGGCCAGCCCAGCAGGGTCAGGACGAGGACGAAGAGCCCGCCCGCGCTCAGCAGCAGCGGGGCGATCCACCAGGGCCGTGGCATCGGGAGACCGGCCCCGACCACGGCGTTGAGCAGGAGCAGCAGACCGGACACGGAGGCGACCGTGCCGATGGAGGAGATCATCCCGGAGAGCAGGGCGATGAGGGTGAGTGCGCCGACGGCCACCCAGCCGTGGCCGTAGACGAGGGTGCCCAGGGCCACGCCGACGGCGCCGAAGACCTGTGGGACGGCGATGTTCAGGACGCGCATCCGGTAGGCGTCGGCGGTGTCGCCGATCACTCCGGAGAGGGCGCCCATGGAGGCGAGCGCGCCGTATTCGGGCTCGTTCAGCGCGAAGCCGACGGCGAGCGGGACGGACAGGGCCACCGCCGCTCGTACGGTGGCGGGCCAGGGGACGGGTGCGGTGGTCGGCTTCAGCCCCTGGAGCAGCCAGTCGGGTGGCGCCAGCGGATGGTGCCGGGCCCGCCGCGGCGCTATGTGTTCGGTGGGTTCGGTGCTCATTCCCGTTTCCGTGCCGCCGCTCGCGAATCGGTTCTTCTGTGTTCTTCTGAGGTGTTCTGCGCGTGTTGTGCCTTCCGAGCTTATGGGGTGCGGCGCAGTCGGCCCGTCACCCAGGCGGACAGCGCCGCCGCCAGTCCGATCAGCAGCACGACCCAGGCGGTGGTCCGCAGGAACGCGGTGAGGGCGTCGTACACCGCGCCGGCCGCGGCGCGGTCGATGTCGGCGGGCAGATCGTCGAGGGTGAGGCGGCGGCACACGTCCACCGTGAGCCACAGCAGGCCGGCCCCGACGGCCAGGCCCAGTCCGGTGGCGATGACGGCGCGCCGCCGCCGGACGGCGACCGCCACGGCCGACACGGCCAGGACCAGGGTCAGTGCCGGGAGCCAGACGCCGGCGATCTGGAGCATGCGGAACCCCTTCCGGAGTGCGCCGAGGTTGTCGTACTCCATGACTTCCACGGACAGCCGCGTCACCGGGATGCGGTCCGCGAAGGGCACCTGGTCGGCCACGAGTTCGCTCTTGATCCGCTCGACGACCGGCGCGAGGTCGATGGTGACGGCGTTGCCGCGGCCCGTGGTGAGGGCGTGGAGGAAGGCGGCGTGTGCGGCGCGGTTGGCCGCGTCCCAGGCCGTCCGGTAGGCGGGGGTGTCGGCGAAGGAGTGCAGGGCTTCGTCGAGCAGGGCATCGACGCCGGCCTGGAAGGGGCCGGCGTCGATCTGCCCGGTGAGGGCACGGGCGGTGTGCGTGACGACGACCTCCTGTACGGCCGGATTCTCCGCGAGGGGGGACATGGCCGCGGTGTAGCGGTCCGCGTCGCCCAGCTCACGGTCGGCCCAGTACGCCACGGCGCTCGCGGGCACGAGGAGTGCCACGAGCACGATGAGGACCGCCGACAGGATGGTGCGCACGTCACCAGGGAAAACGGGGACGGGCGGCGGCGCGAGTGGTGTTGCTGCGGGCGGGTGGTGGGCCACCGGACGGCGCGGGACCCTTGCCTTCGCTATTCTGGATATCTAATATCCAGAATATGAGGATGAGTGAGGGCGTCGAGTGGGCGCTGCACAGCTGCGTCAACCTGGCCTGGAGCGGACCGGACCGCGCGGTCTCGGCGGCGCGCCTCGCCGCCTGGCACGACCTGCCCACGGCCTACCTCAACAAGCAGCTGCAGGCGCTGGTCCGGGCGGGCATCCTCACCTCCAGCCCCGGTCCGCGCGGCGGCTTCCAATTGGCCCGCCCGCTGGCCGCCGTCTCGCTCATGGACGTGGTCGCCGCAGTCGAGGGGCCCGAGGAGGCCTTCCGGTGCGCGGAGATCCGTAGGCAGGGACCCGGCGCGGGCGAACCGGCGCCGGAGGGCGCGGCCGCCGCCGACTGCGCCATCGCGCACGCCATGACCCGGGCCGAACTGGCCTGGCGCAAGGCCCTCGCGGCCCAGAACCTCGACGAGATCCGGCAGCAGGCCGAGCGGCAGGCCCCCGAGGCCCCTCAGCGGCTCCGCGCCTGGCTCGCCGCGCAGTGACAGCAGTGACAGCAGTGACAGCAGGCGCAGCACGTACGGACACGGAAGCAGGGAGCTCGGCATGACGCGCAGCATCATCAACCCGGCGGGACTTCACACCCCGACCGGCTTCGGCTACAGCCACATCGTCTCCGCCCCCGGCGAGCAGGTCTTCATAGCCGGCCAGTACGGCTCCGACGAGAGCGGCCACGTCGTCTCCGACGACTTCGCCGAGCAGGTGGAACGGGCCTTCGCCCACCTCCGCACCGCCCTCGCCGCGGTCGACCTCGGTCCTGCCGACGTGGTCCGCATCGGCACCTACGTCGTCGACCACGACCAGCGGAAGCTGGAGGTGCTCCTGAAGCACCTGCACGCGACCTGGGGCACCGAGCTTCCCGCGCAGACCCTCATCGGGGTCGCCGCCCTGGCCCTGCCCGGCATGCTCTTCGAGATCGACGCCGTGGCGGTGCGCACGCCCTGACCACTGATCCACTTGCCGGTCGGAGACGGCGGGTGTGCCCTGGATGATGGGAGAGAGGAGCCCGTCATGGCACATGCGGCACCCGCTGCCCCCCGGCAGCACCGGCAGATGGCGGACATGACCCACCTGAGCAAGGGCGCCTACGTGAGGCCGCTGCTCCTCGGAACGGTCTACGGGGTCTGGTGCGCGTTCATCGACCGTCACCAGGGCCCGGTCACCGCGGCCAACGTCCTCTACGGCATCCTCTGCGGCCTGATCTTCGCGGGCATCATGTTCGTCCTGGCCAGGGTCGGCCCGCAGATGATGCGCGAGCTCCACGCCGCCGCCTACGGAGCCTTCGGCGGCATCGCGGTGGGCTACCTGCACAGCCTCACCAACGAGTCCATCCTCAGCTCCGTGGTGATAGGCCTGGCGGTCGCCGTGGGCGTCGGCGCCACCGCCTTCTACCGCTACTACACGCACGAGGACTGAGCGCGCCCGCACCGCCGGCCCTGCACAGGGGCGCCGGCTCCCCCGCCCCCGACTGCGGGCGGGAGAGCCGGCGCCCCTGCACGTCCGGGCGCGGCCGCTACGCGGCCGAGTCGCCGGCCGCCGTCCTGATGCCCGCCGACCGCGGGGTGACGGTCCGCGGGGTGACGGCCGCCTGCGCGGCGGTGCCCCGCTGCGGATCGCCCTCGTCCTCGACGGACGGGGCCGGGGTCTTCGGCGGAGCGGTCGTCTCGGGCTGGCGGACGGGCGCGAAGCGCGAGACCTCGGCGCGGAGCATGGCGTTCAGTGCGGCGTACGGGTCGATGGGCATGGCGGAACCTCGCGGTGCTCGGAGGGTGGGGGGACGCGCTGGGGGCTCGGCCCGCTCAGCAGCGCAGCACCACACTCCGCACGGTCCGCAGGGACAGGTCCGGTTCGGCCACCCCCGTGCGGGGGCCGCGCCCCGGGAGGCCGCCCTGTTTCACGTGAAACACCGCGAGCGGGATCCGCTGGGCGTAGGCGGCCCCGCGCGCTGCCGACCGTACGGCGGCGCGTGCCTCCGGATCCGCTGCGGGATCGGACGGACCCTCCACGGGTTCGCCGGGCTCGCCGGGAGCCGCTGGTTCCACGGGGGCCGATGACGCGGGGCGGTGTTCCGCCGGGTCCGCGCCGGCCGGACCCGCACCGAACACGCACAGCAGCACGACGCAGGCCGCGGTGAGCGCCCTCGTCAGCCCCGTGTGTGCGTGTCGCCTCCAGGTCATGCGAGGGGTGTGCCCCGCCGCGCCGGAAGACTCCCGGACGGACCCCGATAAGCGCCCGACCGGAGGACGAAGACACCTCCCTCGGCTGACAGTCCGCCAGACCTCAGCTGCTGCTGCGGTGACCGGTCAGCCGGGCCAGTACGGCGGTCTCCCCGCCGATCAGCCGCAGTTGGGCACGGTCGGGAGTCTCCGGCGGCCCGGACGCCCTGCCGGGGGAGATCCGTACGACGGTGAACACGGCCGTACGGCGGTCCGCGCGCGGGATCTCGATCGTCCGGCCCCGGCGCAACTCCCCCAGCCGCAGACCGGTTCCGGTGACCACGGCGGTCCCGGCGGCACCCGGCGTCGGACCGGAGGAGTCCCAGGACGCCTCCTCGCCGTCGTCGCCCAACGGCACGTCGACGCCCAGGCTCGGGATGCGCAGCCGCAGGGGGCGGGCCGCGCGCAGTGGGCCGGAGACCGTCCTCAGCGGCCCGGCCGCGGCCCCTTGCGGTCGGGGCGCCCTCGCGCGGTCGCTCTCGCCGGACTGTTCCAGCTCCCGCACCAGGCGGCGGTGGCCGGACAGTCCCAGCGCCCGTGAGGGCAGTGCGTCGTCGGTGACCGCGGCCGCGGGCGCGGCGCCCTCGGTCCGCTGCAACACCACCACGGTGGTACACAGCAGAGCCACCGTCAGAGACGCGACGACCCACTTGGCGCGGGGCATGGCATTCCCTCCTGTCCGGCTCGTGCGGCCGGGTCATGTGAGCAGTGGACACTTCCTCTGCCCATCGGCACACCGTGAAACACGAGGGACTGACGCGCAGTCACGGGCGTGTCTTCGCGCGAACGGGGAGTTTGCGCAGCTCGCGCCGGTTCGGTCCACCGTCGGCCGGGGGTGGCGCGGATTCGTCCCAACGGGTGAGGGGCGAGGTGGCCGGAGGTGACGCCCGGGGTGTCACATGACGACGGCCGCCGTGCCCGCCCCCATGAACGCGGCGGCCAGGTGCACGGCCGGATGGCCGTAGTCGCCGTACCAGAGGTGGCGGGCCAGGCCGCCGAGCGCGGCCAGGGCGGCGATGATGCCGATCTGGCCGAACAGGGTGACGGCGCAGCAGGGGGCCAGGAGCAGCAGGAAGGAGTTCAGCCAGAAGGGTGCGGCACCCGTCCAGCCCCGCCACTCCCTGATCGCCGTCGCCATGGACTATCGGCCTTTCATCGTCAATTCGTCGGCTGCACAGCCTCCTTGGGTGCGGAAGCGGGCACAAGGGCCCGGTCGGCTAGAAAACCGAAGGCCAGGCCGAAAGTCGTCCACAACGTGCTCTGGACGGCCAGGGACGCGAGGCGGAACTCCCAGAGCAGTGCGGCGGGGAACCCGGCCGGGACCTCGCTCACACCGGGCAGGACGGCGTACGAGATGCCGATGAGCAGGGCGAAGGCCGCACCGGCGGCGACCGACGCGTTCCCGTTCCCGAGCCCGGGCGCGAGCCGGCGCCCGAGGATGACCGCTGCCGCCGCCAGCAACGCGCTCAGGACGATCATCAGGAGGTAGAGGGCGGTCCGCCGGGCAGCGGTGGCGGGGTCTCCGACGGCCGGGGGGTTGGCGGGGTACTTGAAGAAGGGGACCAGGGTCACGACGACGAACAGGCCCGCGGTGACCAGGGCCGCCGTGGCCCGCGGGCCGAAGCGGCCGATGCGGCCGAGCGCGAAGCAGTACACGAGCGCGGCGAGACCGCCGAGCGCGACGCCGTAGAGCACGACGCCGGTACCGAGACCGGCCGTGGCCTGGAGGGCCCGGCTGACGGGAGCCTCCCCGCCGTGGTCGTGTCCGGCCGCGGCCTCTTCGACGGCGATGGCCGCGTCCACCGCGGACTCGCCCAGGAGGTACGCGACGAGGAAGGCGGCCGTGCCGGCCAGCAGGCCGGCGAGCATGCCGCGGACGAGCAGGGTGCGGGGTGATGCGGAATTCATGTTCGATTCCCTTGCTGAGACGGATCCCTTGCCGAGGGGTGGTCGGTGGCAGGGGAAACGGGTCAGTGGCAGGGGAATCCCAGCAGGTGGCGGCCGTCGTGCAGCCACTCGTGGATGGTTTCGCCCTCGAAGAGGGCGGTGGCACCCTGCTCGGCGCCGACGAAGTAGAGCAGGACCAGCATCAGGACGCCGACGAACACCGCCCAGGGGGCGAGCGCGGAGAGCGAGATGGGGGCGATGGCGGGGGCGTTCGTCGTGGGCACGGCGGAGTTGGCCATTGCAGAACCTCCAGAGGGAACACGCGTCCCGGTCAGTGGTGCGCTCGACGACGGTGGCGGGTCTGACTTGCCTCCCCTCGGGGAGGTTTCACAGTGGCGCGACCGTGCCGGATTCTCACCGGTGCTTCCGTCGTACCGTCGTCATGGACTTGTCTCGTTCGTGACGGTACCGCGCTTACGCTCCCCTTATGAAGAGTCAGTTGGTGCGTGTTCACCTCGCGCGCCCCCCTTTGGACACAGCGGCCCGTCAGGGCCGTTTCGGTCACGCGCGGCCATGTCCCGGCTACGAGGGACTGCGCGGGCCGGACGTCGGGCAGTGGGCCGGACGCACCCTGGAGGAGGTCGCGGCCGAGACTCCGCAGGACCTGCACGCCTGGCTGACGGACCCCGGGTACGCACCCCCGGGCGGCGAGTCCGTGGACGCGCTGATCGCCCGTGTCGGCGCCGAGCTGGCCGGCCTGGCCCCGGGCACACACCGGGCCGAGGTCGAGCAGGCGGTCGTACGGGCGGCCGTGGTGTACGCCCTGGAGCTCCCGACGGCGGCCTTCTGGCGGCTCGACGTACGGCCGCAGTGGGTGACCACCCTGACCGGGCGCGCCGGTCGCTGGAACCTCCTCGTCGGCCGGCCCGAGGACGAACTGCCGCACACGTAGCGGAAGACCGGGCCCGGACCCCGCGACGCGGTCCGGGCCCGACTCACGGGCCGTGCGGGCCGGCTACGCCACGATCCAGTCGGACGTCGCGATCACCGGCTGCACCCCGTCACGGTGGACGGTGCCCTCGATCAGGCCGTACATGCGGTCCGCCGCGAAGTAGACCTCGTTGTCGTTCTTGAGGCCGAAGGGCTCCAGGTCGACCAGGAAGTGGTGCTTGTTGGGGAGGTTGAGCCGCACCTCGTTGACCCTGGGGCAGTGGTCGAGCACCCGCTCGGCCATCTGGTTCAGGGTCTGCTGCAGGGAGTACGAGTAGGTCTCCGCGAAGGCCTCCAGCATGTTCTTGCGGACCTTCTTGTACGCCTGGTCCCAGTCGTGGCCGGGGTCGTCGGCGGCCAGCGCCGAGTGCGCCCAGCGCGCGGTGACCTTGGTCGCCAGGATCCGGTCGTACGCCTCCTTGAGCGTCGTGTACTTGTCCTTGATGTACCCGTGGAACTCGGAGTTCGTCGAATTCATCACCGTGAGGTCCTTCAGGCCCGAGATGACCTGGAGACCCGTGGTCTCGCTGTAGGTGATCTGCGCGGTGCGCACCTCCTGACCCTTGAGCGCGAAGGAGTGCTGCTCCTTCCGCGTCGGGACCGGGATGCGCTCCCAGGCGAATTCCTCGATGCGGATCTGGGCTTCGCGGATCGGCGCCTGCGAGGACACGAAGTGCTTGGCGAGCAGGATGCCGAAGGCCTCCGGGGACTCGATGCCGTGCTCCTTGCCGAAGGCGTACACCGTGTTCTTGGTGGTGTCGGTCGGCAGGCAGTTGGCGTTGTCGCCGGTGAGGTGGACGTCGCGGAACTCACCGCGGAGCGCGACCGAGACGTTGAGGTCGCGGATCTCGTGCCAGGAACCGTCATTGCCCTTGCGGGTGACCTTCACGATGCGGTTCTCGGCCTTGCCGTACTGGTTCTGCGCCAGGACGTGCTTGCTCATGCTGTCTTCCTTCGGGTACTCGGGAACACGGAGTCCGTACTACTGGGACCCGTACGCCCGGCGTCCAGCGGTCTTCCCGCTCCCCGCCGTTCGGCCCCGAGGGGCCGCCCCGGGACTGACGTGCATCCCGGTCCGTAGGTGCTTGGCCTGTTTTGCGTTCGCGGCCTGCACGGATTGCAGCACGTGTGCGGCGGGTTGACCACCGTACGGATCCTCCGAACACCGGCACCGCAGGATTGGGTGACCCCACAGACGCACAGGTCAGACGGTGTGTGCGTCGGCCACCGTCAGCGCCTCGTCGAGAATGCGCAGCCCCTTCTCCACGTCCTGGGGCGCAATGTTGCAGGCCGGTGCGATGTGGATCCGGTTGCCCGCGACGAGCGGCCAGAGCCCGCCTTTCTTGCACGCGGCCGCGAGCTCCGCCATCGGCGCGTTGTCCGCCCCGGTGGCGTTGTACGGGACCAGCGGCTCGCGCGTCCGCTTGCTGCGGACGAGTTCGAGGGCCCAGAACGTGCCGAGGCCCCGAACCTCCCCGACCGAGGGGTGGCGCTCGGCGAGCGCGCGCAGGCCGGGTCCGAGGAGCTCGGCGCCGGTGCGCGCGGACTGCTCGACGATGCCCTCCTCCTCCATCACGCCGATCGTGGCCACGGCGGCCGCGCAGGCCAGCACGTGCCCGGAGTAGGTCAGCCCGCCCGGGTAGGGCCGGCGGGCGAAGGTCTCGGCGATCGCCGCCGAGATGGCGACCCCGCCGAGCGGCACGTAGCCGCTGGTCACGCCCTTGGCGAAGCAGAGCAGGTCGGGGGTGACGTCCCCGTGCTCGGAGGCGAACCACTTCCCCGTGCGCCCGAAGCCGACCATGATCTCGTCGAGGATGAAGACGATGCCGTAGCGGTCGCAGAGCGCCCGCACTCCGGGAAGGTAGCCGTCGGGGTGCACGAGCACGCCGGGGGCGCCGCCGACGGTCTCCAGGATGATCGCGGCGATGGACTGGGGACCCTCGAAGACGATGGTGTCCTCAAGGTGGCGCAGGGCCCGCTCGCACTCCTCGGCCTCCGTCGTCGCGTAGAAGGGCGAGCGGTAGGCGAAGGGGCCCCAGAAGTGCACGACGCCGGCGGTCGCGGAGTCGTTGCCGAAGCGGCGGGCGTCACCGGTCAGGTTGATCGCGGTGGAGGTGGCGCCGTGGTAGGACCGGTAGGCCGACATCACCTTCGGGCGCCCGGTGTGCAGCCGGGCCATGCGGACGGCGTTCTCCACCGCCTCGGCCCCGGCGTTGGTGAAGAAGACCTTGTCGAGGTCGCCCGGGGTGCGCTCGGCGATCAGCCGGGCCGCCTCGGAGCGCACGTCGACGGCGAAGCCGGGTGCGACGGTGCACAGCCTGGCCGCCTGCTCCTGGATGGCCGCGGTGACCTTGGGGTGCTGGTAGCCGATGTTCGTGTAGACCAGGGCGCTGGAGAAGTCGAGGTAGCGGTTGCCCTGGTAGTCCCAGAAGTACGAGCCCTCCGCGCCGGCGACGGCGAGCGGGTCGATGAGCTCCTGCGCCGACCAGGAGTGGAAGACGTGCTTCCGGTCAGCGTCTTTCACGGTCGTGAGGGCGTCGGCTTCTGCGTTCATAAAACGAGAGTAGTCGTCCAGGATGTGGACACGGGGTGGGTCGCCGGTCACTTGTCGGAGTAGCTGAAATCCCCGACGGTCCAGGCACTGACGTCGGCCACGGCGATCCGGTACATGCCGCCCGTCTCGGGGATGCCCACCGGGCCCTGGAGGATGCGGGCCACGTGGAAGTGCAGGTGGGAGGGCGGTCCGGCGGGACGTCTGGGGGTTCCGGGCGAGCTGAAGACCTCGGCGAACGGGCCCAGCTGGTCGGAGTCCCGCAGGACCTCGGCCACGCGCTGGCGCCAGACGTGCTCGGGGGCGAGGCGGCCGGTGATGACGGCGCCGTTCACGACGACCGTCAGGGACATCTGATTGGTCTGCTCCGACTCGACCATGGCGGCGATGTCGCGGAGCAGGTCGTCAGGGATCGACATGGGCAGGGACTCTAGCAAGCGGCGCCGGCCGCGGCCGGCGCTTCCGCCGCGACGGCGGCCGATTCCCGGCGGGCGCGGGGCGGGCGCGCGCGGGGCGGGCATGGCCGCGGCCCGCACGCAGAGGTGCGGGCCGCGGGCCCGTCCGCCCGGACGTCGGCTTCGGTCTCGCCGTCGGCCTCGGCTTCGGTCTCCGCTTCGGCGTCAGGCGGGAACGATGTTCTCGGCCTGCGGGCCCTTCTGGCCCTGCGTGACGTCGAAGGTGACCTTCTGGCCCTCCTGGAGCTCACGGAAGCCGGAAGTGGCGATGTTCGAGTAGTGGGCGAAGACGTCCGCCCCGCCGCCCTCCTGCTCGATGAAACCGAAACCCTTTTCCGCGTTGAACCACTTCACGGTGCCGGATGCCATGCGAATTCTCCTTTGGGGCCTTGCCCGGGCCGCACTGTGCGGACCCGGCGTCGCCGAGATGATTGCCCCGACCGGACATGTGAACCGGAAATGAAAAGTGCGCCCACCGGAAGATAGGGTGAGAGCACTTGTAAGTTTTTTGGGGACCACAACCGCAACTGGCGTCACCGTAGCACAGTGATTACCGGAGAACCGGGAAAGCCTTTCCGTTTGGATATTCGGCGCCGCGCCTCCCGATATACGGTCCTGAAATCCAATGAAAGGTCGTACGGTCATATGGTCAGGCCCCGATGCGCAGCAGTGCGAGGGTGATGTTGTCCGGGCCTCCCGCGTCGATCGCGGCCTTCCACAGTTCGAAGGCCGCTCTGCCGTCGTCGTGCACCCGCAGCAGTTCCTCGATCGTGTCGTCCGGCACCGGGTCGGTCAGCCCGTCGCTGCACACCAGGTAGCGGTCGCCCTCCGCCAGCGCGAAGGTCTCGATGTGCGGGGTGATCGCACGGCGGCCGCGGCTTCCCCCGAGCACCTGCGTGACGGCCGAGGTGGTGCGGTGGCCGGGCGCCGGGGGCGGGCTGTCGTCCACGCTCACCTGGTGCAGTCCGTCGCGGGCCGCGTGGAACACCTTGCTGTCGCCGACGTTGAAGGACAGCAGCGACTCGGTCAGCACGAGCGCACCCGCGACGGTGGTCCCCATCGCGGTCAGGTCGGGCCGGCCGTCGGCGGCCGAGTACACGGCGTCGTTGCACAGGTCCAGCGCGTCACCGACGGCCTCGGCGCAGTTCAGCGTGGGGCCGAGCGAGGAGAGCTGGCGGACCACGAGCTCGCTGGCCACCTCCCCCGCCGGCTGCCCGCCGAGCCCGTCGGCGACCGCGACGACCAGCGGTCTGCCGAACGGGAACACCAGCGTCTGGGGGTTCTGGGTCACGGTCCCGCACAGGGTCCACGGCCCGATCACGAGGCTGTCCTCGTTGTGCTCGCGGACCAGCCCGACATGGCTCAGGGCGGTCACAGCTATGTACGCCACTCGACGTCCCGCCTCTCCGCAACGGCACCGGAAGACGCGTCCTTCGCCACCATTGTCGCGCCGCTCCGGCATGCGGGGCGCGGTCTGCCGGAGGACGCTGGTCCTGGAGCTGCCCGTCTCCCGACGGCGGCCGGGCCAGGAAGGACTGCCGCAGATGTTCGCGAGGCTGAGCACCTACCAGGGTTCCCCCGTCCCCGCGGAGGGAGACCTGGAAGCGCATTCGGAGGAGATCGTCCGGCAGGTGCGGGACGCGCCCGGCTTCCGGGGCGTCTACTACCTGGTCGACCGGGCCACCGGTCAGGCCAGGTCGCTGACCCTGTGGGAGGACGAGCGGAGCATGCGGGACAGCGAGGAACTCGCCGACCGGATCCGCGAGGAGACCGCCCGACGGGAGGGGCAGCAGGTCGTCAGGGTCGAGCACTTCGAGGTGGGCTTCAGCCATCTGGGGCCGTAGCGGCAGCACCCGGCGCACGCGTCTCGGCGCGGCGTGAGAGCGACGTACGAAGGACGAGGAGCGATGGTCATGGGCAAGCTCTCGATCGACCAGCTGCGGGAACGCGTACGCGGAGCGGTCGTCACACCCGGCGACGACGCCTACGAGGAGGCGCGGGCCGTCCACAACGCCATGATCGACCGGAGGCCGGCCGCCGTCGTGCGGTGCGCCAACACCGGGGACGTCATGGCGGTGGTGGACTTCGCGCGGGAGAACGGGCTGGACCTCGCGGTGCGCGGCGGCGGCCACAGCGTGCCCGGCTTCGGCACCTGTGACGACGGCGTGGTCGCCGACCTGTCCGGCATGCGCGGGGTGCGCGTCGACGCCGCGCGCCGCACGGCCCGTGCGGAGGGCGGCGCGACCTGGGGCGACTTCAACGCGGCGACCTACGCCTACGGGCTGGCCACCACCGGAGGGATCATCTCGACCACCGGCATCGGCGGACTCACCCTCGGCGGCGGCATCGGCTACCTGTCCCGCGGACTGGGCCTGAGCTGCGACAACCTGATCTCGGCCGATGTGGTGACGGCGGACGGCCGCGTCGTGGTGGCGAGCGAGGAGGAGAATCCGGACCTCTTCTGGGCGCTGCGCGGCGGCAGCGGGAACTTCGGCGCGGTGACCTCGTTCGAGTACCGGCTGAGCCCGGTCAAGGACATCTACGGCGGACCGATGCTCTTCGAGTTGGACGACGCCGCCACGGTGCTGCGGTCCTTCGCCGACTACATCGCCGACGCCCCGGAGCAGCTCGGCGGCTTCCCGGCCTTCCAACTGGCCCCTCCGCTGCCGTTCATCCCGGAAGACCGGCACGGCGACCCCTTCGCCCTGATCGTGGCGTGCTGGACCGGGCCGCTGGACGAGGGTGAGCGGGCCCTGCGGCCCTTCCGCGACATCGCGCCGGTGGTCGCGGAGCACGTCGGCCCCATGCCGTACCCGGCCCTCAACAGCGCGTTCGACGCGCTCGTTCCGCCCGGTCTCCAGCACTACTGGAAGGCCAACTTCGTGACGGAGCTGACCGACTCCGCGATCGAGGCGCACCTGGTGCACGGCCCGAAGGTGCCCGTCGTGAACTCGACGGTGCACATCTACCCGATCAACGGCGCCTGCCACCGCGTCGGACCGGACGAGACGGCCTTCGCCTACCGCGACGCCAACTTCGCCACCGTCATCGCCGGGATGTGGCCGGACCCCGCGGACAACGAGGCGAACACCGCCTGGGTCCGCGACTACTACGAGGCCACCGCACCGCACTCGGAGGAGGGTGGCTACATCAACTTCATGGCCGAGGACGACCAGAGCCGCATCAGGGCCAACTACAAGGGGAACTACGACCGTCTGGCCGAGGTCAAGCGGACCTACGACCCGGGCAACCTCTTCCACCTGAACCAGAACATCCAGCCCGCCGCCTGAGGGCGTGCGGATGCGGAGCGTGTCCGGTTGTGCATAGTTTGTCGTGGTACCGGAAGATCCCGTACGCCTGGTTTGCCTGATCGAGGAAGGCCCCTCCATGAAGCGTTTCCCGGTGGTCGGTGTGCTCTGCCTGAGCGCGGTGTTCGGCCTCAGCGCGTGTTCCGACGACAGTCCCTCCCCCGCCGAGGAGGCCACCGAGGCCGCGGCCGCCCTGTGCACGGACCTGAACGCCCTCAAGGCCGACAACGCCAAGCTGAAGGCCCTGGATCCGGCCGTCGCCACCAAGGACCAGGTCAAGGACGCCTACGACGCCGTCCAGCAGGACTGGGAGAACGTCAAGGAGAACGCGAACAAGCTGAAGGACGCGGAGCGCGAGGCGGTGCAGTCCGCCGCCGAGAACCTCAAGAAGGGCTATCAGGATCTGCCGGGCGACACGACCGGCCAGGCCGCGCTCACCCAACTGCAGCCGCAGATCCAGTCGCTGGAGCAGGCCACGGCGGCCGCCGCCTCCGGTCTGAAGTGCTGACGGCCGGGTGACCCGCCCGCCGTTCCCTTCCTTCCGCGCAGAAAGGACCCCGTCCGCTTCCCGGGCGGGGTCTTCGCACGACGCGCAGCGCCGGGCGGCGACGGCTCAGGGCTCCTCGTCGTCCACGAACGGCGGTCCGCCGTGGCCCCGGCCGCCCCGCCTGCGCATTCCGACCTTCATGGCGCCGAAGAGGGCCTTGGCGATCACGCCCACCACGATCAGGTCGGCGATCATCTGCACGGTGACCAGCACCCGCCCGGTCCCGGTCGTGGCGACGATGTCGCCGAAGCCCACGGTCGCGAACACCGTGACCGTGAAGTAGAGGGCGTCCGTCCGGTTCAGGGGCTCGGTGAAGCTCGCCGGGACGTTCTCGGACAGCATGAAGTAGGTTGCGGCGAAGATCACCAGGAAGAGCGGTACGGCGGTGGCCATGGCCTCGAGAGCGCTCAGCCGCGGATACTCCGACCGGGTGATGGCGCTGACCTGCCAGACCGTCAGCAGGGTGAAGGCGAGCAGGCCCAGCACGAGCGTGAGGAGCGTTACGACGCCGAACCCGCCCTCCAGCGGCGCCAGGTAGTACAGCCCGGTGAGCACGACCACCGAGCCTGTCGCACGCAGGCAGTGGCCGACCAGGGCGCGCCGCCGGCGGCGGGCTGCATTGCGTTCCATGCCTTCAGGAGAACGGCCCGGACCGCATCCGGCGACCGGAGCACCACGCCCGTCCGCGGGCCGCCGTCAGCGCGTGAGCTCGTACAGGCTCCTGCCCACCAGCCACAGGCCCAGGACGAGGCAGGCGAGGACGATCGCAGGGTCCTTGTGGTCCGACAGCCACGCCCGCATCCCGGTGAGCGCCAGCGCGGCCCGCTCGGGCGCGAACACCATGAACAGCTCCATCGCCAGGAGGGTGGAGGAGGCCAGGACGCAGAAGCCGAACAGGGCCAGGTACGTGGCGCCGTCGGACAGGTTCGCCTCGACGACCGTCGCGGCGGCCGCCCCCACCATCCCCCACGGCTGGAGGAGTACCGCGATTCCGGCCGCCGACCACGCGGACGCCCGGTCCATGCGGGAGAGCGCGCGCGGCTCCTCGGCCGGTCCGGATCCCGCCCCTTCCGCGTCCGGGGCGACGCCCCCCACCGGGCGCCGCCGGCGCCGGTGTTCGGCGTACCCAACCAGCGCGATGCCGATGGCCAGCCGGACCGCGAGGCCCGCGGTGGACGGTGGGGAGCGCGGCGGCGGGGGCTGGCCCCCGGTGAGGAGGAGGACGACGGCGATCACGGCGACGAGGCAGCCCAGCCAGGCGAGGATGAAGGCGAGCCCCTTCCACAGACCGCCGGGCGCGGACACCACCAGGACGAAGGCCATGATGGGCAGCGGATAGAGCGTGATGATCAGCCCGATGACGATCAGGTCAAGCACCATCGGCTTTTCCCCGTCGGTGGGTCGGCCCCTCCCCGGGAAAGGGGAAGGCAGTGCTCATGCGTCCATGGTCGCGCCGTCCCGCGCACGGGTGCAAAAGATGCCCCACCGGCTCCGCATGCGCCGTGGCGGAGCCGCCTGTATCAATGGAGTACCACGCGCATGATCGGAGTCGGATATGGACGACTATCCACTTCTCAACCTCTTCTGGACGATGCTGTGGTTCTTCCTGTGGGTCATGTGGTTCTTCCTGCTCTTCAAAGTCATCACGGACATCTTCCGTGACCACAGCCTGCACGGCTGGGGGAAGGCGGGATGGCTCATCCTGGTGCTGCTCGTCCCCTTCATCGGCGTGTTCGTCTACGTCATCGCCCGCGGCCGCAGCATGCACGAGCGCGACGCCAGGCAGGTCAAGGAGAACGAGGCGGCCTTCCGCTCGTACGTCCGGCAGGCGGCCGGCAGCGGCAGCGGCAGCGGCGGCAGCGCGGACGAGCTGAGCAAACTCTCCGCGCTCAAGGACAAGGGCGACATCAGCCAGGAGGAGTTCGACCGGGCCAAGGCCAGGATCCTCGCCTGAGCCGCACGACCCGGGGCGGGTCCCGTCCCGCCCCGGGTCGGGGCCTGCCCGGCCTCATCCGCGCGCCGACCGGTCACCGGCTCCCGGCTCCCCGGTCACCCGGTCCCGGTGCCGCCCCCGCAGCGGGCGCCGCTCCGGCTTCCGTGCCGTCGGCGATCCGGCCGCCGGCCGCCAGCAGGGCCAGTACGGCGAGCACCACCAGCAGGATCAGCACCAGCAGCAGCACGGTCAGTACGGTCGGGTGGTTCCACAGGGCGAACACGAGCGCCACGGCGAGGAGCACGCCCACCGTGAGCGCGTGGCGGTGGGCCTCCACCCACCGGCCCGCCGTGCCGGTGTGCACCCCGTGCCCGGCGCCCCAGCGCGCCGCGGAGTCGGCCGTACGGTCGGCCCGCCCGCGCACGCCGCGCGGCAGACGGCCGGCGCCGGACAGATAGGCGCCGAGCGCCACGACGATCCCGAGGACCATCGCGGTCCGCAGACTGACCCGCAGGAAGCGCACCAGCGTGTCGAAGACGGCCGCTGCCGCAGCCGGGGACTGGACCTCCGCGGGCAGGTGGTCGAGGTAGTAGTGGCGGCCCACCACCAGGGCGACGGCGACGAGCAGGCAGGCGAACGCGGCGCACAGCGCGGTGGTCACCAGGGCCCGGCGCCGTCGCCGGGCGAGCAGCACGCCGGCCGCGCCGAGGACGACCGTAATGACGGGAAGCCAGTTCCCGAGGACGTCGAGCAGGTGCACCGCGTTCCGGACACGGCCCAGCTCGTCGCTCTGGAAGAGCACAAGCTGCTTGTCGACCTCGGGGATCTTGTCCGCCGGGGAGACCCCGGCGGCCACGAGCTCTTCCTTGACCTTGTCGACGGCCTCCCCGACATCGAGCGTCACGGTGCCGCCGTCGACCCCGACCGCGCCGCGGCCCTTGCCGGTGAGCGCGTGCACCACGGCGGCGTGGGCGGTGCGGTTGGCCACCGTCCACACGTCCTCGAACAGGTCGCTCTCCACGATCCGGGTCGCCACCCCGGAGACGACCTGGTCGGCGGCCGCGTCCAGCTGGGGGCCCAGCAACTTGACCGCCGAGCCCACGCTGGGCGGCAGCCCCTGGGACTCCAGCCACTTCGCCAGGTCGGCCGTGATCCGGGAGCCGTCCACCTTCGCATCGGCGGCCTCCGTGATGCGGTGGACGGCGGCCTGCTGGATCGCCGGGTCGGAGGCGAGCGGCCGCACCGTGGCGACGTACCGGTTGGTGTCCAGCACGATGTCGTGCACCCACACGGTGAGCAGGGAGACCGGCACGAGGATGCACGTCAGCGTGATCAGCACGGCCGAGAGGGCGCTCTTGGCGATCCTCCCCCCGCGGGATCCGCCGCCGGGGGCGGCCGGCGGGGTGGTCGGCGGGATGGTCGGCGGGGTGGTCGGCGCCGCCCCGGGCGGGTCGCCGGGTGACGGGGACGGCTCGCTCATGGCACTCCCGGGGACGGCTGGGCAGCGACGGGGCGCGGCGGAAGGCCGCGCCCTGCCATTGGACCCGGACCGCCACGGGACGCGCCTGTTCAGCTGGGCCCTCCAGGTGACGGCCCTTCGGCCTGCTACGCGTCGGAGACCGCACGCAGCGGGCTCAGCGCCGCCGCCCGTCGGGCGGGGACGACGGCGGCCGCCGCGCCGATCGCCAGGGACAGCAGACACACCAGCAGCAGGGTTCCCCACGGGACCACCAGCGCGTAGTGGGTCATGGCGCCGTTGGCCAGCGAGCCGACGGCCCAGGCGCTGAACACGCCGGCCAGCAGTCCCAGCAGGGTCCCGAAGGCGGCGACGATCACGGCCTCCAGCCGGATCATCCGCCGGACACCGGCCCGATCCATGCCGATGGCGCGCAGCACGCCGATCTCCCGGGTCCGCTCGGCGACCGACATGGCCAGGGTGTTCACGATGCCGAGCGCACTGATCACGACGCCGATGGCGAGCAGCCCGTACATCAGGGTCAGCAGGTCGCCGACGCTGCCCGCGGCCTCGCGGACGAGGGCCTGCCGGTCCTGGACCTTCAGCAGCGGGTTGCCGCCCACCGCGGTGCGCAGCCGCTTCCCGACGGCGTCGGAGGCGGCGCCGTCGTCCGTGCGCACCAGGACCCGCTGGGCGGATCCGGGCAGGACGCCGTGCTGCCGCACCTCGCCGAGGTCGCCGAGCGCGTCGCCGGCCACGGGGTTGTCCTGGTAGACGCCGACGACCGTGTACGGGGTCAGGTCCCGGCCGCGTCCGATGCGGGCGGCGACCCGGTCGCCGGCGGCGAGGCCCTGCTCCCGGGCGAGGGAGGCGGAGACGGCGATCCGGCCCGGCCCGAGCCCCTTCGCGGAGCCGTCGACGAAGTCCAGCTCGATGACCGCGTCCACGACGGCCGGGTCCACCCCGGCGATCCGACGAACCCCGCCGCCGACGAACAGCGACACGTCCGCGACGGCCGCCGCGGTCCGCACCCCGGGGGCGGCGGCCACCCGCCGGACGGCGTCCGGGTCGATGCCCGCGGTGGGCGTGCGGGTGCCGATCACGTAGTCGGCGCCGAGTCCCGCCGCGGCCTGCCGGTCCAGGGCCTGCGCAGTGGAGTGGCCGACGACCGCGAGCCCGGCCACCAGCGCCGTACTGACCATCAGGGCGGACGCGGTGGCCGCGGTGCGCCGCGGGTCGCGCAGCGCGTTCTCCCGGGCGAGCCGGCCGACGGCCCCGAACCGGTCGACCGCCCGGCCCGCCAGCCGGATCACCGGCGCGGCGAGCAGCGGCGCGAGCACGATCAGGGCGACGACGAGGAGGCCGCAGGCGAGCATCGCGTCCTGGAGGTTGCGGACCGAGGCGTCCTTCACCCCGCTCAGCGACACCAGCAGCCCCGCGCCGAGGACGAGCGGGACCAGCCCGGCGGCGGCGCGCAGCCGCGAGCGCGTCGCGGACGGCGGCCGGTGCGCCGAGCGCATCGCCTCGACCGGCGCGACCTTCGCGGCCCTGCGGGACGGCAGCCATGCGGCGAGCACCGTGACGCCGACGCCGACGCCGAGCGCGGCCGCCACCGGACGCGGGCCGATCACCAGCGGCCCGTCGGGCAGCGCGTCCTGCGCGGTGCTGAGCAGGCCGGGCAGGACGGCCGCGACCCCGAGGCCGAGCAGGAATCCGGCGGCGGAGGAGACCAGGCCGACGAGCGCGGCCTCGGCGAGCACGGAGCCGGTCACCTGACGCCGCGAGGCCCCGATCGCCCGCAGCAGCGCGATCTCCCGGGTGCGCCGGGTCACCAGCATCGTGAAGGTGTTGACGATGAGGAAGGAGCCGATGAACAGCGAGATCCCGGCGAAGACCAGCGGCAGCTTGGCGTGCCCCCGGGTCAGGGTGCCGACGTAGAGGGCCTGCCCGGCGGCCTGGGCGGCGCCGGTGGTGGCCTCGGCCCGCCCGGCGGGCAGTACGGAGGCCACCCGGCCGGAGAGTTCGGCCTGGCTCGTGCCGGGCGCGGCGGCCAGGTCGATCCCGGTGTACCGGCCGGGTGAGGCGAACAGCTGCTGGGCGGTGGCCCGGTCGAACAGGGCGAGGGTGCCGCCCGCGGTGACCCGGGTGTCCTGCGTGGTCACGATGCCCACGAGCCGCTTGGCCATCACGGGGCCGTCGGTGGCCAGGGTGATCGTGTCGCCGAGGCGGAAGCGGCCGGCGGCGGCCGTGCCGCGGTCCACGGCGATCTCCCCGCCGGTGCGTGGTGCGCGGCCCTCGACCAGCGGGTAGCGGCTGTCCCGGCCGTCCGCGCCGGGTACGTGGGCGGCGCCGAGGTTGGCCCAGGCACGGCCGGCCCGGAGCGGGGTGCCGTCCGAGGCGGACAGGGTGGCCGAGCCGTCGGCGGCGGGCCGTACGGCGGCGACACCCGGTACGCCGGCCAGCTTCCGTACCAGGGCGTCGTCCAGGACGCTCGTGCGGTCTTCGCCGGGTGGTGCGTCCGGGGCGTCCTTCGGGGTCACGGTCACCGCGATGCCGGCGAAGTTCTTCGAGGCGGCGGCGCGGTAGGCGGCGGCGGAGGAGTCGGCGAGGACGAGGGTGCCGGAGACGAGGGCGACACCGAGACAGACCGCGAGGACGGTCATGGCCAGACGGGCCGTGTGCGCGCGCAGGTTGCGCAGGACTGTTCGCAGCATGAGGAGCTTTCAGGGTGCGGGGTGCGGGGTGCGGGGTGCCGGGAGACGGGGAGACGGGGGGCGGTGAGCCGGTCAGCGGGTGCGGTGGCCCGCGCCCTCTCGGTGCATCCCGCGCCCGTCCCCGTCCCCGTTCCCGCGCCCGTCCTCGACCCCGAGCATCAGGTCGAGGACGGCGGCGCAGGACGGCTCGTGCAGTTCGTCGACGACGTGGCCGTCGGCGAGGAACAGGGCCCGGTCCGTGGAGGCGGCGGCCGCCGGGTCATGGGTGACCATCACCACCGTCTGCCCCAACTCCCGTACGCAGTCGCGCAGGAAGCCGAGGATCTCGGCGCCGGAGCGCGAGTCGAGGTTCCCGGTCGGCTCGTCGGCGAAGACGATCTCGGGGCGGGAGATGAGCGCCCGCGCCACCGCGACCCGCTGTTGCTGGCCGCCGGAGAGCTCGGCCGGGCGGTGGCCCAGCCGGCCCGCCAGCCCGACGGTGGCGACGACGGCCTCCAGCCAGGCGGCGTCGGGCCGGCGCCCGGCGAGCCGTAGCGGCAGCGTGATGTTCTCCAGTGCGGTCAGGGTGGGCAGCAGGTTGAACCCCTGGAAGACGAAGCCCACCTTGTGCCGCCGCAGTGCGGTCAACTGCCGGTCGTTCAGCGAGGACAGCTCGGTGGCGCCGATGCGAGCCGAGCCGGAGGTCACCGTTTCCAGTCCGGCCAGGCAGTGCATCAGTGTGGACTTGCCGGATCCGGAGGGGCCCATGACGGCGGTGAACCTGCCCCGGGCGAAGTCGACCGTCACCGCGTCCAGGGCGGTGACCCGGGTGTCCCCCTTCCCGTACACCTTGGTCAGACCGGTGGCGCGGGCGGCCGGTTCGGGGGAAGGAGAGAACTGAGACATGGGGACTCCGCCTCGGGTGCGAGGAGCGATGGTCCGCACCCGACAAGGGCGGCCGGACCGGGGGACGCATCCATGCTCACCGTCCTGACCTGCGCGGACATCGTGCTGGAGGCGGGAGTTGAGCTATGTCCCGAGGAAGGCGGGGGGCCCGCCGCCTCTGCCTTCGGGCACAGCCGGGGCGGGGCCGCCTCCGCCTTCGGGCAGAGGCCGGCGCAGGGCCGCCGTCAGGAGGCCAGGCCCGTCCGGTGGGCGAGGAGGGCCGCCTGTACCCGGCTCGCCGAGCCGGTCTTCTCCAGGATCGCGCCCACGTGCGTCTTCACCGTGCCGATCCCGATGCCGAGCCGTCCGGCGATGTCCTGGTTCGACAGACCCTCGCCCAGCATCGAGAGGACCTCTCGTTCCCGTGCGGTGAGCCGCGCGATCCGCTCGTCCGCGGGCGCCGGTGCGGACCCGGAGCCGTCGCGGCCGCCGACGCGCAGCATCCGGGCGATCACCGACCCCGTCACGCCCGGGGAGAGCACGGAGTCGCCCGCGGCGGCCGCGCGTACCGCGGCGATGAGCTCCTGCGGGCCCTCGTCCTTCAGGAGGAAGCCCGCGGCGCCCTCGCGCAGCGCCGTCAGGACGTTGTCCTCGTCGCCGAAGGTCGTCAGCATCACCACGCGCGGCGCGGGATCGAGGGCGAGCAGCGGTGCGATCGCGGCCAGGCCGTCGCACACCGGCATCCGGATGTCGACCAGCGCCACGTCGGGCAGGTGGGCGGCGGCCAGTGCGACGGCCTGCCGTCCGTCGGCGGCCTCGGCGACGACGTCGATGTCACCCGCATGCCGCAGGATCAGGCGGACGCCGTGCCGGATCATCGTCTCGTCGTCGGCGAGCAGGACACGGACGGGCCGGAGGGGCCGGGCGGGCTGGGCGGGCCCGGTGGGTCCGGTGGGCGGGACGGGCTCGGTCACGGGATCTCCCAGGGAGTGGAGTCCCGGACGGCCGGGACGTCGAACCGGTCGACGGCGATCAGCCGCTGCGCCGCGTCGAAGCAGTAGCGGGCGATGAGCAGGCCGCCGGGGCGCCGCTCCGTGGCGCCGTTGAAGGGGTAGAGGCAGCCCGCCGCACCGGCCGGACGCGGCGGCTCGTGGCCGGTGGCAGCGGCCCGTACCGCGCCGTTGTCATGAACGCCGAGCGCCGACACCTCCCCGTACGTCATGCCGACGCGCGGCAGCGGGGCGGGCCCGGTGCGGCCGGACGGCTGGGCGGCGTACACGAAGGCGATCCCGACGACCATCAGCGCGGACAGCGCGGCCAGCCCCAGGCCGAGCGTCAGGAACGCAGCGGTCCCGCGCCCGTCGGGCCCGGCCGCGGGCGGTCCGGCCGCGGGCGGTCCGGTGACGGGCGCTTCGAGGGTGGACGGTGGCCGGGAGGCGTCTGGCGCGGATGCGGTGCGCCCGGAGGCGGGGCCGCCCGCGGGCTCGGCCGGCAGGGCCGCCGCCACCCGGAAACCGCCGGACGGCAGCGCGGCGGCTTCGAACGTCCCGCCGAGCAGTTCCACCCGCTCGCGCAGTCCGGTCAGGCCGCGCCCGGTGCCTGCTTCCGCCACGGGCGCCGGCGGCCCGGGGCGCGCCCCGTTGCGCACACCGACCCGCACCTGCCCGCCGCCGTGCCGGACCGCCACGGTGACGTGCGCGTCCGGCGCGTAGCGGTGCACGTTCGTCAGGCCCTCCCGTACGACGCGGTGCACCGCCCGCCGGACCGGTGCGGGGCGGGCGTCGAGGTCCGGTCCCATCCAGTCGAGCCGCACCGCGATCCCCCCGTCGCGCGACTGTGCGACCAGCGCCTCGATGTCGGTGCGCGTGCCGGTGGCGTCGGTGAGCGGATCGGGCCCGGTGTCGCGGCCGAGCGGCCCGAGCACGCCGAGGGCCTGGCGCAGCTCGCGCATGGCGTCGCGGGTGGTGCGCCGCACCAGGACGGCCTCCTCGCGCAGCTCCGGCGCGGCCCGTTCCAGAGCCAGTTCCAGCCCTCCGGCGTGCAGCGACACCAGGCTGAGCCGGTGGCCCACCAGGTCGTGCATCTCGGCGGCGATACGGGACCGCTCGTGGATGCGGGCCTCGCTGTCGGCCAGCCGGCGGGCCCGTTCGGCCGCGTCACCGCGCTCGCGCAGCGCCCGTACCAGGCGGCCCTGCTGCCCCTGCGCCGTGCCCACCAGGCCCGGGACGACCACGGCGGTCGGCGCGAGGGCCAGGCCGAGCGCCAGCCCGTACGCCGCCGACCCGGGGCCGAGCCACGGCCCGGCCGCCGTCGCGCAGACCACCAGGAGGAGCCCGGCGCAGGCCAGCAGCCGGGCCCGCAGCCGCGGCCGGGCCGTCCGG
The DNA here is from genome assembly GCF_000612545.2 of Streptomyces sp. PCS3-D2. GTDB lineage: Bacteria > Actinomycetota > Actinomycetes > Streptomycetales > Streptomycetaceae > Streptomyces. The sequence goes on along the minus strand of NZ_CP097800.1, from coordinate 3,681,885 downwards.
CGGGCCACGCAGTAGGCGGCCGCGGCCGTCACCGGCCCGACGGCCGGCACCGCTCCGGCCAGCGCGGCGAGCGCCGTGAGCAGCACGGCCCCGGGCAGTCGCCGGCGTAGCGCGAAGAGCCCGGTGCCCACGGCGAGGACCGCGAGCTGGAGGGACGGGTGGGGCAGGAACCCGAGGCGGCCGACGACCGCGTACACGCCCAGGCCGAGCAGGCCGGCGAGGCCCGCACCGGCCGTCCGCGCGACCGGGCGGCCGCGGGCAGGGTGCGGCGAAAGGCTGATGGGTCCCACGCCGACCAGTATCGATGCCGGATTCCGCGCCGGCATGGGCCGCGCGGACGATCCGCCCCTCTGCCGAAGGACAGAGGGGCGGGGGACGGGGGGGGGATCGGACGGGGACGGCGCCCGGTCAGAAGGGGACGGCGACGTCCGGCCCGACGATCCCGAACAGCGCGCCCTCCGGGTCCCTCAGGGTGATCTCGTGCGGGCCGGGACCGGCGTCCGCCACCGAGACGGTGCTGCCGCCCAGGGAGGTCGCCGCCTTCACCGCGGTCTCCGGGTCGGGCACCCGGAAGTGGACGTGCCAGTGCGGCCGCAGGTGCGGGTCGGGTGCCTGGGCGAGCGTTCCGCCGTGCAGGCGGGCCACCGTGCGGCCCGCGTGGCGGAGCAGGATGCGGTTGTCCTCCTCCACGTAGGCGACCTCGCAGCACCCGGTGTGGGCACCGGCCCATTCCAGGACCTCGCCGTAGAAGATCGCGGCGTCGAAGGCGTTCCTGGTGCGCAGTTCGAGCCAGGCGGGCGCGGCCTCCCCGCCCATGCCCCAGTCGGGGATGGCGTCGCCCTGCCAGATCCCGAAGACCGCGCCGTCGAGGTCGGCGGCGAGCGCCGCGCGTCCCGTACCGAAGGCGAGGGGGCCGACGGCGACGGTCCCGCTGCGTTCGAGGATGCGCGAGGCGGTGACGTCGGCGTCGTCGACGGCGAAGTACGGGGTCCAGGTGACGGGGACCGTGACACCGGCGGGCACCGAACCGAGTCCGGCCACCGGGATCCCGTCACTGAACCCGACGGCGAAGCCCTCGCCGAGCCGGTCGCCGCCGAACCGCCAGCCGAGGACGGCGCTGTAGAAGGCCTGTGCGGCACCGACGTCGCGGGCCATGAGGCTGACCCAGCAGGGTGCGCCGAATGTTTCGTGACTCGATGTCGACACGCCTGTCATCCCCATCCGCCGGTGCGGCCCCCGGATGCCCCTCCCACGGTACTCGCGGGAGCTCCCGGGAAACGTCGGCCAACATCCTCGTGGTGCCACTGCCGCCGCCCACGCCGACACGGCGACCGGCACCCCACCCGGCGGAACGCCTCCCGTACGCCGCCGGTCGGCCGGTCGCTCGTGCTGCCCGCCTGCCCGCCTGCCCGCCTGCCCGCCTGCGCGCCTGCCCGTCTGCCCCGCGTCACGGGTCGGGGCGGATGAGCAGCAGGGCGATGTCGTCGTGGTTGCGGGCGGGGTGCCCGGCGTGGCGCAGGAGGCTCTGGGCGAGGTCGTCGAGGTGGTGGACCGGGGTCCGGGCGAGGTGTCGGGCGAGGGCTTCGGTGGTGTCGTCGATGTCGGTGCCGGGGACCTCCACGAGCCCGTCGGTGTACAGCAGGAGCACGGCGCCGGGCGGGAGCGGGATGTCGGTGGTGGGGTAGTCGGCGTCGGGGTCGATGCCCAGCAGGAGTCCGGGGTCCAGGTTCAGGACTTCGGTGTGTCCGTCCGGGTGGCGCAGCAGCGGTGAGGGGTGTCCGGCGGTGGCGAGCCGGGCGCGCTGGTGGGCGAGGTCGAGCCGGACGACCAGGCAGCTGGTGAACAGTCCCGCGTCGAGGTCGGTCAGGAGGCGGTTGGTGCGGGCGAGGAGTTCTCCGGGTGAGGCGCCGGCGGCGGCGTGGGCGTGGACGGCGGTGCGGACCTGCCCCATCAGCGCGGCGGCGGCGGTGTTGTGGCCCTGGACGTCGCCGATCGCCGCCGTGGTGGCGGTGGGCGTGTGGATCAGGTCGTAGAAGTCGCCGCCGATGTCCATGCCGTGGCGGGCGGACTGGTAGCGGGCGGCGACGCCGAGGCCGGGGACCCGGGGCAGCGCGGGGGGAAGCAGGCCGGTCTGCAGGGTGTGGGCGAGGGTGTGCTGGGCGTCGTACAGGCGGGCGCGGTCCAGGGCCTGGGCGATCAGTCCGGCGAGGGAGGCGAGGAGGGCGCGTTCGGCCGGCGGGAAGGGGCGGGGCTGGTCATAGGAGAGCACGAGGCATCCGGTGTTGCGGCCGGAGGCGGTCAGCGGCAGGAAGGCCCATGCGTTCCTGGCGTCGTGGCGGGGTGCGCCGGGGTAGGCGCGCCGGAAGTCGGCGAAGTCCGGGAAGAAGAGCGGCTCGCCCGTGGCCCGCGCGTACGCCGTCGGGGTACGGGAGTCCAGGGGCGTGCCGTCGAGGCGGTCGACGAACTCCGTGCTGTAGCCGCGCCGGCCGATGACGTGCAGGCGGCCGTCCTCGACGACCATGAGGACCAGGCCCTGCGGGCCGAAGGCGGGCACGATCTGGTCGGCGGCCGCGTCGGTCACGTCACTGACGCTGGCGGCCTCGGCGAGGGCGGCCGCCAGGTGGGTGAGGTGGTACAGCCCGAGGGCGCCGAGCGACTCGTCGGACGGCGGGGCCGGTGAGGCGGCCGTCCGCCGCGGGGCGGGTGTGATGTGGACGCTGATGCCGCTGTCGTCGGGGTAGAGCTGGAAGAGCAGGGGCCGGTCCGGGGGGCGCACCGCGGTGAACGAGGTGGGCCGGCGGGTGACCACCGCCGCGCGGTAGCTCTCCTCGCTGACCGGTACGTGCAGCCACGGCACTGCTTCCCACGGCCGGAGCCCCCTGAGGGAGGCGGCATCGGCGCCCACCAGATCGGCGCCCGCGGAGTTGAGGAAGGTGAGCCGGCCCTCCAGGTCCAGTGCGCAGCAGCCGAGGGGCAGGCGTTCGGTGAACCCGAGTGCGGCCGCGGCCCGGTCGGGGTCGGCCGCCTCGGGCGGTGCCGGAAGGTAGCGGGGTTCCTCGGGAGGCAGCAGCGGGTCCCCCTGGGCGGCGGCCCGCTCCAGGACGAGTGCCGTGCGCCGGCAGCACGCGGTGACGGTCGCGCGCAGGCGGCTGCTCAGGTGCGGAGGCTGTTCGACGGGCCACACCAGCGCGAGGCCGCCCCACGCCCGAGTGCCGCTGAGGAAGGGAACCGCGGCGAGCGCGAAGTCGTAGGGGAGGACGATGCCCAGTTGCGGGTAACGGCGCGCCACCTGCTCGCCGCTCTCCAGCCAGATCGGACGGCGTTGGCGCATGGCGTCCGTGACCGGGGTGGCGGCGTCGACCGAGGAGCGGGACCAGGGCGCGGCGATCTGCCGGGACACACCGGACAGCAGGGTGAGCCACAGCAGCCGGCCGCCGGGCGGCAGGAGGTACAGCAGGCCGGCCGATGCGCCGGTCTCGCGCACCACGTCGGCCATGAGGGCTTCCACCTGCTCCATACCGGCGCCGGGTCCTGGGGCACGGAACGACGATCGCATCATCACCACCCGGTTCTCACGGTGACCGGTCCGCGCACGCGAGGCGGGGAGCCTCCTCCGCCTCCTCCGTGCCGACGTCCGGCCCCGCTGTGCACGGGCCCCGGCCGATGCCTGTGGCCCGCTTCGTCGGTTTCGTCCCGCTCACCGACCGCCCCGCGGCCTTCCGAGCCCGGACCGACCGCCACCGCGGCGGCGCCATAGGTGATGAATCCGCCTGATTCAGCCCATATGAACACAGTACGCACGCGTACGCGGGGTGGCAGCTTGCGGACGCGCGGCGTCCCCCATCGGCGCGGGCGGCCCCGTCCCGCCTCCGGAGGGTCGCCCCGCTCGCATGTGGATAACGGTTCGGTAACGCCGCGGGAGGGGGTGGAGCGGAGCGCATCGGTCCAGTTGAACGCCTCGCGAGAAGAAGGTTGAGGAAGTACATGGACGACGGCGGATGGGACCGTGCTGGTCCGGCGCCGGAGGGCGGGCCCCCGGACCGGGTGATCGCCCCCGATCGCCCGCGCGCCGGATCCTCGGCCCCGGTGCGGCCGAGGCTCTCTGCGAGACCGCCCCGCGCGGGGCGGGGTCGACGCCGTTCGGCCGAACGGCGGCGGCCCCGCACCGCACCCGCCGTCACACCCCCTTCGGCGCCCTCGGAACATCGCGGACGCCCCACCCATGGAACGTACGTCTATTCTCGTCGGACGACGCCTGCCGGAACTCTGGATTCCGGTAGGGCGCAACGGAATCGAGCTGCCGCCGAGCCTCCTGCGCGGGGCTGCCGCCCGGTCCTCCCGGAGCACCACGCACTGCGCCGTCCGGCCCGATTTCAGGAGCACCAATGACTGAGCACGCGGGGCTGTCCGTCGCCGAGCGGTCGGACGAGGAACTGGCGGAGTCGATACGCGGCGGTGCGGAGGAACGGGCGATGGCGGAGCTGTACGCCCGCCATCGGTCCGCCGTGCTGGCGTACGCGCGCACCTGCTGCCGCGACGCGCACACCGCCGAGGACCTTGCGGCCGAGGCGTTCGCGAAGACGCTGGAGGCGGTGCGGTCGGGCGGGGGGCCGACGGGGCCCTGGCGGCCGTATCTGCTGACCGTCGTCCGGCGTACGGCCATGGCCTGGGCCGACACGGCCCGTCGGGCCGAGCTGACCGAGGACGTCGAACGCTGGGAGCAGGCCGTACCGCACACCGGGGGCGGTGAGGAGTTCGCCCTGCGCGGTGAGGAGGACGACCTGGTCCTGCGCGGCTTCCGCGCGCTGCCCGAACGCTGGCAGGCCGTGCTGTGGCACACGCTGGTGGAGGAGGAGAGCGCCCAGCGGGTCGGCGCCATGATGGGCCTGAGCGCCAGTGGCGTGTGGTCCCTTGCGGAGCGGGCCCGGGAGGGGCTGCGCGAGGCCTACCTCTCGGAGCACGCCCACGGCCCCCGGGCATCGCACGAATGCCGCCGTCACAGCCCCTTGATGGCCGCGGCGGTGCGCCGGGGCCGACGCACCGCCGGGCGACGACTGGACCGCCACCTGGGCGACTGCGGTTCCTGCCGCAAGGCGTTCCACGACCTGACGGAGATCAACTCCCGGCTGCGCGTGGTGCTGCCCGGCGCCGTGCTGCTGTGGGGCGCCGAGAAGTACCTCTCCTCGTACGCCGTCACGGCCGCCGCCGCGGGAGGTGCGGGCGCGGCCGCCGGTGGCTCGGGCGCGGCTGCCGGTGGCTCGGGCGCGGCCGCCGGACTCCCCGCCGCGAAGCTCGTCGCCGTTTCACTGGCGGCCGCGACGGCGATCGGCGCCCTGGCCTACGTCGTCGTCCCGGAAGGGGCCGACACCAGGAGGGCCGCTCCGCCGGTCGTCCGCGAGACGTCCGGGCCGTCGCTGCCAACGGGGACGGCGGGACCCGCCGCCACTCCCGAGGCCACCCGCAGCCCCGCCCCCGGCTCCTCCCCCTCGGCGGTGCCGAGCATCCCCCTCGCGCGGACCGCACAGGCCGCCGCCGCCGTCGTCGCGCCCGCCGGCCCCGGCGAACGCACCCGGCTGCGGATCGACGCGACGGGGATGTGCATGGAGATCCCGGGGGGCAGCGGGCAGGCGGGAGTACAGCCGCGGGAGGCGGCGTGCACGGGCGCCGCGTACCAGGAGTGGGACGTGATCGCGCAGGAGAAGCGCCGTCGGGTGATGCTGCGCAACGGGGGCACCGGCATGTGCCTGACCCACACCGGCAGCACCGCGAGCGGCGCGCCGGTGCGGCAGGCCCTCTGCGACGCCACCAACCCGCTGCAGGTCTGGAGCATCAACCGGCACGACGACAAGGGCACCGCGGGCATCTTCACCAGCGACAACATGTACCTCGGCCTCAAGCAGTGGGCTCCCGCCGCCCGGGGGGAGGCGCACGACCCGCTGATCGCGACGAGTCCCCACTACTACCTCTCGCCGTCCCTGCACTTCCGTACCGACTGGTGAACCCGCCGGACGGCGGCTCCGCCGGTCCTCCCGCGCCCCGGCAGGCGCACCGCGCGCCGGACTCCCACGGGTAAAGAATCCGCAAAGCGCCGGGAGGTCCGGCGGCACGCGCCGCTCTCTGCTCGTGAGGAGCAACGGTCCAACGGAGTGCGGAGCATCATGGGACTCAGCCTGAATCGGCTTGCCGGAGCGGTGGCCGTGTCGGCGACGCTGTTCGCGGGCACGAGTGCGGTGGCCCTGCCGACCGCCGCGGACGGCGTGCGGGAGAACGGCGTTCTGCGCGGGTCGGCCGGACCCGCGTCCGCCGCCACCGGATCCCTCACCCGGGCCGGCGCGGGACACGGCGGGCCCGGCTCTCCGCAGGACGGGGCATCGCGCACCGCGGACGCCCGCACCGCAGACGCCCGCGGCGCGGACGGCGCACGCCCGGCCGCCGACGACGCCGACGACGCCGGCGCCACCGCCACCGTGCTGAGCACGGCAGTCGCCGCCTCCTCCCTGCTCCTCCTCTGCTTCTTCCTGCTGCGGGGCGGCCGCCACCGGCGCACCGGCCGCTGACCCCTGGATCCGGCCGTGCCGGGCCGCCCCGCGCGGAGCCGGATCCGGCCCCAGGCCGGCTTCCGGGCCGGTGGCACGCCGTGCCGCCTGCCCGGAACGACGGCCGCACGTTCGGCGAGGCCCGTCCGAAGGGCCTCCGAGAAGAGGATGTACGCACGTGTCCCCGTCGACCTGCCCACGCTGCGGCGCCACCCGAGCGACCCGGGGCACGGACTGTCCCTGCCCCGGAAGCGGGGCGACCGCGCCCGGCGACCGCGAACCGTTCGCCCGCACCTGGGTGCGCCCCTACGTCGGCGCGGCGCAACACGGGCCCCCGGCCGCTGCCGAGGACCGGCACGGGACCGAACCGGATCCGGCCGGGGCGCACGGTGACGCCCCGGGACGCGTGCTGGGGATCATGCAGCCGTACGTGTCCTTGCGGCCGGACCACGGTCCGCCGCGGGAACACCGCGCCGCCGGCACGCTCCCGCCGCACCCCGGCGCGGCGGTGTCCGCGCTCCACCCGCCGGCCGGTTCCGCGCCCTCAGCGGGGCAGGGGACTCCCCCCGCCCCCGGTGGTCCGTACCCGCTCGGGGACGACACCCTCATCCTGACCCCGGTCGGTCCCCACCCGCTCGGGGACGACACCCTCATCCTGACCCCGGTCGGCCCGCGCCCCCTCACCGGCGCGGCCGCCGCACCCGGGGACGTGCCGGGGCCGCGCCGGAACCGCGGCAGGCGGCCGGCGTCGCACCGGCGTGCCGGCGGGCGCCGGTCGGCCGGGGCGGTGGGTCTGATGGCCGTGATGGCCGTGATGGCGGCGGTGGTCGGCGCGGCGGTGCTCGGCGGCCCACAGGTGGATCCGCGCGCCACCGCGCAACGGGTGGAGTCGGAGCCGACGTCCGTCCCGCTGCCCGCCGTCGATCCCACGACCGCGCCGTCCCCCGGCGGTCCACCGACCCCGGCCGCCGAGGGCACGGAGGGCGCCGCCGGTCCCCCCGATGCGGCGAAGCAGCCGTCCGGGCGCCCCGGCGTCACCCCGCCCAGACCCGCGGCCACCCCGCAGCAGGGCCCCGCCCCCCGGTGCGTCACACCGCACCTTCCCGGAGCGCCGTGCCCGTCCGCCGGCCGGCCCGAGACTCCGTCGCCCAGCCGACGGCCCCCCGACCTGTGCTGCGGTGCGAGCGGTCCCGAGGTCGCCGAGCTGCAGTACCGGCTACGGGTGCTCGGCCTGTACGAAGGCCGTCTGAACGGCGCCTACAACCAGCGGCTGACCGACGCGGTCGCCGCCTACCAGAGCAGCCGCCGCCTCACCGGAGATCCGCGCGGCTCGTACGGGCCGGAGACCCGGGCAGCCCTCCAGCGGGAGGTGCCCGGCGTCGATGCCCGGTGACCCCCCGCGGGGGCGCGGGCGCAGCGGAGCAGCTCAGATCGGCAGTTCCAGCCACACGGTCTTTCCGCGGCCACTGGGCGAGGTACCCCACGCGCTCGCCAGACTCTCCACGATGAGCAGGCCGCGTCCGTGCTCGGCCCGGGCGTTCCCCTCGCCGGACACGGAGACCGGCGACGGGACGGGCGGAGTGACGTCGGAGTCGCGCACCTCCAGCCGGATGTGGTCCGGGCCCTCGCGCAGGCGCAGGTCGACATGGCTGTCGGCATGGATCAGCGCATTGGTCACCACCTCCGAGGCCATGAGCTCCAGCGCGTCCGCGACGTCCCCGTGGCCCCAGTCGTGCAGGCTCTCGCGGACGAACCTCCGTGCGGCCCGAACACCTGGAAGGTCGTGCCGGCGGACCTCCATGCGGGCGAACCGGTACCGGTGGCGCGGCAGTGCGCCCTCGTAGCGTGCCAGGAGCAGGGCGATGTCGTCGCGGCGCTCCGGCGGCGCGGGCAGGGCGGCGACCAGCCGGTCCGCGAGGCCTTCCAGGTTGTGTTCGGTGGCGGGAGGCCCGGCCGCCAGCAGTTCCCGGACCCGGGGCATCAGGTCGGCGTCCCGGGCACTGGTGAGGCCGTCGGTGTAGAGCAGGAGCAGAGTGCCCGGTTCGAGAAGGAATTCGACGCTCCGGTACGCCACGCCGGAGTGGACCCCCAAGGGCACGTCGACGGGCACGTCCGGGGTGTCGAGGCTGCCGTCGGGACGCCGCAGGAGCGGTGGGGGATGGCCGGCCGAGGCGACCTCGGCCGTTCCCTGCGCGGCGTCCACCCGGACGAGGCAGCATGTCGCCAGCAGGTCGGTCTCCAGCGCGGCGAGCAGGTCCCCGGTCCGGCTGAGCACCGCTGCCGGGCCGTGCTCCTCGCGGGCGTAGGCGAGCATCGCGCTGCGCAGCTGTCCCATCAGCATCGCGCTCTCCACCTTGTGGCCCTCGACGTCGCCGACGATCAGGCAGATCCGGCTGTCCGGCAGGGCGATGACGTCGTACCAGTCGCCGCCGATCCCGGAGGCCGAGGCGGCCGGCAGGTATCGCGCGGTCGTGACGATGTCCGGCAGGTCGCCCAGGATGCGCGGGAGCAGCCATTTCTGGACGCTCTCGGCGATGGCGTGCTTCTTCTCCCCGAGCCGGACGCGCTCCAGGGCCTGGGCGAGCAGGCTCGCCATCATCATCGCCGTCGCCTGCTCCTCCGGCGTGAAGTGGCGCTCGGCCGGGAAGCCGAGGGCGCACACCCCCACCGGGGTGTCGCCCGCGCGCAGGGGAAGGAAGGCCCAGGCGCGGCAGCCGTCGTCGGGCGCGTCGGGATAGGCGGCGAGGAGTTCGGCGCGGTCGGAGAAGAGCCGGAGGTCCCTGCCGCGCAGCGTGTCCGCGTAGGGGGACGGCGCCTCGGCGGAGGCTCCGTGGACCGAGCGGAGGGAGCCGGCGGCGGTGCCGTGGTGAGCCGTGACCCAGAGCCGTCCGCCTCCGAACCCGGTGATGACGAGGGACCCGGCCCGATAGGGCGCCATGATGCCGGTCCGGGCCACGTCGGCCACGGCATCCATGTCCGCGGCCTTGTTGAGCGCTTCGGACAGCTTGTGCAGCTGGTACATGAGGGTGGTCTCGTACGAACCGGGGATCCCGGGCAGTCCCCAGCCGCCCGACGGCTCGCCGTCGCTCGGCGGCGGAACGGAATCGACGGAGAAGACCACCGGGCGATCCGGGGGGTCCGGCGGACCGCCGCCTGCCGTGCCCGCCGTCAGACGGGCGGCCAGCCGGTCGCCGATGGCGCGGAGCTTGCGGCGCTGCGGAATGCCCAGGGTGCCGTCACGAGTGGGGAGCCGCACGACGGTCAGGGCGCCGAACCGGTGGCCGCCGCCCGACAGCGGGGTGGACATCACCGAATAGGGGAAGGGGACCAGCCGCGCGAGCCCCGGGTCGTCGGGCCTTGTCTCGGGCTCTCCGATGACCACGACCGTGCCGGTCCGCCACGCCCTCGCCGAGGCGTAGGGAGCGTCGACCGGGATCTGCTCGGGCATGGTGAAGATCACCGGAGGGGAGCCGCCGATCAGGGTGGCCCGCAGTCGGCGACGGCCCCGGTCCAGCAGGTAGACGATGCCGGTGACGGCGTCCAGCTCGACGAGCGCGTCGCGGATCGCCTGGCTCATCGGCCTCCCGTACGACGCCGCGCCGCCTGGGGCGGCAGACGGCCGAACGCCCTCGGGAACGGCCTCCCGGTCGGCAGCTGACATGGTGCTGATCTCCGCTCACCGGCACACCGGTACGGGCGCGGAACCGACGGGAACGTGGCTGTTCCGCGCGTCGACGACGATGCGCCCGTGCGGCGCACCGCCTCCCCGTCCATGATGCGCCGGACCGGCCCGGCAGGCGGCCCGCCGGCGCCCTGCCCGCCCGGAGGCGAGGGCCGGGCCCGCGCGCACCCTGCCGCAGGGCGATCATGCTCCTCCGGGTCCTGGCAGGCCCGAACGGGCCGCGGAAGCCCTCCCGGCCTGCGCAGGGACGGGGGCGATGACCGCCCGCCTCGTCGTCGGTCATACGGGTGACCACGACGAAGCGCGGAAGGCCCCGCCATGACCGACCTGCTCACCGCGCACCGCCGCGCACCGCCGCGCCCCGCCGCGTCCCGTCCGCCGCTCCCGCATCGCGCCCCGCCGCACGATGGTCCGTGGCCGGGGGAGTGCCGGCGGGACCCCGCCCCGGCCGGCCCCGGGCGCCGGGGCGGGGTCCCGCGAGGGCGGCGCGGGCTTCTCCGTGCGGGTCAGCCGAGGCGGACCGTGATCTCGGGGAGGGGGATGTCGGACAGGTTGAGCCGGAACCCGACCACGGTCAGGTACGTCTGCGAGTCGGTCAGGGCGGAGGTGGTGGACGGCGCCAGGGTCTTCCCGCGCGTGCTCACCAGCAGGGACCAGCTCCCGCGCCGGTAGCTGCGGGACAGGTCGGGGCGGTCGCCGTTCGGGTTCGGCGTCCAGCCCTGCCGTTCCAGGTCGGCGCAGATCGCGTTCATCTCCGACACCGCGGAGGTCCGTTCGCGGACGGCCGTCCAGCCGGTCCTGTCCGAGTCGGCGCCGGTCGGGCCGAGCGGCCGGCCCTGCGCGGGGTCGAGGCCCGCCGCGCCGATCGCGGTCTGAATCGCCTCGTCCACGGCGTCCCGTGGCAGGGGCGGCGACGTGGACTCCGGCGTGGGCGCCGACGCGGACGGCGACGGCGCGGGCGCCCCCAGGCGGATGCGCCCGGTGTCGTCCCTCTGGATGAGGTCCGGAAAGGCCGCGGCGGCCAGACTCCCGATCAGGGCCACGGCCAGCCCGATCCACACCCTCTTCAACAGCGCGTTCAACGCCATCCCCCCCCGAGTGATCGTTGAGAGGAGTCTCACACATGCCGCCCGGCCCGGCGCCCGGAGGCCCCGAGGGGCCGAAGTGCCCTCCGGCCGTCAGGCCGGTCCGCCGTCGCCCACGGGCTGCGCTGGGCCCGGCGCCCGGTACGCGGCGAGGAAGGTGCGGACGCCGGCCGTCGCGTAGAGGTCGAGGTCGGCCTCCGTGTGCCGGGCGCCGCCGTGGAACATGGCCTGGTTCACGGGGATCCACAGCAGCAGTCCGGCGAAGTGGTGGGCGGCCAGCACGGGGTCGTCGGTCCTGAGCGCCCCCTGGCCGGTCAGGCGCTCGAAGGTGGCCGCCAGGGTGGCCAGGACCCGCTCGAACCCGTGCTCGTACCAGGCGGCTCCCAGCGCGGGGAAGGTGTCGGCGTTGGCGATGATCAGCCGACGCAGCTGGATGACCCCGGGCTGGGTGAGGGTCGTCAGGAATCGGCGGGCGAGGCGGGTCAGGTCCTCGTCCAGGGTTTCGGCGTCGGCGGGTACGTCGGCCACGAGGTCGATCATGCCGTCGATGCGGTCGGTGGTGGCCATGACGATCTCGGCGAAGAGCTTTTCCTTGTCCGCGAAGTGCTTGTAGACGGTCTGCTTGGAGACCGCCGCCAGTTTCGCGATGTCGTCCATGCTCGTCCCCGAGTACCCCTTGTCCAGGAACACGGTGGTTGCGGCATCCAGGATCGCCTGGTGCTTGCGTGCCGAACGGCCGTCCATCTTCGACTCCCTCTCCACTCCGTATCCCCGCCCCCGAAGAGTACTGGACTGACCAGTACTCGTTTCGGTACTGTACCGTCTAGTTCCATACGGCGCGGCCCTCCGGCCGTGCCGCCTACGCATGGGGGTTCACATGGGGAAGGTCACCTCGGCCGATGGCACGGCCATCGCGTTCGAGCAGCAGGGTTCGGGTCCTGCGGTGGTGCTCGTCGGGGGCGCGTTCATGACGCGGCACGAGTCGGCGGAGCTCGCCGGTCTCCTCGCCGAGCACTTCACGGTGATCACGTACGACCGCCGCGGGCGCGGCGACAGCGGCGACGGCCCGGCGTACGACGTGCAGCGGGAGGTAGAGGATCTGGACGCGCTGATCGGGCACGCCGGCGGCGAGGCCATGCTCTTCGGCATGTCCTCCGGCGCCGTACTGGCGCTGGAGGCCGCCGCCCGGGGCAGCGCCGTGACCCGGCTGGCCCTGTACGAGCCGCCCTTCATCACCGACGACAGTCGTCCGCCGCTGCCCGCCGACTACGTCGCCCGGCTGGAGGAGCTGCTGGAACAGGGGGCGTACGGCGATGCGGCGGCGTACTTCCTGACCGCGGCCGCGGGTGTGTCCGCCGAGGCCGTCGCCGGCATGCGGCAGGCCCCGTTCTGGCCCGGCATGGAGGCCAACGCCCGGACCCTGCCGCACGACGGCCGGATCATGGGCGAGACCATGTCCGGCCGTCCCCTGCCCGCCGACCGCTGGCAGTCCGTGACGGTTCCCGTTCTCGTCGGCAGCGGCGACGCCGGCCCGCCGCACATGCTCACCGGCGCGCGGGAACTCGCCGCGCTCAAGGACAACTTCACCCTCCGGGTCTTCCCCGGCGAGGAGCACGCCATCGACCCCGAGCACCTCGCCCCGGTCCTGACCGGGTTCTTCAGCTCCGGGGAGCAGGCGTGAGCAAGGTCTTCGCCAGCCTGGGCATGTCCCTGGACGGCTTCATCGCCGGTCCCGGCTCCGGCCCCGACAACCCGCTCGGGGACGGCGGAATGCGCATCCACGAATGGGTCTTCGGCGTAGAGAGCTGGCGGGCCCGGCAGAACGCCGAGGGCGGGCAGACCGATCAGGACGACGCCATCGTCCGGGCGAACTTCGACCGGGCCGGCGCCTACATCATGGGCCGGCGGATGTTCGCCGAAGGGGAGGTCGGCTGGTCCGACCCGCCGCCCTTCCGCGCCCCCGTCTTCGTCCTCACCCACACCCCGCGGGAACCGTGGGTGCGGCAGGGCGGCACCACCTTCACCTTCGTGACGGAAGGGATCGGCAGCGCGCTGGAGCGGGCTCGCAGGGCCGCGGGGGGCAAGGACGTACAGATCTCCGGCGGTGCCGACACCGTACGGCAGTTCATCGACGCCGGACTCCTGGACGAACTCCAGATCCATCTCGCACCCCTCGTCCTCGGCGCGGGCGTCCGGCTCTTCGACGGGGTGTCGGCGGCCCTCGGCCTCGAACCCGCCGGGGTGGTCGACTCGCCGCGGGTCACCCATCTCACGTACCGGTTCGCAGCGTCCTGACGATCCGGGTCCGTGAGGTCCGGGCGGCAGTCCCGGCGTCACGGCCGACCGTCCGCGGGGTGCTTCTCCCCCTCGGACGGCTGTCGCCGCGGGGCGGGTTCGCGACCGCCTGGCAGCCTCCGTCCGGCCGCGGTCGAGGCGCAGGGCGGCACCTCCGTCGATCTGTGACTCACGTCACATGCGATTCCTGTCAGCAATCCGGGTGCTGTTCCGCTCAAGCCGGCGACAGCACGCGAAACCGACCGACAGGAGCAGCACATGAAGCACCGCATCGCCGTCCTCGGAGCCGGCTACGCAGGGGCCTACGTCGCCGGGACCCTGGCCCGTCGGCTGTCCCCGGCGGACACCGAGATCACCGTGGTCAACGCCGAGCCGGACTTCGTCCAGCGGCTGCGGCTGCACCAGCTCGCGGCCGGCCAGCAGATCGAGGCCCCGCAGCTCGCCGACGTGTTCGCGGGTACGGGGATACGCCTGCGCCCGGCCCGGATCACCGGCATCGACCCGGAGCGCCGGGTCGTCGCCGTGGCCGACGCCGACGGGGGCGGTGAGGTCGGCTACGACACGCTCGTCTACGCGCTGGGCAGCCACGTCGCCGACCACGGCGTCCCCGGTGTGGCCGAGCACGCCTTCCACGTCACCAGCCGTCCGGCGGCGTTGCGCCTGCGCGAACGCCTGGACAGCCTGGACAGCCCGGGCAGGCGGGACGAAGGCGGGAGGGTGGTGGTCATCGGCGACGGGCTGACCGGCATCGAGACCGCCACCGAGATCGCCGAATCCAGGCCCGGGCTGTCGGTGGCGCTGGTTGCCCGTGGCGAGCTGGGAGCCGCGCTCTCCGCCGGGGCCCGCGGCCACCTGCGGCAGGCCTGCGACCGACTGGGCATCACCGTCCTGGAGCACACCGACGTCCGCGCCGTCGAGGCGAAGTGGGTGCTGTGCGCCGACGGCAGCACGCTGGCGTCCGACGCGACCGTGTGGACGGCCGGGTTCGCGGTCGGCCTCATCGCCGCCGAGGCCGGCCTCGACGTCACCGAGGACGGCCGGGTCGTCGTCGACCGCACCATGCGCTCGGTGTCGCACCCGCACGTGTACGCCGTCGGCGACAGCGCCTACGCCCTCGGCGACAACGGTCGGCCGCTGCCGATGTCCTGCGCCTCGGCCGGCTACACCGGCATGCAGGCCACGGTCGCGATCGTGGGGCGGCTGACCGGCCGCAAGATTCCGAACGTCAAGCTGGAGTACCACGGCAACCACATCAGCCTCGGGCGGCGGGACGGGATCCTGCAGATGGTCGACGGCGAAGCGCAGGCGAAGCCGAAGTACCTGGGCGGCCGGAAGGCCGCGCGGATCAAGGCGGGCATCCTCAGGATGTCGCTGTGGACCACCTCGCACCCGACCTTCGGCCTGCCCAAGCGCAAGCGCCACCTGGCAGCCGTACCGGACAAGTCCACCGAGAAGGCAGCCGCGTAGCCGCCCTCGACAGCCCCGCCGTTCGCTTCGACACCGGCGGGTTCGAGGCCGACGGCGGATCACTCCGTCCGTGTCGCTTCCGGGCGTGGTGGCGTTCGGCCTCGGCATCCCGGCACCGGGCCGGGCGGCCGCGGCCCCCGTCACCACGCGAAGAAGACTGTCTGTGCGAGGAGGAAGCATGGGTAGTCCCGTCCCCCGCGCGGCCGACACACGGCCGTCGTCCTGGCCGACCGTGGCCAGAACAGTCGTCCTGCTCACGGCGATCGTCAGTGTGCTGCTCACCACCTTCGCCTGGCCGTCGGTACGGTCACACGCGCACGACGTGCCGATAGCCGTCGCCGGACCGGCCGCGGCGGTCGAGCAGCTCAGCACCGCCCTGGACCGACGCCTGCCGGACGGCTTCGCGATCCGAGAGGTCGCCGACACCGCGGCCGCCGAACGGTTGATCCGCGACCGGGAGGTGTACGGCGCGATCGATGCCACCTCCGGCACCCCGCACGTCATCACGGCCTCTGCCGCCAGCACGGCGCTCGCCCAGACCCTGCAGGGCGTCGCGGCGGGGCTCGGCCAGGCGCAGGCTCAGGGTGCCCCTAAGACGCCCCCCGTCCGCGACCTCGTCCCCATGCCGTCCGGCGACCCGCGCGGTGCCGGCCTGGCCGCCGGAGCCCTGCCCCTGGTCATGGGCAGTCTCCTCGCCGCACTGCTGCTGACCAGGCTCGTCCGCGGCACTGCCCGCCAGGCCGTCGGGGCGGTCTCCTTCGCGATCACCGGCGGCCTGGCCGTGGCAGCGATCCTGCAGTTCTGGCTCGGCTCGCTGGGCGGCTCCTACGCCGCCAACACCGCGGCGATCGCCCTGACCATGGCGGCCACATCGCTGAGCATCATCGGGCTGGGGGCCCTGCTCGGGTTCGCGGGCTTCGGCCTCGGAGCCGCCACCATGATGCTCATCGGCAATCCCCTGTCGGGTACCCCGACCGCCCCCGAGATGCTGCCCGGCCGGTCCGGCGCGCTCGGCCAACTGCTCCCGCCCGGGGCGGGTGGCCAACTGCTGCGCTCCACGGCCTTCTTCGACGGTCGCGGCTCCGCCCACTGCGTCCTCGTGCTCACGGCCTGGCTCGGATTCGGTGTCGCGCTGTGTCTGGCCGGCGGGCTGCGCACGCGCCGGCGTCGTCTGGCCGCCGGGCCGGATGTCCCGGCCGAGAACGCGGTCGCGCAGCCGGGTGGTCGGTAACTAGGCTGATTCGCGTGGACAGCGCCGCCATCGACCGCTTCGACACCAGTCGGTTCGAGGCCAGCCGCAATCGGCTGGCCTCGCTGGCGTACCGGCTGCTGGGCTCGGCCGCCGACGCCGAGGACGCCGTGCAGGATACGTTCCTGCACTGGCAGGCCGCCGACCGGCAGCTCATCAGGGTGCCGGAAGCATGGCTGACCAAGGTCGCCACCAACCTGTGCCTCGACCGGCTCCGCTCGGCACAGGCCCGCCGCGAACGCACCGTCGGCGCCTGGCTGCCCGAACCCCTCCTGGACGGCGACCCGATGCTCGGCCCGGCCGACACCTTCGAGCAGCGCGAGTCGGTCTCCCTGGCCATGCTGACCCTCATGGAGCGCCTCTCACCCCACGAGCGGGCCGTCTACCTCCTGCGGGAGGCGTTCTCCTACCGCCACGCCGAGATCGCCGAGATCCTCGACATCACCGAGTCCGCAAGCCAGCAGCACCTCCACCGCGCCCGGCACCGCATCACCACCGCGCGCCGCGGCGGAGGCGAACTCGACCCGGCATCCGCCCGCAGGATCGTCGAGGAGTTCCTCGCCGCCGCTTCCTCGGGCCGTACCGAACAGTTGGTGGCGTTGCTCACCGATGACGCGACCGCGATCTCCGACGGCGCGGGCCTGACCGAGAAGCTGCTGCGGTACGACACTCCGCAGCGCATCGCCGCCATCGCGCGGGCCGGCTTCACCTCGACACCCGCGAAACAGCGGCTTGCCGGAGGGGTCTCCGCCGTCCACTACGCGCTCGTCAACGGGGCCCCCGCCAT
Organism: Streptomyces sp. PCS3-D2; assembly: GCF_000612545.2. Classification (GTDB taxonomy): domain Bacteria; phylum Actinomycetota; class Actinomycetes; order Streptomycetales; family Streptomycetaceae; genus Streptomyces. The sequence goes on along the minus strand of NZ_CP097800.1, from coordinate 3,664,784 downwards.
CCTCTTCGTGCCCGGAGACAAGGTCGTCGGTGCCGTCACGTTCGACATCACGGGCGGCAGGATCGCAACGGTGCGCGGCATCGCCGCGCCCTCCCGGCTCGTCCGCCTCACCGCTGCCTGGCGGCAGCACGAACCGGACGCGCCGCTCATCACCGAGTGGTGACGCGAGCGGACGTGGGCTGCCGCGTGCCCGCCTTCGTGCTGCCGGCGTCCTCGGTGCCGACGCCGGACCTCCCGGCGGCCTGCTGGTGGGGCTGATCGCGACCGCCCTCGGGGGTCGCGCTCTGGCGAGCTCGCGGTCGACCGGCTGAGTGCACCGGACCAGGCACCGCCTGCTCCGCTGTCGCGTGGCGCCGGCGAAGTGGGTGGTGGCCGGGTCGCTGGCGAGGACGGGGCCGCCGTATCGTGAGGAAGGGTCTCGTCCCGGTAGCGTCGGGACGAGACCCTTCCGGGTCGGACGATCTCAGGCGTCGCGCCGTTGGAATGCTGTCACCGCTGCCGCTGTCTTCGCCGCGATCAAGGCGAGGAACACCATTCCGCCTACGAACGGGCCCAGTTGGGCGCTGCTGTCCAGCAGGGTGGTGCTGGTGTCCGCGGCGCTGGTCATGGCGCCGCCCGCGGTGAAGGGCAGGAATGCGCCGGCACGTTCCAGCACCGGTTGGCCGGAGTTCGTCAGAACCGAGTCGGCTACCCGAAGGTTGTGCGTGATGAGGTCAAGGCCGTCGCCGACCAGATCGTCGAACTTGCCAACCCGGGCATTGACCCGGCGGAACTCGGCGATCCCGCCCCCCGGCACGGCTCGCCGTCACATGCTCCCTTCCGGCGGATGGTTCGAGACCCAGACGCTTCCGCGGATGAGGCCACGCCTCCTCGCCGTGGTCCTGGTCGTGCCGCCACTGCACCTGCATTGATCGTCCTTCTGCTGGAGGGTTTCGGCCAGACCGGTTCAGTGGTTCTTCTGCGGTCCGGAGGCGGTCTGCGGCTGCTTCCGGCCGGCCGGCGGTTGCCTCAGGGAGAGGGTGGTCAGCGGAGCGAACGCGGTGAGGGCGGTGAGCGTGCGCAGGTTGTTGAAGAGTTCCCGGCGCCGCAGGATCTCAGCGTGATCGAATGCCCGCCGTTGGTCTCCGAGTCCGCCGGCTCGAAGCAGGAACTCGGGCACCGGCTGCTCGACCGGTTCGGCCGGTAGGTGACCCTGACGGAGCTGGGCGACGCCGCGCTGCCGTACGCACGGGCGGCGCAGTTCTCGGCTACGGATGTCGGCATCTCCCGCGGGAGCACGGGCAACGATGCGGGTCCCGGCAACCGCCGAGCCCCTGGGCGGGGCCCGCAGCAGAGTGACACCAAGGTGCCAGACTCCATGCTGCCAGCTACATCCCTTGGGCCCGCCGCGGCTCCTCATGCAGGATCACCACAAGGGGAAATCGGGCCGGAACGCAAAACGATCCGGCCGAATACCGGTAGTGAACCACGGGGGAAGCTGCACATGAAGTGTGTCAGGAATGCCGTTGCCGTCTTTGTCGCGCTCATCGCCGTCGCGTTCGGGGCGGCCGAATTCGGAACCGGGGACACGGTGAACTCCGCGTCGGCCGAGACCACGGCCGGCGTGGCCACCGCCCCTCTGAGAAGCCTCAACTGGGACTGATCCGGCATCGCGAGAAGGACGTAGGGAGAAGCAAATGAATGTCTTGGTGTGCCGATGGGACCGGGTCACGCTGGAGGCCGTACTCGACCGGGGCGCCTCTGTGACCCTGGTATTCGACGAGTGGGAGGCCGCCAACCGGGGCATCGACCAGAAGCTGCTGGACCGGGTCGACCGCCACTACGTGATCCGCAGCTTCGACGCCCTCGACGAGCTGGCGCAGCTGGCCGTGGACATCCGCTCCAACGGTGTGAAGATCGACCGGCTGCTCAGCCTCTCCGAGTTCAGCCAGTTCGGTGCCGCCTACCTGGCACAGCTGCTGGGCCTGGCGCTGCCCGCCGTCGAGACCTCCGTGCTCATGCGGGACAAGCGCGCGATGAAGGACCGCGCCCAGCAGGCCGGCATCCGCTGTGCCCGCTACGTCTCCCTGTCCACTCGGGACATCGAGGGATCGGTGCGGCAGGTTGAGCAGGAGCTCGGGTTCCCGGTCATCGTGAAGCCGGCCGCGGGCCTGGGCTCGGTCGACACCTTCAAGGCCGAGGACGCGGCGCAGCTCACCGAGGCCCTGCGGGAGGCGGGCCGTGACGCGACGGTCAAGTTCCTGATGGCCGAACAGGTCCTGGACGGTGACGAGTACCACGTGGACGCGGTCTGGGCCGACGGGAAGGCGCGGGTCTTCGGCGTCAGCCGGTACCTCCGCCCGCGGATGACGGTCACGACGCCGGGCCGCGACAACGGCTCGATCCTCCTCCCCCGCGACCGCGAGGCCGCGCTGTACGAGGAGATCGAGCATCTGCACGAGCGCATCAACACCGCCTTCGGCATCACCGACGAGATCACCCACCTGGAGATCTTCCGGCGAGCGGACGGTGAGCTGTGGTTCTCCGAGATGGCCACCCGTTTCGCCGGCGGCGCTATCCCGGAGAGCTTCGGGCCGCAGGGTGCTGACCTGCGGGAGCTGTGGATCGCCGCGGCCCTGGGCGAGCCCGGCGAGGAGCTGCCCGTGAAGACGGCGCCGTACCCCTATATCGGGTGGATCAACCTCGCGCCTGCCGGCACCGGACGGATCCTGGAGGATCCGTCTGACGAACTCATCTCCCGCTTCCCGTACGTGCTCAAGACAGTCCGCAGCCGCCCGGTCGGCTCCGAGATAGGCGAGCTGCACCCCTCGGTCTGGTGCACGCTGCTGGTCCTCGGCGCGGACAGCGAGGCCGAGTTCCGCCGGCGGGCCGCGGAGCTGGAGGCAGCGCTGCTGCCGTCCTACGTGATGGGGCAGTGAGCCGGGTGAGCACGGCAGGGCTCGGCTTCGGCCGGCACTTCACGGAGCACATGGCGGTCGCACGGTGGATCCACGGGGCGGGATGGTCCGGCGTGGAGCTGACCGAGCACGGTCCGCTGGCCCTGTCCCCCGCCGCCATGGCCCTGCACTACGGCCAGGCTATCTTCGAGGGGCTCAAGGCCTATCCGCAGCCGGACGGCTCACTCGCCCTGTTCCGGCCCGGGGCCAACGCGGAGCGCTTCAACAGCAGCGCCGGTCGTCTGGCCATGCCCGAACTGCCCGAGGAGCTGTTCGTCGAGGCGTGCGAGACGGTGGTCCGGGCGGACGCCGACCAGGTGCCGCGCGGGCCCGGGCAGAGCCTGTACCTGCGCCCGTTCATGATCGCAGTGGAGCCCTCGTTGGGCGTCAGGCCGGCGTTGGAGTACCTGTTCGCCGTTATCGCCTCCCCCGTCGACCACTTCTTCGCCGACGGCTACCAGGCCATCGAAGTGTGGTGCGCGAGCGACCAGATCCGTGCCGCCCGCGGGGGCACGGGGGCGGCCAAGTGCGCCGGCAACTATGCGGGCAGCCTGGCCGCCAAGGCGGAGGCAGTGGCCCAGGGCTGCCACGAGGTGCTGTGGTTGGACGCGGAAGAGCGCCGCTGGGTGGAGGAACTGGGCGCGATGAACTTCTTCTGTGTGACCAGGGACGAGGACGGCGCTCCACTCCTGGTCACTCCCGAGCTCTCGGGGACGATCCTGGCCGGCAACACCCGGGACAGCCTGCTGCGCATCGCGCCGGACCTGGGCGTGCGGGTCGTCGAACGGCCCGTCGCGCTGGACGAGCTGACGGCCGGCGACGGGAAGGTCACGGAGGCGTTCGCCTGCGGCACCGCCGCGTCGGTGGTGCCCATCGGCGGAGTGACCACGGCAGAGGGGCGTGTCCGGATCGGCGACGGGCGCCCGGGGAAGATCACCACGATGCTGCGGGACGAGCTGGCCGCCATCCAGTACGGCGTCCAGCAGGACCCCCATGGCTGGATGCGCCCGGTTCCGGTACACGCGGCGGCCGGTGCGGCACCGGCCGGCTGAACGCGAGGCCGTGAGCCCGTGCGGTGCCGGGCCCTCGATCAGGGGGTCCGGCGCCGTCGGCCTTCGGCTACAGCCAGCCGCACTCCACGGCGCGCACCCCGGCCTCGAAGCGGCTGCGCGCCTCCAGCCGGGTCATGAGGTCCGCCATGACCCGGCGGACGCTGCGCAGGGAGAGCCCCAACCGCTTGCCCGCCGCCTCGTCCGTCAGCCCGGAGGCCAGGATGCGCAGCAGCTCGCGCTCCTGCGCCGTGAGGCCCTGGTCGTCGCGCTGCCCCGAGGTGCCGAGCGGGAGTGCCGATTCCCACAGCCGCTCGAAGAGGGCGATGACGGCGGCGATCACACTTTCCTCGCGCATCAGCACCGCTCCGGCGCGGCTGTCCTTGGGGTCGATGGGCAGGATGGCCGTCTTGCGGTCGATCACGATGATGCGCATCGGCAGGGTGGGCACGGTGCGGATCTCACCGCCGAGACCGGTGAGCCAGACCGCGTACTGCTGGGTGGCGGGGTGGTTGCGGACGCTGTCCAGGTACAGGGTGCGCAGCGACACCCCGCGGGCCAGTACCTCGCCGTCCAGCTTCTGGCTGGCTTCCAGGCTCTCGGGTGACAGCCCGGCCTTGGGGATCAGCGCGAGGATCTCCGACTGTACGTCCTTGGAGAGCTCGGCGATGCGGTTCCTGGTCGAGTCGAGGCTGCGCAGGTACTCGATCTCGCCGGTCTCGCGGGCGCCCTGGGCGGCCTCCCGCTCCCGCATCAGGTTCATCATCGCCGTGCGTGCCTGCTGCAGCTCGTGCTGCTCCTTCAGGAGCGCGGCCTCCCGCTCGGCGATGAGCGCGCCGAGGCCCAGGTTCGGCTGTATGGCGACCATGCGGCCGGGGTTCTCGTGGGACGGCCAGATCAGGCCCAGCCCCGCCAGCTCGGCGCGGCTCGCCTCGACCGCCTCCTCGGTGCTGCCGAGTTCCACGGCCAGCTCGGGCGTGTCCCATTCGGGACGCTGGAGCAGCAGCTGGTACATCGACTCCGCGAGCCGGGTCAGGCCGAGGCATTCGAGTACGGGGTCCGTCGAATCCGTCGAATCCGCCGCATCGCCCCCGAGGCGCTCCAAGATCATTTGCATTCTCTTTCTTCAGCCCTGGGTGGTCGATTCAGGGCGTCGCACCGCCGAGGAACTGTAGCCCGCAGGTGCTGCCATGTCCAAGGTCGTCACAGAGTGTGATCATCCCTGATCGGAAGGGTAGGGATGCGGTGTGAGGTGACATCAAGGTGCCAGTCTCCAAGCTGCCCGGCGGATCGATTGAGTTCCCGATAATCCCGCCACGACAATTTATCCACGGAATTCATATCTGTAGGGGTGGGGTATCGGAAGAGAAATCCGCGGCATGCATCTCCCTGTCCGGGGCGGCATCGGCGGGTCCCGCCCACGGAAGATTGCACGAGGTGTTTCATGCGGTATCTGGTCTGTCGTTGGGAAGTGGGCGCCATCGAGGCCTTGTTGTCCCGCGGCGTGGACGTCGTCTTGCTCATCGACGCCTGGGAGGCCGAGCACCGCCATCTCGACCCCGGGATCACCGGCCGGCTGGAGCGGTTGATCCGGATCGACAGCTTCGAGGCCATGGACGAACTGGCCCTGCTCGTCACGGGTCTCCAGGAGGAGGGACTGGCCTTCGACCGGGTACTGAGCGTCTGCGAGCGGGGCCAGTTCGCCGCGGCGTACCTGGCCGCTCTGCTCGGCCTGGGCCGGCCCACCATCGTCCAGAGTGTCCAGGTCCGCGACAAGCGCGCGATGAAGACCGCGGTCCGGCGGCTCGGCGTGCCCACCGCGCGCTTCACCACGGTCCCGTCCGGCGACCCGGGGGCGGCTGCCCGCCATGTTGAGCGGGAGATCGGATTCCCGGCCGTGGTCAAGCCCGTCGCCGGTGCCGGGGTGGTCAGCACCGCCCGGGTCGGGACGGCCCGGGAACTGGAGGCCTGGCTCGCGGTGAACGCCGCGGACGGTCAATTCATGGCCGAGCAGATGATCGACGGCGAGGAGTTCCACGTCGACGCGGTCTGGGTGGACGGCAAGGCCTGGGAGTTCGCCGTCAGCAGGTACCTGCGCCCCCGAATCGAACTCGACGACCCCGGCCACCTCAACGGCGCGATCCAGCTCCCCGCAGCCCGCGAACCCGAGCTGTACGCGGCCGTCGAGGAACTGCACAGCCGGGTCAACGAGGCGCTGGAGATCACCGACGGCATCACGCACACCGAGCTGTTCCGTTCCCCGGACGGCAGCCTGTGGTTCTCCGAGATCGCCACCCGTCCGGGCGGCGGCGGCACCACCCAGGCCTTCCGGGCCCGCGGGGCCGACCTGCGCGAGGTGTGGGCCGAGTCCCTGGTCAGCCCGGACCGGCGGTCGCAGCCGCTGTCCGAGCCGCCCCACCCGTACATCGGCTGGGTCATGCTGACCCCCCGTACGCCGGGCCGTATCACCCGCGAGCCCGCGGACGCCGAGATCAGCGCGTTCCCGTACGTCCTGGACGTCGACCGGACCGCCCGTGTCGGTGACGTCGTCTGGACGAACAGCCTGGCGCCCGGCATGACCCTGGTCATCGGTGCCGACAGCGAGGAGCAGTTCACCGAGCGGGTCCTCGTCCTCGAATCCGCCCTCGTCCTCGAGACGACGCCCGCCGACGGGGCTGCAGCATGACCGTCGTCCAGGACTTCCGGGAGCTGCCCGCCCCGGCGAAGCTGCTGCTGCTGGCCAGAGCGGTCACGTCCTTCGGGTCCGGCCTGGTCCTCCCGCTGCTCGTCATCTATCTGGTCCAGGGGCGCGGCTTCGGGATCTCCGTCGCCACCAGCGCGATGGCCCTCACCTCCGTGACCGCTTTCGCCGGAGGGCTGGTGGCCGGCTGGGCCGCCGACCGGTTCGGCAGCGTGCGCATCGTGTTCACCGCGCTGCTGCTCGCCGCGACCGGCACCGGACTGTACGCGTGGGTCACGGCGCCCTGGCACGCCCTCGCGGCCGGGGCGGTCTTCGGGCTCGGCGTGGGAGGCACCAGCGTCTGGCACGGGCTGTTCGCCGAGGCGGTGGAAGCCGACCGGCACCCGGTTGTGTTCGGGTTCTCCTTCGGTGTCGCCAACGCGGCGCTCGGCATCGGCGGCATCCTGGCCGGGATCGTCGTCAGCATCGAGCACCTGTGGACGTTCCAGGTCGTCTATCTGGCCGACGCCATCACCTTCGTCCTGGCCGGGCTGATCACCGTCGTCGCGGGCAAGCGCCTGTCGGCCCCGGTGAATCAGCCGGAAGAGCACGGGCGGCAGTCCTCCTACCTGCGGGTGCTGGCCAACGGGCCGCTGCTCGCGGCGCTGCTCGTCGCCTTCCTGATGTTCGCCATCGGCTACTCACAGCTGGAGTCGGGTATTCCCGCCGTGCTGGTCGCGCTCTCGGACGTCCGCCCCTCGGACATCGCGCTGATATGCCTGGCGGACACCGCCTTCGCCGTGATCGCACAGATCGCCCTGATGCCGGTGGTCAAGCGCACCCCGCACCGGGTGTCGTTGGCGATCGCCGCGCTGACCTGGATGGTGTTCTGGGTCGTGCTGCTCGGGGCGCTCGAGACCGGGTCCCGGGTCGTGATGCTCACCGCGATCTGTGCGGGCGTGGCGGTGGCCTCCGTGGGCGCGGCCTTCTACTCCATGGCGATGCCGACCCTGGTCAACGCCGCCGCGACCAGCGCCGACCGGGGGCGGGCGAACGCCCTCCTCGGGATCTCCACCTCGCTGGGGTTCACCGCCGGGCCGTTCGCCGCGGGTCTGCTCGCCGACCACGGCATGGCCCGGACCTGGGTGCTCGTCGCGGCGGTGACCACCGCGGCCACCGCACTGCTGGCCTGGGTGCTCCGGCTGTCCGGCACGGCGCAGCCCGCGGAGCCGACGCTGCAGCCCGAAGCGGTCTGACGCCGGGGCAGGATGAAGCGGTCCGAAGCGGGGGCAGGACGAAGTCCTGCCCCCGCTTCAGACCTCGGCGACGGCCTCCGCGGCCAGCTCCATGAGCGCGGTGCGGATCGCATCCGCGAGCCGGCGCAGGCCCCGCGCCCCGATCCGGGACGGGTCCGCGGTGAACATCAACTGCCGCGCGCCGCCGGGTCGGTCGGCCCGCAAGAGCTCCGCGGCAAGGTCGGTGGAGGGGGCGGAGCGGGGCAGGTGTGCCGGCGCCAGCAGCGACGTGCCGAGACGCAAACCCCTGGCCGGCTCGCCCGGTTCCACGCACAGGGTCGCCTGGAGCAGGGGTGCCGACGTGTCGCCGTACCACCCGTGGTCGACCGAGAACAGCAGCTCCCGGTCACAACGCCGCGCCAGCGAGACCAGCGACTCGCCCGGTACGCCCCGCACTTGGACGAGGAGCGTGAGCACCCGGCGGCCGAGCGTCGGCTCCTGCCACGGCTCCACCCGGCCCGAGACCACCAGGCCGACCCGGAACTCCTGCTGCCCGGTGAACTCCGCCAGACCACGCGCGTACGCGGTGAGCACCAGGGAGGTGAGGGAAACGCCCAGGGCGCGGGTCGCCGCACGAAGCCGCCCCAGCAGCACGTCGTCGACCGGGACGGCCCACTCGACCACGTCGCCGCGGTCCTCGCCGCCGTCGGCGCCGCCGTCCTCGTCTCCGTCCGGTGCCCCGGCCGGCCACGCGATCGGGGGAAGCGCCGCCAGCCGCTGCTGCCAGTCGGCCACCGCGGGCCGGGGCTCGGTGCCGCCCGCCGACGGGTGGACGGCGCAGGCCGCCCGTCCGGAGTCCTCGGGGTCCGAGGGACGGGCGGCCGCGTAGGCGCTCTCGAGCTCGCGCTCGAAGGCGTCCAGCGACCAGGGGTCAAGTGCACTGCGGTGCAGATGGACGGCCAGCAGACGTCCGCCGTTCCAGGTGTACAGGGCGCAGCGCACCAGGGGGCCACGGACGGTGTCGAGCCCCTCCAGGGCTCCCGCCGCGGCGAGGTCGCGGGCCTGCTGCAGGGCCTCCCAACCGGCGTCCGGCACGGGTACGACGTCGACGCCCAGCCGGTCCCAGTCCGGCAGGACCGCGGATCGGTGGGCGTCGTTCCCCGCCTCGCCGGGCGGGGTGCGCAGGGCGGCCTGGCGGGCGGCCACCATCTTCAGCGCCGTGGTCAGGCGGCCCGGGTCGATCCCGAGGTCCCCGGTGCCCGTATAGGCGAGGGACACGACATCGGCGGGCCGCCCGGACTCCGCTCCCACGTGCGGAAGGTGCCGGCCGGGGGCGGGGGCTCCGCCTCCCGCCCCCGGCCGGCAGAGCCCGGCCGCGATGCGGCCGGGCGTCCGTCCCGTGTAGATGTCCGCGACGGACAGGCGGAGGCCGAACTCCTCGTACACGCAGGCCGCCAGCCGGATCGCAGCGCTCGGTTCGAGCCCGGCCTCCGCCAGGTCGGTGCCGGACCCGATCGGTACCTCCAGCACCTCGGAGGCCAGTTCCGCGATCCTGGTGGTGAGATCGGCCCCGCGCCAGGAAGGCGGTCGGGTCACGGGGTGAGCGCCACGCCGTTGAGGCGGGGGGCGAGCTGGAGCTCGCGGATGTCCTTGTGGTTGAGCACCCACATGAACCAGCGCTCGACACCGAGGCCGAAGCCGGAGGTGTGCATCGGCGCGCCCTCCTTCATCCGCACGTACCAGTCGTAGGACTCCTCCGGAACGTTGTGGTGCGCCAGGGCGGCGCGGGTCTGGGCGCCGTCCACGTGGCGCTCACCGCAGCCGACCGTCTCGCCGATGCCGAACAGCAGGTCGCCGTTGAGCGCGGTCCGCTGCTCCGCGTCGCCGTACGCCTGGTAGAAGGGCACCGACAGGTGGTCGAAATGGGTGACCCACAGCACCGGGCTGATCTCCTGCATCAGCCGGCGCTCGCCGTGCCGGGTCAGGGTCCGCCAGCCGTCGTGCTGCTCCACCGCGTACGGGTCGTTGCCCAGGTGGGCCGCAGCCTCGTCGAAGGTCAGGCGCGGGAAGGTGTCCAGGGCGAGCATCTGCTCGATGTGCGAGGTGGAGCCCGCCAGTTCACGGATCTCCTCGGACAGGTTCTCCATGACACCGGCGGCGAGCGAACGCACGTACGCGTCGACGACGTCCATGCAGTTCTCCAGGCCGCCCGGCAACTCCGCCTCGCTGTGGAAGAACTGGTTGAGGTGCGATTCGTCCGCGTCCTCGCCCCGGAAGCTGGGCATCAGGTACCAGGCGCCGTTGCGGCTGAGCCGGCAGCCGTACTCCAGCATGAACTGCATCGAGTCGGCCAGGAACGTGCGCTCGCCGAACAGGTCGATCTCCACCGGGAGCGAGTCGCTGCCCAGACCCATCGGGCTGGAGATGCTGTTCGTGGTGATCGGCAGGTGCACGGACTTGACGCCGCGCTCGCTCCAGAAGGAGGTCGTCCGGGTGGTCACGAGGTCCTGGAGGTCGACCAGGGTCCGGAACAGCGGCTGGTCCACGATCTCGAGGAACCGGTCCGCCGAAGGACGCCATCCGCCGTGGGAGAAGTCGTTCTTGAGGCTCATGTTTTCTTCCTGTTCGCTGGCAGACCGGCCGCCCGGAGGATCTCGTGGGTTCTCCGGCGCCGTCTTGGCATACGTAGTGATCGGGAGGGAGCGTCGCGCACGGATGTCGCGAATGGTCCCGGTGTCGGAGACAGGACGATTCCCCCGCTCACCAATATGTCGGCGCGGTCTCAGCGGGCCAAGTGATATGGGTGGCAGCTATGTTCGTGGCAGCTTGGTGCCTGCCCCGGGACGGATTCCGTCGTTGATTGCCGCACAAGTCCGGGGATACATTCACGCCATCATCCTTCGGCAGGGCCCCTTCGGCGCAAGATTCGCCGAGTTTCCGCGTGCCCTTCTTGTCCCGCGCCGTCAGACCGTGCCGTTGCGGTGCCGCGTCGGGCATTTCGCTTTTCGTGTCGCGGCGGGCCGTGCCGGAGCAACGCATCACCTTCAGAGGAGTTACCTTTCATGACCGAGACCCTGCTCGCCGAGGTCCAGGACTACTTTTCCGTGAAGGCCGAGGCCTACGACGACGTCGACCTCCAGCCGTACTGGATGCTGTCCGACCGGCTGCTGGCCGCTGCCCTGAAGGACGAGGTGCTCTCGCGGCTGCCCGAGGGCTTCCGCTTCCTGGACGCCGGCTGCGGCACCGGGCGCTGGACCACCTTCTTCGCCGAGCAGGCGCCGACGAGCCGCGGTACGTCCTTCGACCTGACCGCCGAAATGCTGGGCGTCGCCGAGGAGAAGGCCCAGCGCCGCGGCTTCGCCGACCGGGTCTCGTTCGTCCGCGGTGACCTGGCCGACGTCTCCGAGACCCTGGACGGCCAGACGTTCGACCTCGCCTTCAACTTCCACAACGTCCTCGGCTTCGTCGCCGACCCCGAGAAGGTCATCGCCGACATCGCCGGTCTGCTCAACCCGGGCGGCCTGCTCGTGTCGTTCCTGCCGAGCGTCTGGCACACCGCCTTCTTCAACATCAGCGTGGGCAACCTGGACGAGGCCGAGAAGGCCCTCGGCCGCCGCGGCCGCTTCACCACCCAGATGCCGGACATGCACCTGTTCGACCTCGAGCGCATCGAGAAGATGCACGCGGCCGCCGGCCTGGAGCTGGCGGTGGTCTCCGGCTTCCCGAATCTGATCTACCCGGGCTACCAGGAGACCCAGCTGCACGGCTCCACCGAGAAGCTGGTGGACATCCTGGCCGACGACAACGTCGACCGGATCTTCGAGATGGAGAACCGGCTGCGCACCACCCCGGGCATCGCCCCGCGCGGCAACAACCTCTTCGTCGTCAGCCGCCGCCCGGCCTGATGACCCGGCATCGAGCTGAGCTGAACTGATCATGCGCGCAACACTGGCGGCCGAGCCGCTGTCGCTGCTGTCGGAGGAGTTCGCCCGCGCCCCCCACCCCCACTACCGGCGCCTGCGCGAGCAGGCGCCGGTGTGGTGGGACGCCGAAACGGAATGCTGGTACGCCACCGGCTACCGCGAGGTCAACGCCCTGCTCCGGGACTCCCGGCTGTCGGCCCGGATCGGAGCGGGCTTCTTCGGGGACCTCGACGTTTCCGCCCGCGCCGGCATCCAGGACGTGGTGGACTTCTTCGACGCGTGGCCCATGTTCACCGACCCTCCCGCACACACGCGGATCCGGTCCGCGGCCGGCCCGGGCTACCGCCCCGCCGGCGTCCGCCCCCTGCGCGAACGCATCGCGCGGGAGGCGCGGGAGCTGCTCGCCGACTGCGATCCCGGGACCACCGATCTGCTCGGGCGCTTCGTCCATCCGCTCGCCGTGTCGGTGACCTGCCGGCTGCTCGGCATCGACGACGAGCACCGCGAGTCGGTCCTCTCCTGGTCCTCCGACATCATCGAGTTCATCGGCGTACCGCAGTGCGAACCGGACCGGGCGCCCCGCTCCCGTGCGGCGATCCGCGAACTCCAGGACTACCTGCGTACCGTGATCCTGCCCATGGCCCGGGCCGGACAGGGCCCCCCGCAGATCCAGGCCTTCCTCGACCTGGAGCCGCGTCAGGGCGCCGCCCTGTACGCCCAGCTGCTCACCGGCGGCATCGAGCCGGTCGCGGCGAGCCTCGGCTCCGCGCTGGTCAGCCTCCTGGACGAGGCCGGGGACGTACTCGACGGGCTGCACCGGGGGCGCATCGACGCCGGTCAGGTGGCCGAGGAGGCGCTCCGGTACGACGCCCCGTTCCACTTCGTGCCGCGCAGTGCCACCGAGCCGATCCACGTGGCCGGGGCGACCATCCGGCCCGGTGAACGGGTGGCCCTCGTGGTGGCCGCGGCCAACCGGGACCCCGCCGTGTTCGTGGACCCGGACCGGTTCCGGATCCCGGTGGAGGGGGAACGGGACCGCCCGCACCTGTCCTTCGGGGCCGGCCACCACTTCTGCCTGGGTGCCGGCATCGCCCGGGTGACCCTCACCGAGGCCATCGCGGCATTCGCCGAGTGGACCGCGGGACGGCCCGTCGGCCGGATCACGGCCGACCGGTCGGCCGCGTTCTGCAGGACGGTGTGGGAACGAGTCGCCGTGGGGCTCTGACCTCTGCCATCCGTACACCGTTGTCCTGCGTCGCGAGGGTTCCGGGTGGACCGCCGTCATCGGCGGTCCACCCGGAACCCTCGCTTTCGCGTACCGGCCTCCGTGCCGGTGCTGCGCCCGGGACAACGGCCAGGGCCTCCCACCCGTACCCACGGGTGGGAGGCCCTGCGCGCGCTGTGCGCCCGCCGCCCGGCTACGGGCAGCCGTCCGTCATGCGGAAGCGTCCTCCAGCACCGTGCGGACGGCCGCCGCGGCCTCGGCCAGGGGGACGGTGATGTTGCCGCCCTGGGCGAACCGGGCGCTGCCACCGCCCCGGCCGCCGGTCACCGTCAGCACCTGTTCCAGCAGTTCCTTGGCCGTGCCCTGCCCGCCCAGTGCGGCCGGCACCCCCACGCCGATGCGGAGGGTCCCGGTGCCGTCCGGCAGCAGGAACAGCACGACGGCGTTCAGCTCTTCGCCGAGCCGGCCGGCCTCGTCCGCCATCTGCTGGGGGTCCAGAGGCGGATCGACGAGCAGGACGTACCGTCGTCCGGACCCCGGTTCGCGGACCTCCGCGGCCAGCGACTGCGCACTGATCCGGGTCTGCCGGGCCTGCTTCTGCTCCTTGGCCGCGAGTGCCTCGATCCGCGCGGGCAGTTGCTCCGCCGATACCCGCAGCCGGCCGGCGAGCTGCTTGAGGGTCCGGTCGCGGTCCAGGGTGTAGGCGAGTGCGGCCTCACCGGTGACCGCCTCGATCCGGCGGACGCCGGCGCCCACGCTGCCCTCGCCGACGATCCGGAAGAGGCCGATCTCGGCCGTGCCGGACACGTGCGTACCGCCGCACAGCTCGCTGCTGACGTCCCCGAACGAGACCACCCGGACGTCGTCGCCGTATTTGTCGCCGAAGAAGGCGACCGCTCCGTCGCGCACCGCGTCCTGGTACGGCTTCACCTGCACGTCCCGGCCGGCGTTCACCAGCACCCGGCCGTTGACCAGGCGCTCGACCTGGTCGGCCTCCTCCTCGGTGAGCGCCCGGGGATGCTCGAAGTCGAACCGCAACCGGTCGGGCGCGACGAGCGAGCCCGCCTGCCGCACCTGGTCGCCGAGCACCTCGCGCAGCACCGCGTGCAGCAGGTGGGTCGCCGAATGGTTGCGCATCGTCGCCCGGCGGCGGGCCGCGTCCACGGACAGGTCCAGGGTGTCGCCGACTCGCAGCACGCCCTTCGAGACCTGGACGACGTGCACGTGGTGCCCGCCGATCCGGCGGGTGTCGGTCACCTCTGCGGACAGCTCCGGTCCGGTGATCGTGCCGGTGTCACCGACCTGGCCGCCGCCCTCCGGATAGAAGGGCGTGCGGTCCAGGACCACCAGGCCCTGCTCGCCCTCGCCAAGGCTGTCGGCGGGCCCGTCCGGGCCGGCCAGGGCGACGACCCGGGACTCGGACTCCAGTCGCTCGTAGCCGAGGAACTCCGTGGTGACCGAGCCGATGGCCGTGGTGAACTCGGGCGCGAGGGTCCGTACGGCGCCCTTCGGATCACCGGCGTCGGCCTTGCCCGTACCGCCTCGGGACAGCTCGCGGTGGGCCGAGAACAGCTCCGTGAAGCGCGCTTCGTCCACCGAACCGCCCTGCTCCGCGGCGAAGTCGCGGATGAGGTCCACCGGCATGCCCTGGGTGGCGTACAGGTTGAAGGCTTCCTCGCCGGAGATCCGGAACCCGGGGCCGGTGGCGAGCCCGGACAGCTGGTCCAGGCCGCGCCGGACGACCCGGCCGAAGTCTCGCTGCTCCCGGCCGAGCAGCTCCAGTGTGCGGTCCCGGTTGCGGCCGAGCTGGGGGTAGGCGCCCTTCAGCCCGTCGATCACGACCCCCGCCAGCTCGGGCACGTCGATTTCGTGGTAGCCGCTGCGGGTGGCCACGGCGATCGCCTTGCGCAGCAGGCGCCGCGGAATGTAGCCGCGGCCGTCGTTGGAGGGTACGACGCCCTCGCTCAGCATGAAGGTCGAGGACCGGATGTGGTCGGAGACGATCCGGACGTCCCGCTCGGAGGCCGCCGCTCCGCCCAGGCCTTCCCGGACCGCCCGGACGATCGGGGCCAGCAGGTCGGTCTCGTACGCCGAGTCATGTCCCTGGAGCACCATGGCCATGCGCTCCAGTCCGGACCCGGTGTCCACGCTGGGGAAACGCAGGCGCTCGAAGCGGCCGTCCGGCTGCTTGTCGAACTCCATGAAGACGCCGGCGTTCCAGATCTCGATGTACCGGCTCTTCGTGTCGAATTCCAGGCCCGGCCGGTACTCCTCACCGTGCTCGGCGCCGGTGTCGTAGAACACTTCGGTGCACGGGCCGCAGGGGCCGGTGTCGCCGGTGGACCAGAAGTTGTCCTCGCCGAGGTACACGATGTGGTCGCGGGCGATGCCGACCCGTTCCCAGGCGGCGGCCGATACGTCGTCCGGCGGCAGGCCGAGGGCCGGGTCGCCCTGGTAGACGGTGACGTACAGCTTGTCCGCGGGGAATCCGAAGCGCCCGGTGAGCAGCTCGAAAGCCAACTCGACGGCGCGTTCCTTGAAGTAGTTGTCGATCGACCAGCTGCCGAGCATTTCGAAGAACGTCAGGTGGTGGCGGTCGCCGACATCGGCGATGTCGTTGGTTCGCACGCACGGCTGGACATTGCAGAGGTCCGCCGCGGGCGGCAGTACCTCGCCGAGGAAATAGCGCTTGAGCGGCGCCATACCGGCGTTGATGAAGAGAAGAGACGGGTCGTTCACTGGAATGACCGACGCAGAGTCGATCCTGGTGTGGTTCTTCTCGACGAAGAATTCCAGGAACGTGTCCCGTATCTCATCGCTGGTGAATGTTCGGATCATATGGAGTGCCTGATTCCTGGGGAATGATGCGTACGGGTGTGGGGCAGGCAGGGCCCGTGGGCGGGGCTGCGGACATCGGTGCCGTACCGACCCGAACAACTCCCAGGCCCAGGCGAATTCGACGAGTTCCACGCGTGGCGCGTCGGGCAGTCCTCGCCGATGCCGAGTCCCCGAACACCGAACGCCGGACCGCCGTGCCCGCGCAGCTGATGATGGCATAAGCCTGACAGTGAAATGCCCATTTATTTCCGATTCATCCATTTATCGTGGGCGGCTGCGCTCCGGGCACCAAGCTGCCAGGGGAGTAGGTGCCACAGCGGAGCGCTGTCCGCCGCCCGCTCGCTGGCGAATGCTGGAACGGCCGGGGGCACCGATCCCGGCCCGCGCCCCGAGTCCCCGGGGCGGCTGGGCGCCGGCGGTAAGCGCTCTCTTCAGGGTGGATCACCGATCAAGGAAGACGAAGATGATTGACGTCGCCCCTCATTCGACGCGGACGGCACCGCCGCCGTGCCAACCGGCCATTCGGCAGCGGATGTTCGCAACCGCATCGTCCGTGGGCGGGAGCTCGGCGACCCGGGGTGTGGTGACCGCGTTCCTGGACACCCTTACGGAGCGCGGATACGAACTGACCCCCGCGGCCCGGCTCACTGACGCGGACTCGTCGGTGACCTTCGTCAACGCGACCATCACGCCGTACAAGCGGGCCCTGGCCCGTGGCGGTCGCATCGGATCCATCTGCCACTACCAGCCGTGTTTCCGGGCGCACGGCGAGCACCCCTGGCTGTTCGCCTTCGGCATGGTCGGCCTGCTCGCCGACGTCGAGAGCCCCGACGACCTCGACCGGATCTCCGAGGACACGCACCTGGCGACCCTCGCCGCGCTCGGCCACCCCCCGGTGGACCGGCTGCACATCCTCATCGACTCCCGGGACACCGACCTCCAGGACTCCGTGGGCAAGGCGGCGGCCCGCCACGGAGGTATTCTGCACGTCCTGCCGGACTCCACCGTCGGCACGCGGTGGACGTACGGCAGCGACAGCCCGCTCACCGGGCGCGGCATCACCTACTACTACCGGCGCCCGGACGTGGGCTGCGAACCCGAATGCCGGCCCGACTGCCGGTGCCCGCGCTGGCAGCCGCTGTCCAATCTGATCGTCGTCCACAACGGCGAACGCCGGTACGCCGAGGTCGGATTCGGCACCGAGGTCACCGCCGCGATCCCGTACGGTCCAAACCCCTTCTCCCTGCCGGAGATCGCCGACCGGGTTGCCATGGCCACCAGGGCGGGCCTCCCGGACGCGGCCGCCGCCGACGCGGTGAACCTCTTCCGCGCCGTCACCATGCTCGTGGAGGACGGCGCCCGGCTCTCCGGCAAGGGCCCCGGGTCGGTGGTGCGGAAGTTCGTGCTGCGACTGCTGGACCTGCTCGACGGCACGCTCGGCGTGGAAGGAGGCGAACAACTGCTGACCCGGTTCGGAGCCACCCGGCAGCTGTTCGACGTACTGCGCGCCGAACGGCGGCGCAGGGAAAGGGCGATGGCCGACAACCTGCGCGCCGCGCTCTTCCTGCTGGACCGAAACCCGCACACCACGGACGCGGAACTCCGCTCCACCTACGGTGTCTCCGAGGGGCAGGCCCGCCGTCTGCGGCAGACCCGGTTGCGTCCGCCGCGGCTGAAGGGAGGCGACACGGTCACCGTGGTGTCCCCGTCCTGGCGCGGCGGGGAGGTCTTCCCGAAGCGGGTGGTCCGCGGCTCGGCCGATCTCTCGGCCCGCACCGGCCTGACCGTGGTGACCTCGTCCCCGAAGCCCGGGCTCTGCCCGGAGTCCCGCACGGCCCGCGCGGAGGAGTTCAACCGGGCCGTACGCGACCCCGGAACCCAGGGCATCCTGTGGATGATCGGCGGCCTGAACGCCTGCGAACTGCTGCCCCTGATCGACTACGAGGCGTTCGGGGCACGCCCCAAGGTGCTCTGCGGCTACTCGGACGCGACGGTGCTGCACCACGCCCTGTACGCCCGGACCGGCGCCACGACCTTCTACGGCCCGGCGCTGCTGTCCCAGTTCGCCGAGAACGGCGGTACCCCCGAGCTCACTGTGGGCTCCTTCGCCGAGCTGACCATGCAGGGCTGGACGGGACGGTTCCCGACCGCATCCGAGGTGATCGAGGAGTTCGTCGACTGGGCTGACGACAGCCGCCCGCGCGACGCCGTCCCGGCACCCCCGCGCAAGGTGCTGCGCCCGGGGCTGGCCCAGGGCCCCCTGCTTGCCGGATGCGTCCCGAGCGCGCTGCAACTGCTCGGCACGCCGTGGCTGCCTGACTACCAGGGCCACGTCCTCGCCTTCGAATTCTCCGACGACAACGGCTACGGCCCCGGCCAGGCGGCCCGGGACCTGTGGCAGCTGCGCCACGCGGGCCTGCTCGACGGCGTCGAGGGACTCGTCCTGGGCCGGCCGCGGCTATGGTCCGACGATCAGCGGGAGCAGCTGGAGCGCATCCTGCTTGATGTCTGCCACGGCACGGCGTTCCCCATCGTCACCGAGTTCGAGTTCGGCCACACCGACCCGGTCCTGACCCTCCCCACCGGCGTGCCGGTCCAGCTCGACAACACGACCCTCACTCTGCTGGAACCGGCGGTCCGCTGAGCCGGCGAACATGGCTCAGCCGTGACTGGCTCCTCCACTCCCACTGCCTGGTGGTAGTGGGAGCGAGAATTCGAGGCGCCGCGGCGCGGGTGGATGGCAGCGGCGCCTCGGCATCCAAACAGAGCAGCGGTCGCCCCGTCGTCTTCACGAGACGTCGTCCCTCGGCTTGGGTGCATTTCCAGAGGGTCTCATAGCGTCAGGTCAAGGTGACGGTTTATGCTCGGGGTGTGCGAGCGACGAGCGACCCCCTGACCGTAGACGAGAAGACCGAGCTGGACGAGGCCCTCAAGGCCGTCCGGCGGGCCGAGCAGGCCCTGGCGCGGGCGCAGGCTCACCTCAACCACACGGCGGGTCGCATCGGCTCCGCTGACCGCTACGGGCAGAAGGCGGCGGTTGGTCGCCGCGTCGGCTGGTCCCGCCAGCACGTCACCGCCCTCGCCAATGCCTACCGGGCGGGCGCACTGGATCAAGAGGAGAGGGTCGAAGCCGCATGAGCACCGCGCCCCAGCCGTCCGCCATCCCGCAGCCGCCCGCTCAGCCTGAGGCCATCCGCGCGGCCCTCGCCCAGGTCGCCCCGCAGCTGCTCGCCGATTTCGACCGCGACCGCGCGGCCAGCACGGCCCGCGCGCGTGCCGAGGTGTCCGCCGTTCCCCTCCGCACCTTCACCGAGGCGTGGGCTGTCGAGGTCGCCATTGCCCGGTACCCGGAGACCGCTGCCAGGCTTCGCGCGCTGGAGGCCCGTGCCGGAGAGGTCACCGACCTGGCCGAGGCGCGCGACGTCGCCGCCGAGATCAGCCGGATTCGCAATGCCGCCGCCGCCGAGGCAGGTATCCGTACGGCCGGCGAGGCCGCCCGGTGACCGACGACTGTTGGGTGTGGGAGTACGCCTTCCATGCCGAGGATGAGGTCGGCTTCCCGAAGGCTGTGCGCGATGAGGTGAAAGCCGTCGCCGACCAGATCGTGGAACTCGCCAACCTGGGCATTGACCCGGCGGAGCTGGGGGATCCCACCCCCGGCACGGCTCGCCGTCACATGCTCCCTTCCGGCGGATGGTTCGAGACCCAGGCGCTCCCGCGGATGAGGCCACGCCTCCTCGCCGTGGTCCTGGTCGTGCCGCCACTGCACCAGCTTTGATCGGCGTTCTGCAGGAGGCTTTCGGTCAGAGCGGTTCAGTGGTTCCTCTGTGGTCCGGAGGTGGTCCGCGGCTGTTTCTGGTCAGTCGGCGGTTGCCTTGGGGAGAGGGCGATCAGCAGAGCGAATGCGGCAACGGCGGTGAGCGTGCGCAGGTTGTTGAAGAGTTCCCAGCGCCGCAGGATCTCCGTGTGGTCGACCGGCGCCGATGTATGCGCCCATTCCTTGATCCGGCCGTTGATCGGCACATTGCCGAACCGGGTTATCAGGAAGGACGCGAGGGTCAGCAGACCTGCCGTACCCGCGATCAGCCGGGCACGTCCGCGGGTCAGGGCCGCGAGAGCCAGGGAGCTCAGCGTCGACACGGCCATCGCCGCTTGCATGGTGATGCCGTTCATCTTCATCAGCTCGGCGTGGAATGACAGCCGCATGTCGAGCGGTACCGCGTTGAAGGTGGGGACGAGGTTGGCCGCTCCGTAGCCGAACGCGCCGGCGAGGAGGCCGGTGGAGAGGAGGGCGAGTCCCTGAAGGAGTCGGATGCGCATGTTCGTTGGCTCCAGTGGACGGGTGCCTGTGTGGCTTGGTCCGGTCGACGGCTCTGAGTGGTCGAGGCGGGGCGGTGCCGGGCCTGCGTCACCGGCAGGAGGACGGGCGACGGTCAGGCGTGCCGCCGTCACGCTTCCGCAGCAAGGAAGCGGACGCCCGGTTCGCCGCGGAGGTGCCCTGCGGGGAGCCGTCGGCCGTATGCGACCAGGAGGAGATCCTGTGCGGCGCCGTACAGAGGCGTTCCGGTGCCGAAGGACCAGTCGAGGTCGTCGGCGCGGAGTTCGATGCCGGCCAGGTCGGCTCCGAAGAACTTGAGGGTCCCGGGGCTGACGCCCTCCAGGAGGATGCGCACGCGATCCTCGGGAACCCTGCGGCCGAGGCCCAGCGCGACCGTGACGTCCAGGCCGTGGATCACGTCGTGGCCCAAGGCCGCCTCGATCCCGCCGACCGGCGGCCTCCAAGGGTGGTCCGCGTTGTCAGCGAGCAATGCGGCGAGCTCACGCGTCGAATGGGCAGCCACGTCCTGGTGGGCGCAACGGTCGGTCATCCGATGGAGGTTGCCTCGCGACCTGATCAGTTCCCACGCCATCCTGGGGATGGAGTACCGGAACCCCATCGTCATGTGGGCCGCGACTTCCCGTACCCGCCACCCTCCGCACAGGGTCGGCGCGTCCCACTGCGCGGCCGGCAGACCATCCAGCATGGCGGCCAGCTCGCGGCGTTCGGCAGCGATCGCGGCTCTGATGTCCGCGGCTGGTCTGCGGTGAGTCGTGCGAGTCGTGTTCCCCATGACCTCAAGGCTCTCGGCAGGCCCGCCATAAGTCCAAGAGTTTGAATGTCTCGCAACTAGCATGATCAGTTATGGACATCCGGCAGTTGCGGTACTTTGTCACGGTCGCGGAGGAAGCCAACTTCACCCGCGCCGCCGCCCGTCTGCACCTGGCTCAGCCGGGGGTGAGTGCCCAAGTCCGCCAGCTCGAAAAGGAACTCGGGCACCCGCTGCTCGACCGCTCCGGCCGGTCGGTGACCCTGACGGAAGTGGGCGAGGCCGTACTGCCGTACGCGCGGGCCGCGCTCACCGCCGTCGAAGCGGTTCGGCAGACCGCGGACGAGTTCACCGGGTTGCTGCGCGGGCACGTCAACCTCGGTCTCGTCTCGGGTGCGGCAGCGGCAGCCCACGAGTTCGGCCTGGCGGCCGTCCTGGCCGGATTCCACGAGGACCACCCCCAGGTGGAGATCGCTCTGATCGAGGACACCTCGGAGCGGATGCTCACCGCACTGCACCGAGGGGAACTCGACATCGCCGTGATCGGACTCGCGGACGAGGAGCCCCCGCCAGGCATCTCCATCCAAGTCCTGGTCGACGAACCCCTGGTCGCAGCCGTCACCCCGGACGACCCCGCCCTCATGCCCCCGGATCGCACGAGCATTCCGTTGACCGAGCTCCGCGATCGCCCGCTGATCAGCCTGCCGCGTGGCACAGGTATCCGTGGAGTGCTCGACCGCGCGTGCGTGCAGGCGGGGTTCCGGCCCCGCATTGCCTTCGAGGCGGCCGCTCCGCTGTTCCTTGCACAGCTCGCCGCCCGCGGTCTCGGCGTGGCGGTGGTTCCGGCCCTCCCCGCCGGTGCGGCGTCGGCCCTCGGGCTGCGGACGCTGGAGATCACCGAGCCGCGGCTACGCGGCCGGGTCGCCGTGGCCTGGCGGACGGACGGCCCCTCCAGCCCCGCCGCCACCGTCTTCCTGGACCTGCTGCGTACGGGGCTGGGCCCAACCTGATGCACGGTGAGGGCCGCTATGGCACGCGAAGGGCAGCTCGGACGCCGGAAGGTCTGGACAACAAACAAGCCCCAGGTCGTTGACCTGGGGCTTTGTCGTGGAGCGGATGACGGGAATCGAACCCGCGCTATAAGCTTGGGAATCGCCCGGTACTTGGGTAGGCGCACAGTCCCTGACCTGCGAATACGACCGCTGACGATGCCGTTATGGCTGCTTCGGTGCGACCCTTGTTGACCGCTGTTTACCGCCCCTACTGGCACGTTGTGGCACGGCTTCCGCGCCAGCTGGATGCGCGAGGGTGCTGTCGCAGGTCACTGCCAGAACACCTCCTCGACGATGATCTGCGGGTCGGCGGTGCGGCGGGTGAACGTGTAGTGGATCCAGCCCCGGCCGTGATCGAAGTAGCAGACGTACAGTCCGTTCGGCACCGTCGACCGAAGCGGGGCGATACGGCAGCCGGGTGGGAGATCTGGGATGTTGTCGGTACCGCGGAAATAGGGGTCCTCGACGGTGACCAGTTCGGCTCGGATGCCGTCGATCAGGTCGCGTACCGGCTTGGGTAGGGAGTCGCGGGCGGTCCGGGCCGTATCGACCCAGTCCATCTGCCAGGGCGGCCCCATGAAGTCGCTCACTGGCCGGGCTCCGCCTTCCCCGCCTCGCGCCGAAGGTGCGCGGCCTGCGTGAGCAACTGCGTGGCCTCGGCGTTCGTCGACGCGTCGGCTGCCCGGCTTTCCAGGTCGTGGATGTGCCGGTCGAGTGAGGGATCGCGGGCGATGGCAAACTCGGCCCACCACTGGGCGAGGAACGCCGGTACCGGGGCGATGTCGTGCGCGTCGCCGATGGCCCACTTCCAGTGGGCGTCGAAGTCGGCGAGGAGCTGCGGTGTGTGCTCGGCGATCGCGGTGCGCAACGCCTTCGTGTTCCGCTCGGGCATGGGCGGGATGCCGGACGGCCTGGGGGCGGTCGTCATGCCGCCACCTCCTCAGTCTCGCTGCCCTGGGCGGCCTGCTTGGCCTTGTAGGCGGCGGCGAGGGTGGACGCGTACTGGGGTGTCCACTCCATGTGCCTGGCGACGGCCGGCGCTCCGCCGCGGCCGAGGTCTACGGCGATACGCCCCGCGGTCTCACGGAAGTGCGCGACGGCATCGTCGGCGGCCTTCTTCGCCCGATCCAGTTCGAGCTTCTGCGCGTCGGTCAGGGCGGCCTGCGGAGCTCGGGCGCGGGGCTTATCGGTCATGGGAGCAGTGTGGACCCCACGCCGATAAATCGCAAGAACTACTTGTCATTAAGGGCCTCGTCCGAAAGGAAAGACCTTGCGTCGAGGGCGACACCAAGTCCAACGGCTGGTGTGTGGGTGAGTGGGCGACCTGCCGGCCATCCTCTCCACCGAGGTCGAGCGGCGCCTTGAGCGGCTCGCGGAGTAGGGGTGCCGGTGGCATGCGAAGGCGCTGTGGGCAGGATATTCCTGCGAGTTGGGCCGCGCGCATGGCGCGCGGGCCCCTGAGAGGCCTAGGCGACAAACAAGCCCCAGGTCGCTGACCTGGGGCTTTGTCGTGGAGCGGATGACGGGAATCGAACCCGCGCTATAAGCTTGGGAATCACCCGGCACTTCGGGGTCCACACGCCGTCTGAGCTGCTACGACGTTCGTCAGGCCCGCCGTATCGGCTTCCTTGCCGAAGCCTTTGTTCTCCGCTGTTTACCGCCTCTACTGGCACGTTGTGGCACGGGTCGAAGGCACTCACTTGGCTCCTTCCCGGAGTGAGGGACTTCTGGTCTCCGGTCTGTCCTCACACCGATCGGGTGACGGGAGATGCGAACCCCAGTAGCCGGGGTCGTTCCCTTCTCTACCTTGCTTGCTGCGCGGCATGGGGTCCGTGCGCAGACACAGTCGTGGTCGAGAAGTGTGGGCTCTGCCCTACAGACGTCGACGGCTGGGTGGGCGATCATTGCACTGTCCCGAAGGTCCAGGCGCGTGACGGCAGGAGGTACTGCCCCACCACCTGTTGCATCTGCGCCCGATCCCCGCTGGACCGGGCAGCTACGCGACTCGGTAAGGCGGATGGCCGAGTCAGTGGCACCGCCTACGCTGCGAGGAGGATCACCACTGCCGTCATCTGCTCCGCTGGCGATGTGTGACAGGGATGAAGGCGGGAGACCTGGCCTTGCTGCTTGCGAGCCACTCAGGACAATCACTTACGCAACCCGACGATCTGATACCCGATAGGTTCATCTCATGCCCGGCCGCCTTCTAGAGCTACATGTCGAGAACTTCCGCAGCCTTCGGGACGTGACGATCCCACTCGGTCCGCTCACCGTCTTGGTGGGCCCTAATGGCGTGGGCAAGTCGAACGTACTCAAGGTGTTCGACTTCCTGGCCGCGATCATCCGGACTGACCTCAAGCCTGCACTTGATGAGCGGGGGGGATTCGACGAGGTGGCCTTCTGGGGCGGCGACAAGCCGCCGACATCGATGGCGATCAGGCTCAAGGCGGACTGGACGACACACGCGAGCGTCAAGGCTCCGGATGAGTACTCACTGACCATTCGCAGACGGTCCGCGCCCAGTAATCGCGACTCCTACACGCTGTCACGCCAGGAGAGTTTCCAGTTCAAGCGGACACAGGGCCGAGGCCGGCGCATCACGATCTCCGGAGAAGAAGCCCGTGTCGTAGACAGGAGGGCTGGTCGTGAGTCTGATGGGGGAAGTTTTGGCATCCAGCGACTGAGTAGTGGTCTGTCTACCTTGCCTCGGCTGGGGCGATCGGATGGCGGGGAAGAGGTTGCGCGGGTTGCGGACCGTTTGTCCTCTTTCAGGGTCTTCGATGTGGACGTCACCGCCGCTCGACAGCCGACTCGCGCCCGCTCGATCAGGGCTGGCCGTTTGGACTCCCATGCCGAGAACTTGGCTGCGTTTCTGGTGCAGCTCAGTGCGGATGAGGACCGTTGGGAACTTCTAACGCGAGATGCTCGTCGTATCCTTCCTCAACTGGATGCCATCGAATTTGAGCAAGTCTGAGGTTCCCCCGAGATGCGGGGTGGGGTGACAGAGGGTCAGATGGGTCTCATGAGAGGAGCCCAGACGATGCCTGCCCCGAGAAAGTACCCGCTGGAGTTGCGTGAGCGTGCGGTCCGGATGTACCAGACCGCCGAGCCGAAGCCCGTGATCCGCCGCATGGCCGAGGAACTCGGCGTGCACCACGAGGCCCTGCGTAACTGGATCCGTCAGGCCGAGGCCGACGCCGGCGAACGAGGCGACCTGCTCACCACCGCCGAGCGCGAGGAGCTCGCCGCTCTGCGGAAGGAGAATGCCCAGCTCAAGCGGGCGAACGAGATCCTCAAGGCCGCCTCGGCTTTTTTCGCCCAGGAACTCGACACGACCCGGCGAAGGTACTGACGTTCCTCGACGAACGCGGTGATCTCGGTGTCGAGCCCGTACTCCGGGAACTGCACATCCCCTCCTCCACCTACTACCGCTGGCGCCAGGCGGTGAAGGAGCCGTGCGAGCGACGCCGCAGGGACGCGGAGCTGACGGGCAGGATCCGCCAGGTCCACGAGGAGTCCGGCGGCATCTACGGCTCACCCCGAGTGCACGCCGTCCTCAGACGCGAGGGCACTCGCGTCGGCCGTAAACGGGTCGAACGGCTCATGCGGGAAGCCGGCCTGGCAGGGATCAGCCCCCGCAAGTCCAAAGGCTTCACCCGCCGCGACCCGGACTCCGACCTCGCACCCGACCTGGTCAGACGCGACTTCACCGCCGACGGGCCGAACCGGCTGTGGGTCACCGACCTGACCATGATCCCCACCGGGGAGGGGCCGCTGTGGCTGTCCGCGATCCGCGACGCGTTCTCCCGCCGGGTCGTGGCCTGGGAAACCTCCGCCCGCGCCGACGCCGACCTGGTCCTCACCTCGCTGGAATACGCCCTCGCCAGCCGCGAGCCCGCCCCCGGCGAGCTCGTCCATCACGCCGACCACGGCTGTCAATACACGTCCGTGAAGCTCACAACACGCCTGGTCAGGGCCGGCATCCAGGCGTCCATGGGCTCGGTCGGCGACTCGTACGACAACGCCCTCGCGGAGAACCTGTGGATGGTCATCAAGACCGAATGCATCCGCAGCCGCGTCTTCGCCACACGTGCCGAGGCGAACCTCGCGCTCTTCGAGTACATCGACGGCTTCTACAACCCCCGCCGCATCCAGAAACGGCTCGGCTACCTCAGCCCCATCGAGTACGAGGAGAAGCACTACACCAACCAGGCAACGACCGAACAAGTGAACCTGAAACCACGTCAACCCGCTCTGACCAGCTAGTCAGCCACACCCGTACAGCGGGGGAACCTCAGTCGGAGGTTACGCAGATCGACTTGCAGTGGTACTTCATGAACGCGGCTTGCGTCGTACGACGCCGCTTGCCGACGCCTCGTTTGGAACGGTGCGTCTTCTAGGTCTCCTGGCCATGCTTTACGATCCCCGGCCTCCGGCACTGACGTGTGTCGAAGAGATCGACCATGGTCTGCATCCGCAAGCACTTGAGCTCATCGTTGAGCGTATGCGGGAGGCGTCCCGCCGAACGCAGTTCATCGTGGCGACCCATTCGCCAGCGCTCGTGGACCGATTGGAGCCTCACGAGTTCGTCGTCTGCGATCGAGATGAAGCTGGTGCCTCCATCATCCCTGCTCTGACAACAGATGAGATCGAGACGATCGTTGCAGAGACAGGTGATCAGCCCCTTGGTGAGCTGTGGTTCTCGGGCGTTCTGGGCGGCGACCTGACGGAGGACGAGCTGTGAGTCGCCAACGGATACCCAGGTCTGTGAGTCGCGGTGTGGTCGTGCTCGCGGGCGAGAGTGCGAACGATCGTCGCATGCTGGCGGCGTTCATCAAGGCTGCACACCCTGCCCTTGCACACGCAGTCACTCTTACCGAGATCACCGACCCCGTGCGGCTGCGGAAGAAGTCGGGTGCCGACCTGGCAACTGCAGCGGGAATCCTGGTGAGCAAGGCGCGTGGTAAGGCCCGGTTGAAAGGCGGAGAATTCGTTGGGATCGCTGTCCACGAGGACATGGATTCCTGCCCTGGGCCTGCCTATGACACTGCGCGAACTGCTGTCTCGCAGGCGCTGGCGAAGGCGACCGGCGCCTCCGCGTCTGTCTATGCACTTGCCGCCGCAGAGTCTGAAGCATGGCTCCTTCTCTTTCCGAAGGCGTTTACGCTCTACCGACCCTCGTGGAAAATCCCGGCAACATGGCTGGGGAAGGACACAGGGCGTCGCCAGACTCCGAAAGAGGACCTCGAAGGCGCCCTCAACAGTCCGCGCTTCAGAGAGAGTGATGGGCCTGAGATCGTGGCGGCGGCATTGGAGCATGGCCTGCTGGCGAAACCCAACGGGACGAATCGCTCCTACCAGGAGTTCGTGGCCGACATCGCCCGCTGGGAGACTCCTTACGTCGAAGGTCGTTGAGGACGTCTCGACGTTTGCTCGGGGCTTGGCTGGACCCGAGGGACGGCGGCGCTCATAGGTCTAGACAACGAAGAAGGCCCAGGTCGTTGACCTGGGCCTTCTCTCAAGAGCGGATGACGGGAATCGAACCCGCGCTATAAGCTTGGGAATCACCCGGACTCGGAGTGCATAAGTGGTGCCTGACCTGCGGAAACGTCTCGCAATCGTGTGGTGTCCGCCGGCTCTGACACCCCGTGTTGACCGCTGGTCCCCGCTTCTACTGGCACGTTATGGCACGGCCCCTCGTGACGTCCCCAGTGGAGCAGTCGCGTGTGAAGGGCTCGGGCCACGGCGGCATCCCCTACCTTCGCGAGGTCGGTGACATGAGGCGGGGTGTTCCGGCAGCGGCGTGCCTGCGCGCTCAGGAGGTCGCCGTCGAGCCTGTCCGAAGGGGGCGAGGCGTAGGCCCCAGTACTTGGTAGTCGCCGAAGGCAGGCTGTGAAGTGTCCCGGCCGAGGTGGAGTGGGAGCGGACTACGGGAACAGGGGTGCGCTGGTGGTTTGTTTTGATGCGCCGCTGGCTAAAAGGGAATTCCTTCGATGGCGTTCTCGGGCGCGTAAGTTGGGTCAACTTGTGGGTGAGGTCTAGTGATTCGCACGATTTCCGACCTTCTGTCGGGCATTATTCGAGACGAGCTGCCTAAACTCGACAATGCTCCTGTAAGGCATGCTCCCACAATTGGAGACATGTATGAGGGGCTGTCTTCAGACGTATTGAACCGCGCCCTGCCGGTCGGATTGGGTCTGCAGGTGGTATCCGGGTTTGCTCGCGACGGTCGCGGAAGCATGTCCGGCCAACTTGATTGCATGGTGGTTCGGGGCGAGGGAGAAAGGATCCCATATACCGACTCTTATGTGTGGCATGTTAAAGACATCATTGCCGTTGTCGAAGTTAAGAAGAATCTCCACTCGGCCGAGCTTCGCGATGCGTTTGCTCAGCTTAATTCAGTCGCTCAGATCGAGCACGCCTACTATCAAGGCGATGACGAGGTGCCGGACGACCCCGATCGGAGTATGGCTCCGTCGGTTAGAACGTTCGCGGAGATGACTGGGAAGTTGGCCTGGGATGGGGAGGGGCCTGTCGCCCTCGCCTACGAAGAGGATGCCGTACTTCAAACCCTCCTCCTGGAACAGATTTCTGCGGTCCGAATCATTCTCGGGATGCACGGATTTAAGAGCGAGCGAGCATTTCGATCGTCGATGTCGAACTACATTGGGCAGAATATTGGGAAGCATGGATTCGGTCCGGCAAATTTCCCTCAATTGATCGTTTCGGGTGGATACTCCCTCGTTAAGGCCAATGGTCGGCCGTTCATGACACCTCTAATCGATGGGTGGTGGCCGTTTTACTTCTCGACGCCGGAGAACCCGCTGAGGCTGTTGCTGGAGTTCATTTGGACGCGACTGGATGAGCTGTACGGCCTTGGGGGAGAGGTTTGGGGAGAAGATCTTGAGACTGAGATCGCCAGGACTCTGTTGAGCTGTCGTGCTGCCATCCTCGATGGGAGAGGCGGCTGGCAAATTCAAGTGCATAATGCTGGTGATGAAACGCTTGACGTGACTTCGGCGACAGAGCGGTGGCGTCCAAATTTCATCGGAGAGGAGGAATTTGTTTTGCTAACGCGGCTGTGTCAAGGGAGGGAGGTGCGTTGCGATGACCCGGAGATGATCGCATGGCTAAAGTCAAGGGGTGTTGAAATTAGTGACGTGCGCAACCGCCTGTTGGAAACCCGCCTCGTTGCCTCATCTGGGCAGAGCCTGAAGTTGATCGCAAAGAAGTGCCAGTTGGCTATTCTTCCGACGGGTGAATATGTCGCTGCGGAAAATAGTACTGGCCGATTGGACCGTTGGGTTTTTCGCCGGATTGAGAATTCGCGCGGTTGAGCTTCCGGGGGCTACCCTTGTTGCTTCGCAGGCTGGAATTTTGGTCTGGCGTAGGCGCCGGGAAAGCGTGTCAGAGGTATACCGGGCGCTGAGCAGCGGGGGGTCAGTTGGATGGTTGTTCGGCTGCGTGCGGGTTCCTTAGACCGGGAATTAGCGGCCGGTCGTGGTCGAAGTCGTGTACCAGGACGTGGCCTCGTACAGACGCCGGGAGGTCGTTGTCCGCGACCACGACTTGGAACGGGTCGGTGGTGATGCCGGCACCAGCCCGGGCGGTGACGAAGTCCACGAAGCTGCTGTAAATGCGCTGGGCGAAGCGGGTATCCCAGTCGTTGCGGCCGATGTTCTTGGTCGGTGAGTCGATCATCAGGAAGGTCGGCAGATCGCCGACGCGGTTGGTGAGCAGGTACCGCAGCAGGCTGACGTGGTAGCCGACGGTGACCGCGGCGCGAGTACCTCCACCGAGGCGTTCGACGCCTTGTCCATCCACGATGGGGAGGTAGGTGTCGCGGTCGATGCGGGCGTCTCCGGCGTACCAAGGCAGGTCCATTTCGGCGACGACGTCACCGAAGATGTCGTTGAGGCTGTCCAAGACGTCGCTGCGGCGTACGGCGTAGCTGTCGATCAGATCCTTGCGCGCCTGCGTGAGCTCGGCCCGCCGTTCCTCGGCCTCCCGCAGTTGCTCCTTCAAGGTGCGCAGGCGCTGGTGAGGCTCAACCAGACGTTGCAGGCTCTGTAGGCGCGCGGCTGACTCGGCGACAGCCACTCGGGCATCGGCGAGCTGGTCGGCATGCGGAGCGATGAGGCGACGGGTCGCCTCGTCCAGACGCTGCTGGAGATCTCCGACGCGCGCATCGGCTGCGGCTGCTGCCTTCTCAGCCTCAGCTACCCGCGCTTGGCCCTGGACGACCCGGTCGCGAGCAGCGTCCAGCTGCTGTTGGAGCAGGGTGGTTGCCGCCGCAAGATCGACGTTCGTCTCAGTGCACAGGGGGCATGTGTTCTCCGGCAAGGTGCGCCGGCTCAGATCGGCTTGGCAGTGAAGGCAATGCAGTACCGGCTTGTGGGCCTTCTCCAAGCGCTTGCGAAGTTGATCCACGCTGCTCTCGCTGTCGGACAGAGCGCGGCGTGCGCTGCTGGAACGGCGATGCGTGGCTTCCGCCTCAGCGACGGCCTGCCGCAAGGCAGCGCGCAGGGGTTCTGCGGCTCCGGTCAAGGCAGTCAGTTCGGCTTCGATGACCTTCAGCCGACGCTCTGCGGCCTCGTGTTCCTCAGTCGCGCGTGCGATGTCAGCTTGGATGGCATCGAGGTTGGTAGCGGTCGACGCATTGAGGAACGTGGAGATGCTGGCCTGGTCCTGGTTGAGCTGCCGGATGGTGTCGCTGACGGCACGTAGCTCCGCCTCCAGGGCTGGGAGGTCTGGGGTGGACAGGCCGAAGAGCAGCTCGAAAAGGGTCTGCCGCAGGGCGCTGGGACGGTCAGCTCGATGGCCGGCGATCTTCTGGTCGATGGTCGACTGCCGTACGTACATGAAGTCGAGCAGCTCGTTGAAGGTAACCGGCTTCTTTCCCCGGCGTGCGGTGCCCAGCAGATTGGACAGGCTCAGTGCATCCATCAGCCAGTGGGACAGGGTGGTGCGGCCGGTGTCGTCCACGTCCTTGAGCGGCAGGATCTCGGTCAGTGTGCCGTCGGGTTCGAGGAGCTCGACCTGGCGGGTTGCGCCACGCACGCTGCGGCGGAGCCGCACATGTTGTCCGCCCAGGAAGATCTCGGTCTCCACCCGGTGTACGAAACGGTCCATTGCGACCGGCCAGACTGGGTCTGCCCCGAAGGTGTATGCGACCCCCTCGAAGAACGAGGTCTTGCCCGTGTTGACCGCGCCGACCAAGGCAACGAGGTCGCCATCGAGCGAGTAGGAGTGCCAGCCGGCTTCGGTCTCCACCGAGTACCGCTTCAGCCGGATCGGATGTGCCATGACCTGGTCCCTCCAGGACGTGCCGCCCGCCTGGATGGCCGGCGTGCCATGCCCTGCATAACGATGCAGTGCTGCTGTGGACGATCCGGGCGCAGTGAAATTGCCAGAACGAGGCTGGGGACACCCGCACATTGACGTTCCGCACCGCGACCTCAGCCAGCGAGAGAGTTACTTGCCCGGCACTAGTTCCAGAAGTCGACCCACACGGTGCCAACCGCCGACCAGAATGGCTGCCAACACGGCGCACCCCACGATGAGCCATGGGCGCAGGTCATCATGCACTCCTAGCGTGGGCAGTGCAGCTGAAGCCCCGACGGCGGCCGTCATAGCGGCAATGATGACCACGGCCACGTGGATCGACTCCCGGACCGTTGCGCGTGCTGCGGACACGGGTGCGACGTCCACGAGGGATTCCGCTGGCAGCATGGACCCGACACGGCCCTCCGCACACCGTTCGCCGATCTCGGCCAACATGGTCCCCAAGCGAGGCAGCGCGGTTTCCGGGTCCACGTCGATCCGCAGCGACTCTGCTCGGAGTGCACCCGCGACCTGTGCCGCATGCGCACGGGCTGCTGCCTTCCTGGCAGAACGGCGGGGCATGGTTCCTGTGTACCGGTGGGCGAGCAGGATGGCGTCTTCGGTTGCACGGATGCCGAGGTCGAGCGCTCGGAGCTGTGAGGCACGTTGTCCGGGCTGCCGGCTGTAGGCCTCGGCACAGAGGTTGAGCGCTTCCACGGTGTGAATGGTCGCCCGGTGTCGCAGGACGGCTCCTCGTGCTGGGCGTCGCTTCAGAAGCCACCAGACAGGGGTGATCACGACACTCATGCCAGTGACCATGTAGATCAACGCGTCCCATCCATGCACGGGCTGATTCGCGGCTTCAGGGCGCACAACCCACAGGAAGTGCTTCGCGGCCTTTGTGACGGACTCGATGCCGAGTGCTGCAGCCAGGTCCTGGACGACCGCTGCGAAGAACCTGATCAGGCTCATGCCGAGCCAAAGGGCGCAAAGGGTTACGGCCATGGAGCCGTAGGGGGCTGTTTCGAGGGTTGCCCGAGTGTCCTGGAGTGCTCGCCGGGTATGAGGAAGCTTCCGCTCCGTCACTTGCAGTACCTGGAGTGACGAGGTGAGGCTGCGGAGTCGGGTGCCGATAATCCGCCGATTGGCGCGGAGGCGCCAGGATTCGAGCCGTAATCGGGCTCGTGCGAGGTACGGAACCATCTGCTGGGCGGTCGTGCGGACCAGGTTCAAGGCGTCCCCTCATCGGTGTGGATGGACCGATGGTGCCGGGAACGCGGGAGCTGGTGGGCCGTCTCACGCAAACGATCTTTAGCGGTCCCGCAGGTGGGGGTGTTACGGAGCCTCCGGACGAACGCTTGAAGCCGCCGAGAGGAGACTCGGTGAGATATGGAGTCTCCCTCTGGGTAGACGGAGTCCAGGTTGTATGTCAGGGTGAGACTTGACAGTGCAGCTTCTCGAGTGGGGGGAACCTTGCTTCAGCAGGACAGCGAATACGTGTACGTTCCGGTGCCTCGCCAGTTCGTGGCGGAGGTCCAGGCGTACGTCGTCCAGCTCTCCGGCCACACGACGGTCGAGAGCGATGTGTCGGGCGGTGAGACGCTGGGCGAGCAATGGACCGCCGAGGTGCTCCGGAGGCTGGCCGAGACTCGGTTGTCATCCACGCAGAGCGTGAGCAGGCTGCTGGATGTGTTGGCTGAGCACCCTGGTGACTATGTCAGCACGACACGCCTTGTCGAGCTCTTGGACATCGACCGCACCCACCTGCGAGGAGCGCTTTCGGCCTTCAGCCGCCACCTGAAGAAGCACTTTGACGGCCGTGACTGGCCAATGACCTGGATCGAGCAACTGAGCCCGAGCCCCGACTTCAAGACGGAGTTCTTCTACACCGTGGACAGCACTGTCGCGCAGCGCTGGCAGGAGATCCGCACCGATGGATGACGGTGCGCAGACGATACGGACGCCTTCGCCCCTGAGCGAGGCCCCAGGTCGCTGACCTGGGGCCTTGATGCGCAACTGTGGTGGACGACCGGACCGGAAGCTGGGGAGCATCCTCGGAAGGCAGTCCTGCCTGTCAGTATTCGGTGGCATGCTCACGGCCATGACTTTGAAGGGCGCCTTACGGGCGCGGCGGAGTAGGCGTCTGCGGCGGTCGACTGACCTCGAGATGGCCAGGCTGCGCGCGGACCTTGACCGCCTGGGCTACGGCTGGTGGCCTGTACCCGCCCGTGTGCGTGTCGCACTCAGGAGAGCGCATGCAGGCCAGGCGCCGTGGGTCGTCATGCTTCTCGCCTCCCTCATGCTGGGCTACAGCGTCGTGATGTACTTCGCGATGGCTGTGGCCAGCGACATCAGCAATCGCCCTGTCTCGAAATGGGCATGGGTGTTTGCCGCGTCCTGCCCAGTGCTCGCATGGGTCTGTGGCCGCAGCTGGCCGTACGGGCGTGTATTCGTCCGCAACCTTCTGACACTCGAGTGCATGGCAGTGATCCATGCCTGCGCCGAGGCGTACGCCGCTGGCCATGACACAAAGGCTCACAAGTTGCGGGAGGTATCGGCCTCACTCCGGCGGCTTGAGGCCAATGTCATGCAGGCGTATGGCCGATCCGGCAGGGTGCCTCCGTTCTCCCCCCGGCGGAGAGAGCTCAGGACCCATGGTGGCCAGGTGGTGGCCAAGCTGAGGGAGGCGGAGGCGGAACTGGACCACGGGCAGCTCTCTGTCGCCCTCGGAGAGCTTGCTGGTCTGGCTGCGACCATCGCCGAGCAGTATGCCGCCGGCCACATAGGGGCGCTTCTCCCGAAGACTGCGCTGGAAGGTCGAAAGCCCGCACGTGATCGCGAGTTGGTTCATGTGGCAGCGGCAGTCCTGCTGATCGCCGGTGGTGTCGTGGGATTGTCGTTCCTGGGGCTTCCTGACATGGCCACGGCCGCAGCAGCAACTGAGGTTCCCCCGCTGTACGGGTGTGGCTGACTAGCTGGTCAGAGCGGGTTGACGTGGTTTCAGGTTCACTTGTTCGGTCGTTGCCTGGTTGGTGTAGTGCTTCTCCTCGTACTCGATGGGGCTGAGGTAGCCGAGCCGTTTCTGGATGCGGCGGGGGTTGTAGAAGCCGTCGATGTACTCGAAGAGCGCGAGGTTCGCCTCGGCACGTGTGGCGAAGACGCGGCTGCGGATGCATTCGGTCTTGATGACCATCCACAGGTTCTCCGCGAGGGCGTTGTCGTACGAGTCGCCGACCGAGCCCATGGACGCCTGGATGCCGGCCCTGACCAGGCGTGTTGTGAGCTTCACGGACGTGTATTGACAGCCGTGGTCGGCGTGATGGACGAGCTCGCCGGGGGCGGGCTCGCGGCTGGCGAGGGCGTATTCCAGCGAGGTGAGGACCAGGTCGGCGTCGGCGCGGGCGGAGGTTTCCCAGGCCACGACCCGGCGGGAGAACGCGTCGCGGATCGCGGACAGCCACAGCGGCCCCTCCCCGGTGGGGATCATGGTCAGGTCGGTGACCCACAGCCGGTTCGGCCCGTCGGCGGTGAAGTCGCGTCTGACCAGGTCGGGTGCGAGGTCGGAGTCCGGGTCGCGGCGGGTGAAGCCTTTGGACTTGCGGGGGCTGATCCCTGCCAGGCCGGCTTCCCGCATGAGCCGTTCGACCCGTTTACGGCCGACGCGAGTGCCCTCGCGTCTGAGGACGGCGTGCACTCGGGGTGAGCCGTAGATGCCGCCGGACTCCTCGTGGACCTGGCGGATCCTGCCCGTCAGCTCCGCGTCCCTGCGGCGTCGCTCGCACGGCTCCTTCACCGCCTGGCGCCAGCGGTAGTAGGTGGAGGAGGGGATGTGCAGTTCCCGGAGTACGGGCTCGACACCGAGATCACCGCG
The DNA here is from genome assembly GCF_000612545.2 of Streptomyces sp. PCS3-D2. Lineage (GTDB taxonomy): Bacteria > Actinomycetota > Actinomycetes > Streptomycetales > Streptomycetaceae > Streptomyces. Next base: position 3,629,564 of record NZ_CP097800.1, on the reverse strand, counting down.
TTCGTCGAGGAACGTCAGTACCTTCGCCGGGTCGTGTCGAGTTCCTGGGCGAAAAAAGCCGAGGCGGCCTTGAGGATCTCGTTCGCCCGCTTGAGCTGGGCATTCTCCTTCCGCAGAGCGGCGAGCTCCTCGCGCTCGGCGGTGGTGAGCAGGTCGCCTCGTTCGCCGGCGTCGGCCTCGGCCTGACGGATCCAGTTACGCAGGGCCTCGTGGTGCACGCCGAGTTCCTCGGCCATGCGGCGGATCACGGGCTTCGGCTCGGCGGTCTGGTACATCCGGACCGCACGCTCACGCAACTCCAGCGGGTACTTTCTCGGGGCAGGCATCGTCTGGGCTCCTCTCATGAGACCCATCTGACCCTCTGTCACCCCACCCCGCATCTCGGGGGAACCTCACAACGGCATGGGCCGTGCTCGTCATGCTCATCGTGTTCGGGCACAGCTGGACGCGCTACCTCCCCATCTTCGACATGTTCAAGCCGGGGCCGTGAGTCACATTCCTGTGGGCGTCCTAGCAGCTCAGCGGGCAGTGCGTCGCTCGACGACTGATACTCGATCGTGTGGACAGGCCATCCATAGGTGCGTCGATGCGGCTCAGCGGCCGGCAGGCGGTCGTGGTGAGACCGTTCACCCAAGGCGACTCCGTTGCGGCACTGACCCGTCTACTTCACCGTGCCTACTCGGGCCATGCCGCTGAGGGCCGAGTCTTCTTCGCCTCGTACCAGTCGGCCGAGGACACGGCCTACCGGCTGGGCCGGGGTGAGTGCTGGGTGGCCCTGCAGGGAAGCGAGCTGGTGGGCACCGTGACGCTGGCGGCTTCGCACGAGGTTCCGGAGGGCTATCCGGCCGGGGACGGCTCGGGCTCGTTCTGGCAGCTGGCCGTGGACCCCGCGCACCGGGGGTCGGGTCTTGGGCAGTGGCTGCTGTCGTTGGCGGAGGAACGCATCGCTGCGATGGGCTCCGATGCGGTGGTCATCGACACCTCTGCTGACGCCGCCGAGCTGATCAGCTGGTATCGCCGCCGCGGCTATACGCCCGTTGGGACGTGGCGGTGGGATGTGACGAACTACGACAGCCTGGTCCTGCGGAAGGGGCTGGTGGAGGGCGGACGCGGGCGGTGACTACGGGTGTCGGCGCCTCCCGCGATCGGGAGGCGCCGACAACGGTGGCTCAGGCTGTCTGGTGCTACCGGCTGAGGACGCGGGCGGCGTCCTCGGTGGCGATGGCCAGTGCCTGGTCGAGGGCCTCGGTGCGGCGCCCGCCGGCGCTGGCGACGGTGCCCTTGCCTCCGGCTCCACCGCCGACGCTGCGGGCGGCGGCGGTGAGGATCTGGCTGGCCTGGACGCCGGTGTCGTGGAGGCTGCGGGTGACGGCGGCGGCGAGGTGGGCCTTGCCGGTGTGTCCGGTGGCGAAGACGACGACGGCGTGGTCGCCGTTGAGGAGATCGGCGGTATGGGCGGCCAGGGTGCGCAGCTCGTCGGGGCCGAGGTCCGTCACCTTCTGGGTGACGATCCGGCCGCCGGCGACCTGGCGGGCTGAGGCAGCGAGCTGCTGGGCTCGGTTCCGTAGCTCGGTCTGGCGGAGGCGGCCGAGTTCCTGCTGGGCGGTGCTGAGAGCGTCGAGCCGCTTGCGGAGGGTTTCGGGGGCGTCCTTGGGGCGAGTGGTGAGGAGGGCGGAGACCTCGTCGAGCAGGCGGCGCTCGGTGTCCTGGTGGCGGAGGGCGCCGTGGCCGGTCAGGGCTTCGATGCGGCGGAGGTTGGAACCGATCGAGCCTTCGCTGAGCAGGCGGAAGGTGCCGACCTGGGAGCCGTGGGCGACGTGGGTGCCGCCGCACAGTTCGCGGGAGAAGTCGCCGATGTCGACGATGCGGACTGTGTCGCCGTACTTCTCGCCGAACAGGGCGATGGCGCCGGCGGCCTCGGCTTCGGCGCGGTCGGCGTGCCAGGCGCGGACGGCCGGGTCGTCGAGGACGTGGCCGTTGACGGCGGCCTCGATCCGGGAGAGCTGCTCGGGGGCGACCGCGGAGAAGTGGGCGAAGTCGAAGCGCAGGCGGTCGGACTCGACGAGGGAGCCCTGCTGGCGGGCGTGGTCGCCGAGGGTGGTGCGCACGACGGCGTGCAGGATGTGGGTGGCCGAGTGGGAGCGCATGAGGCCCTTGCGGCGGTCGGCGTCGACAGTGGCTTCGCCCCTCGCCCCGGTGCGGAGCTCGCCTTCGAGGACGCGGGCGCTGTGGACGCGGAAGCCCTCCAGGCCGTACCGGGTGTCGGTGATCCGCAGCAGGGTGCCGTCTTCGGTGCGCAGGGTGCCGGTGTCGCCGACCTGGCCGCCGGCTTCGGCGTAGAAGGGCGAGCGGTCGAGGACGAACTCGATGTCGGAGCCCTCGGGGGCGCTGGTGGTGACGGCCCCGCCGGAGATCAGGCCGAGCACGGTGACCTCGGAGGTGAGGTGCTCATAGCCGAGGAAGCCGGTGCGCGGCAGGTGGGCGGACAGCTCCCGGTAGGTGTCCTGGCGGCGCAGGGCGTCGGCGGTCTTGGCCTTGCCGCCGGTCTTGGCGCGCTTCCTCTGCTCGTCCAGCAGCGTGGCGAAGCGGTCTTCGTCGACGGTCAGGCCGGCGTCGTGGGCGGCCTCGACGGTCAGCTCCAGGGGGAAGCCGTAGGTGTCGGCAAGTTCGAAGGCGGTCTCGCCCGGCAGTGAGCCGGAGCGGCTCTCCCGGGTGCGCATGATGGCGGCGTTCAGCAGCCGGGTGCCCTGCGTGAGGGTACGGGTGAAGGAATCTTCCTCGGCTGTGACGACCTGCTCGATGAGGTTGGCCTGGTCGGTGAGCTCCGGCCAGACGTCGCCGAGGTTGGCGATCACGGTGGCAGTGGCGGGGACGAGGACGGGCTGGTCGATGCCCAGCAGGCGGGCGTGGCGGATGGCCCGGCGCATGAGGCGGCGCAGGACGTATCCGCGGCCGTCCTTGGCGGGCAGGACGCCGTCGGCGATGAGGTAGGCGATCGAGCGGGCGTGCTCGGTGACGACCTGGAAGGAGACCTTCTCCTCGCCGTTGCCGGGGTAGTCGCGGCCGGCGAGCTCCCGGACGATGTTCAGGGTGGGCATGAGCAGGTCGGTGGTGCAGACGTTCTCGACGTCCTGAAGGATCGCGGCGAGGCGGTCGAGGCCGAGGCCGGTGTCGATGCTCTGCTGGGCGAGCTCGCCGAGGATCGGGAAGTTGCCCTTCTTGTCGCCCTCGCCGCGCTGGTACTGCATGAAGACGAGGTTCCAGATCTCCACGTAGCGTTCGCCGTCGACGGCGGGTCCGCCCTCGCGGCCGAAGGCCGGCCCTCGGTCGTAGTTGACCTCCGAGCAGGGGCCGCACGGTCCGGGGACGCCCATGGACCAGTAGTTGTCCTCCATGCCCAGGCGCTGGATGCGCTCGGCGGGGACGCCGATCTTCCGCCACAGCTGCTCGGCCTCGTCGTCGTCCTCGTAGACGGTGATCCAGAGGCGGTCCTTCTCCAGGTTGTAGCCCTGGGTGAGGAGTTCCCAGGCGTAGGCGATGGCGTCGGCCTTGAAGTAGTTGCCGAAGGAGAAGTTGCCCATCATCTCGAAGAACGTGGCGTGCCGGTTGGTGCGGCCGACGTTGTCGATGTCGGAGGTGCGGGCGCACTTCTGGATGGTGGTGGCGCGGGGGTACTGCGGGGTGACCTCGCCCAGGAAGTAGGGCTTGAACTGGTTCATGCCGGCGTTGGCGAGCAGCAGGGTCGGGTCGGAGGGGATGAGCGGGCTGGACGGGACCTGGCGGTGGCCGCGCGAGGTGAAGAAGTCCAGGAAGGTGGAGCGGATCTGCGTCGAGCGCATGGTGGTGTGGCCCTCACGGAAAGAGTCGTGGAGAGGTGGGGGTTGATCACACGCCGAGCCGGGCCGAGAACAGGGACTGAGGGTTCTCAGTTCTCCAGCTCGACGCAGATAGCTCGCGCCCCCACGGTGTAGACCATGACTCCTGATCCGTTGCTCACAGGTGGTGCAGCAGCCCACATGGATGCAGTCATCCTGTGCGCGCTGCACCACCCAGAGTAGCGGGTCAGGCATCAAGATCGCTTGATGATTTGGTGGGAAGGCGCGGCTCCCGCCAGAAGGAGGAGCAGTACGTCGGCGAGCGCTGCCGCGTGCGGCAGGACGAGGTCGGCGCCGGCCCGGCTGAGGGCCTCGGGACCGGCGAAGCCCCATCCCGCCCCGACGACTCGTACGCCTGCCGCCCGGGCGGCGTGGACGTCGAGCTCCGTGTCACCGACGAACACGGCGCCCTCCGGTGCGACGTCGAGCTGCCGCAGGGCGAGGAGCAGCCCGTCGGGCGCGGGCTTGGGGGCCGCGTCCTCGAAGCAGACGACGGTGTCGATCAGGTCGACGACGTCCGGCGGCAGCAGCCAGCCGACTCTGCGGTGGCTTCGCAGGGTCACGATGCCCGTGGCGACACCTGCGGCCCGGAGGGCCGTTAGGGTCTCGCCCACGAACGGGAAGACTTCGGTTCCGAGGCTCGCCGTCGCGGTGGCCGCGTCCCAGCCGTCGTCGTTGATCGCTCCGCT